>JAAUPI010000026.1 GCA_012035135.1 Microcoleus sp. CSU_2_2
ACACATGAGCAAAAGGGTCAATCCCTAAGAATATCGGGAGCTGGATGCACGGAAACGGGCACGTCCAGTTCTAACTGAGAGGTGCTGGGGATAATACCCCACATCGACTCAAACTGATGCGCCGATGTCGAGTGAAGGTTGACGAAAAAACAGGTAGATTTCTGAAAAATGGGCAATCAAGGAAGAGAGGTTTAAACCGTTCTATTTCTGATGCAGGCTGGGGCGAGTTAATACTGAAGATTGAGTATCTGGCTGCGAAGCAAGGAAAAATCGTCATCAAGGTTAATCCCAAATATTCCAGTCAAGAATGTCGCAATTGCGGTCACATCGACAAGTCTAATAGAGATGGCGAAAAGTTCATTTGCAGTGAATGTGGCTACCACGAACACGCTGATATAGGTGCAGCAAAAACTCTTCGTGATCGGGCTGTGAAATTGGTACGCGGGGACTCCGCGAAACCGGGCGTTCGAGCCTAAACGCCCAGAAGATATCCTCACACTCAATTGAGCAAACGTGAGGAGTCTGGGAACTCTAGAAATAGGGAAATTGAGGTAGAAATTCCTCAAGAATCCTCGCGCCTTCAGGCCGAGGAGTGTCAACGAAAACAGTTGACAGCCGTCACTGAGCTTGTCGAAGTGTTGACTGTTGACAGCCGTCACTGAGCTTGTCGAAGTGTTGACAGTTGCGGGCGGAGTTTTTAGGGGCTTGCGATTTAAACCCCGCCCTAAAAACAATCCACTTCAAGGCGGAGGATGCGAGAGCCTTGTTACTTGGTAAACGGTAGGAATAATTTACGATCGACTATTCACAAAAAATGACAGAAGATATTCAATCTCTCGCTAGCTTAGAATTATTTCCCTACATTGACTCTGAGGGAAAGTTGCCGGAGTTCGTACAGGGAAAAATCGGCGTTTATGGGATTTTTGACAATGAGAAAGTGCTAAAATTTGTGGGCTATTCTCGCGATATTTATCTCAGCCTCAAACAGCATCTAGTGCGCCAACCTCTACATTGTTACTGGCTGAAAGTCCAAACAATCGATCGACCAAACCGCACTATTCTAGAAAGCATTCGATCGAGTTGGATTGCTGAAAACGGTTCGCTACCGACTGGGAATGATAGCGATGCTGCTTTGTGGAACGATCCGATCGATACTAAAAATGTGATGACGGCGGCAGAAGTGGCAAGTTATGAAGGTATTGTGGCCGATGAAATTGCTAAAGATAAGTTGTTGAAAAATGTCGCGCGTCGAGTAGAAAATGAAATTTTCTCGCAGTTAAAAGCTCGTGGTGTGACTGAGGAAATTCGGTTTAATCCTAAGTTGAAAACTAGCGGTTTGCTGGATTTGAAGTAAAGTTAGATCGCGTCCGTTTGAATCGGAATTAATGAGTGCGAGCGGGGACGATCGCGACGCAGGGCTGTAATACCAAATCCGGGTTTGTTACCCCCTTTATAATGAGCAGGAGCGTAGGGTGCGTCGCCACGAATAATTCTCGTGCTTAAACCGAAAGGTGTTGGGTTGAACGAAGTGAAACCCAACCTACTCGATTTGTCAACTGTCAACTGTCAACGGCTATAGAACCTTTTAATTTGGCTAAAACTGCTACGAATCGATCGGGATCGATCGGCTTGGTTAAGTGTTCGTCATAGCCGGCTTCGATCGCTCGATTGCGGTCTTGTTCTGTAGCGTAAGCTGTTAGGGCTACGGCTGGTAATCGCTTGATCTGCTGTGATTCAGAAGAGCGGATTTTGCGGATTAGCGAATAGCCATCTTCGATCGGCATACCGATATCGCTGACTAAAATATCGAGCTGCGAATGCTCTAAAATTTCGATCGCCTCCATTGCCGAAGCAGCCGCGATCGCACTTGCCCCGCACCCGGACAGTATCACTGTCAAAAACTCGCGGTTGTCGGGTTCGTCGTCTACCACCAAAACTTTTAACCCGCCCAGAAGGTTCGATCTCAAAAGCTCAAATTGCCTTTCCTCTCTCAACTTTAACTTCTGACTTTTTGGCTGTTTGAGCGGCAGCGTCACCGTAAAAGTCGCACCTTCGCCTTCACCGGGACTTTCGGCACGCACAGTGCCACCGTGGAGTTCCACCAAGTGCCGGACAATTGCCAATCCGAGTCCCAAACCGCCATGAGCTTTTGTAATCGAACCGTCAGCTTGTCGGAAGCGATCGAATACGTAGGGCAGAAACTCACGAGAAATACCCTTGCCAGTATCGCTGACTTGAATTTGCAAATGGGTAGATTCTCCATTTCCGCCGATCGCAGACAGCCGCAATGTCACCGTGCCCCCCGACGGCGTAAACTTAACAGCGTTAGTCAACAGATTCGACACTACCTGCTGCAATCTCGGCCCATCACCCCACATCAATCCCACGTTGGGGTTAAATTGGGATTTGACAGTTACAGACTTGGTTTGGGCCATGAAATCGACTGAATTCACGGCCACTTCGATCGCCTTTACGATGTCGAACCAGCCGTTTTTGAGACAAAGTTTGCCTTGAATAATCCGCGAAACGTCCAGCAAATCTTCCACTAGCTGCGTTTGCACCCTTGCCTGACGCTCTATCGCTTCCAAAGCCGAGGCTAAAACCTCTGGGGTGTAATTGCCACGGCGCAACACCTGGGACCAGCCCAGAATTGCATTTAAAGGTGTGCGTAGTTCGTGGGAGAGAGTCGCTAAAAACTCGTCTTTGAGACGGTTGATCGCTTCAGCTTCAGCCCGCGCCGCCCGTTCGCGATCGAGCAACTGAGCGCGTTCTGCTTCTGCTTGCTTGCGATCGCTGATGTCGGCGACGATCGACATACAGTTTATATTGCCCTTGCTATCGCGGACAGGAGTTGCCCACAAACCAATGTCGATCGGGCTGCCATCTTTCCTTTGGCGACGGGTTTCCACTCCGGAGATCGCATTTTTTTCCCGAATCCCTTTCAAGTTAGCTTTGAATTCCTCTTGCTTGTCTGGAGGAATGCTGGGCAGAAACTTGCCGAGCACCTCTGATTCATTCCAGCCAAAAATCCTCTCGGCGGCTGGGTTCCACATTTTTACCGTAGCGTCGTCGGCGCTAAAAACGGTAATTGCCAGAGGACAAGCCTGAATTAAGGCTTCGAGAGTTTGATTGATTTCCGATCGCGCTGCTTCTGCCTGTTTGCGATCGCTAATGTCCATATTCATCCCGATCATCCGCTCTTTCAAACCTCGATCGTCCTCAAACACAGTAGCCCTACAAGCGATCCAGCGCCAACTCCCGTCAGGGCGACAGATGCGAAACTCCATGTCTAATTCCTCGCCTGAAGCAGCGGCCGATCGCACCTGCTGTTCGGCAAGGGCGCGATCGTCTGGATGCACCATTGCCACCCAACTTTCATATTTGCCACCAAAACCCCCCACAGGTAGCCCGTACAAAGCTTCTAACTCTGGCGTCCACGAGACTCGATTGGTTTGGATGTTCCATTCAAAAGTTCCGATTTTGCCTGCTTGCTGAGCGATTTGCAGCCGTTTCTGATTGTTTTTGAGTTCGGCTGCCACCCGCTCGATCTCAGTCAAGTCAATGTAGAATCCCACGATCGTCTCTGGTTCGCGATCGCGCACCTCCAAAGTCGTCGCGCCCACCAGAATCGGCACGCGACTGCCGTCTTTGCGAATGTACTCTTTCTTAAAAGGAGTTGCCACTCCCTTAGCCCGCAGTTCTTGTGCCGCCAGGGCGTCGAGGTGTAAGAGTTCGGGGGGGGTCATTTTATCCCACCGCATGGCTCCAGAGAGTACGTCAGCGCGGGTATAGCCCACCATGTTGAGCAGGGCGTCGTTAGCGTAGGCGATCCGACCAGTGAAATCGCCGATCGCGACTCCAAAAATATTGGACTCGAACAGTCGCCGGAATATGAGTTCGCTTTGCTTTACAGCCCGTTCTGCTTGCTTGCGATCGGTGATTTCAGTGACGACGGTGCTGACGCCTAAAAGCTTGCCCAATTCATCGCACACGGGGTAAAAACTGACCAGCCAATCTCGAATCACTCCCGGCCGTTGCAGGGTTTCGGCTTGAACTTCTAAGTCTAGTACCGGGGTTTGAGTTGCGAGCACTTGTTGGTAAATCGGCTCTACTACATCGGCGAGTTCGGGAATCGCTTCTCTGACAGTGCGTCCGATGTGATCTGCGATCGATCGGCCGTTGATCGCAGCGAGGTATTCGTTCATGCGCACGTAGCGCAAATTGGTATCGACAAAGGACAGCCCGACTGGTGCGGTATTGTAAACTAAGTTCAGTTCTGCTAGTTGGTGGGCGATGCGTGCTTCGTTTTCTCGGATCTGGTTTTGAGCTTGTTTGCGATCGCTAATATCGAGCACGAAGAACGAGCCTTTCTCCGTGCATCCTTGAAAGTGTGCGCCCCCGACTAAAACCCAGAATCGCGAACCGTCTTTGCGGATGTATTCTTTTTCAAAAGGCGTGCAATTTCCTTCTATTTGGATTTGAGCGAGGGCTGCGCGATCGAGATGTTGGTATTCCGGTGGCGTGAGTTTTAACCAGCACAGGTTTCCCGAAACCACGTCTTCCCTGTTATATCCGATCATATCGAGCAAAGCCTCATTAGCTTCAGTAACTTCGCCATTTATATCCCAGAAACCGATGCCGATCATGTTGGATTTTACCACGCTGCGGAACCGCTTTTCGCTTTCTTTCAAAGCTATTTCTGTCTGTTTAGCTGCGGTAATATCTGTGAGAATTATGCCTGCCCCAAGTATTTGTCCGCTGGCATTTTTTACCGGATAGTAGTTACCTACCCAATGTCCGAAATATCCCGGTTTCCCCTTAGATTCACCGCTAATCTCTACGTTTAAAATTGGCTGACCTGTTTCTAAAACTTGTTGAATTATCGGTGCAAATTGGGCCGCCGATTCTGGTAGCAGTTGGCAATAATCTTGCCCCAAGTGCTGTTGGGCCGGCAAACCATTTAGTTCTGCTAAGACTTGATTGATGCGAAGGAAACGCATTTCGCGATCGAGAAAGCAAATCGCTAAAGGAGAAGCTTCTAGGAGCGAGTCAATTAAAGCAAAGGATTCTGATGTTTGAGCCAGTGCTTGCTGTGCTGCTGTATAAAGTCTGGCATTGTCCAGGGCGATCGCCACGTGGTAAGCTAAGTCTTCTAACATTGCCATGTCTTCGGAATTGTAGCGGCGATCGGACTTTGAGGTAAAGCAGCTAATAGCGCCGATTACCCGTCCGCGGGCAATCATCGGCACGCAAGCGTGAGAGCCGATATTGAGCGATCGTAATATTTCTAGTTCTGCTTCATTCTGGGCTCCGGCTGCTAGAATTTCTTCATCAACTTCGGCAATTAGTTCAGATTTTCCGCTGCGAATTACTAAGGGATAACTATTTACAAAATTCTCGTCAAGCGGGTTGCACATCTTCAATTTATTCACAGCATTCACCTTGCCAATTTCTGCGGGAGCGATCGCGACTTTGCGCACATTACCATCGCTTTCTGTTAAGTGAATGTAGCACCCGTCTGCTACAATTGGCACGGCTAAATCTGCCACTGTTTGCAACACCGTTTCGCCGTCAAAAGCAGCAGCCAGCATTTTACTAACTTCTGCTAAAAATGCCGATCGCTGTTGTTCTAATTCTGCTTTTTCCCTGGCTGCTTGTTCGACAATCAACTGAGCTTTTTGGATTTCGGCAACTTTAAGTTCGGTGATATCTCGTGCTACAACTAAGGCATATTGAATAGCACCTTCTTGGTCAAATTCTGGAACTACGCGAGATTGATATGTTCTGAACCCGCTAGTTGATAGCGCTTGAAATTCGATGATTTCTTCCCGACCTGTTTCTAAGACTTTATGCAGAGTTTCGTCCCACTTTTGGCACAGTTCCGGTGGCATTCCTATTTCTTGACTGGTTTTGCCGATAAAGTACGAAACTGGTTGTCCTTGAGTTTTTCCCACTGCTGGATTGACGTAGACATAACGCAGTTCTTTGTCAATGCGAATAATGATATCTGGCGTATTTTCTAGCAACATTCTCAGTTGCTGTTCGCTGCTAGATAAAGCTGCTTGTGCTTGTTGCCGATCCGTGATATCTGTGACTGTGCCGACGTGTCCGATCAGTTCGCCAGAGTCGGAGAACATTGGCGAAGAACAAACATTAACCCAGCGCACAATTCCCTCTGAGGTTTGCAAGCGATATTCGATCGCATATTTGCTACCTTCGGTGGTATAATTCGACCAATTGGCTAATACTCGATCGCGCTCTTCTGGATGAATTATTTGTACCCAACCTGCGTCTAAAATTTCGTCACCACTCAACTCAAAAATCGCCTGACATCGAGGGTTTGCATAGGTACTGCGCCCCTGAATATCTGCCATGAAAATGCCGACAGGGGAACAGGAACTTAAAGAACGAAATTTTTCTTCTTCAGCTTGCAGCGCAGCCTGAGCTACTGTTAATTCGGCTGTGCGCTGTTTGACTCTAGTTTCTAGCTGCTCGTATGATAAAGCTAGCGCGATTTCGGCTTGTTGGCGATCGGTAATATCGATGCCAGTTGCGATTACATATTCTACCAAACCTTCGCGATCGTTAATAACTGTATTTGACCAAGAAATTAAGCGTTTGTCCCCACCTTTTGTCAGCCAATAGTTCTGATACTCACAGGCAAAGTCTTTGGTTTTAAATTTGGTAAAATATGTTTTGACTGGCTCGACTTCTTCGGAAATCAAAAATACATCCCAAACGCATTTATTTTCAACTTCAGCAAATGAGTATCCCGTGGTTTTTTCGCAAGCTTGGTTGAAGCGGACAATCCGACCTTCCCGATCGAGGACTACAATCAAACAGGCCGCTATGTCAATTACTTTTGAAATAATATCTCGTTCGGTTTCTAGTTCTTGTTTTGTGGACTTTAAACCAGCATACCAAATACTAACCGCAGCAGCAAAAAAAAAGGTTGCAGCAATTGCCTTGAGTGCCAGCAGTAACAGAGTTGTCAGCAACAGTGCCGTGCCAGCGGTACATTTAAAAATACTGTAAGGTTTAATGGGTAAGGGCAGTAACTGAAACAAACTCATTTTGGTTGACCTGTAGTGATCGCGATCGCGCGCTAGTTCCTTTACTAAAGGTGAAAGATTTTTAATATAATGTCCGATGAATCAGTCATCATTTGAGTGCGAGCGTCCCGCGATCGAGCGGGACGCTCGCACTCGTTAATAAATACAAGCGATCGATCGAACTTGATATAATTAATGATTATTTGTTTTTTCTCCAGTAAACTCTATCTAGGGGGGCTTGTCATCTTCCCCGAGACTGATTTGAAGAAGAGCACGACACGGATTCGGACACGGATACACAAATGAATTTGACTGTGTTTCGTTTACTCTCCCACTCTCTCTCACTCTCTCCCACTCTCTCCCACTCTCTCACTCTCTCACTCTCCCACTCCCTTGAATCTAAAATCTAAAATCTAAAATCGCATGACTCTAGCACTCTCCTTGCTATTGTGGATGAAGAGATAGATTCGATAAGCTGATTTCTGGGAGAAAATTACCGTGAACAACAAGCTGGCAAAAATTATCGGATTATTTTTCGCAGCAGCACTTGTCTTTGGATTCATCGGTTACGCACTTCAAAATTCCAATGTGGCGAGTAACTCAGCTCGATCGATCGGCTTTCCCAATCTTACTCTAGCTACCACCAGTGCGATCGACACCAAACGCGACCAAATCTATCTTAACGGAACTTGGCAATTTGTCCCCGCGATCGGCAACCCCCAAAATCCCCCCGCATCCCCAAGTTGGGGTGCCATCTGGGTACCCGGAGATTGGCAAGAAGAAAAAAGCGAATTCATACCCGGAATCATCTCTCGTGGCAACGGTAAAGATTGGGAAAAATTCAACAACAAACAACTCTCAAAAGCCTGGTATCAAAGAACCGTAAGCATTCCCAGCGACTGGAAAAACAGCCGGATTTTCATTGATTTAGCCAGAGTCAGTACCGATGCTGTCATCTTTGTCAATGGTATTAACTGCGGTCAAATTGAATGGCCTTACGGCACTGTTGACATTAGCAAAGTAGCCAAATCAGGCACCAATACTATTTCTATCTTAGTCGCGGCAGTCTCCGACGAAAAGGAAAAAGCCGTGATTATGAGTCCTACCGAAATCTACACCACAAAATCCAACTTACAATCGCGGGGAATTATTGGCGAAGTCCGGCTATTCAGCGTTCCGTCTGGCCCCCTAGTTAGTGACGTATTTGTGCAAACTTCCACCCGAAAAAAGCAAGTTCAATTAGATGTAGAACTCAAAGACGTTGTGCAAAACGGTCAAGTTCAGCTTGTCGCTAAAATGCTCGATGAAAAGGGCAAAGTAGAACAAGAATTCACAAGCACTGCTAACGTTCAAGCTAAACCGCTGCAAACTGTAAAAGTCGAGTGGCAATGGCCGAATCCCCGCCTCTGGGATGCCGGAAAACCAAACCTCTACACGCTGCAATTGTCAGTAAAAGGTAGTGGTATTAACACGCAATACGACCAACCTTTCGGCTTCCGCGAATTTTGGGTAGAAGGGCGGAAGTTTTTCTTAAATGGAACTGAGTTTCGCCTGCGACCTGCCCTGCATTCCGATACTTGGGAAGGTGGCACTGTCGAAGTTTCTGACAAATTAATTGAAGGCTATGTTCGAGCTGGTTATAATATAGCAGAAATGTGGCCTTGGAATCACGACGAACGGGGTCGGTGGCACTTTCGAGAACTCTTTTCCGAAAGAGCAGACCTCAAAGGTTTTCCAATTATGGCACCTGCTTTAGACATTACTGGTGTCGCTTGGACTGGACAGTGGAATAACCGCCAATTAATCGATCGCTGGAAAGGACGAATGGCGACAGAGATGCGTCGCTACCGCAATCATCCGTCAGTATTAATGTGGGCGACAAGTCCTAATTTTTTCGGCAATGGCGACGACCAAAATCCCCGCCGCATCGGCAAAAGAAAAGTGGAGGGAACGATCGGACCCATAGAAGACAAGCGTTTACAGGAAAAAACGCCCTTGGGCAATGAAGCTTTTGCTGCTATGAAATCGATCGACCCAACTAGACCCGTGATGGTACACCAAGGCGGAACCTTTGGCGATGTTTATTCGCTGAATTCTTATTTGAATGTAATCCCACTTCAAGAAAGAGAAGAGTGGATTTCTGAGTGGAGCAAAACTGCGGAAATGCCCTATATGGTAGTCGAATTTGGCACGCCTTTGCATGCAACGATGATGCGAGCTCGCGAAGGTTTTAATAAGGTAATTCTCAGCGAACCTTGGATGACTGAGTTTACCGCAATTTATTTTGGCAAACAAGCTTACGAGTTGGAAACAAAAGCTTATAAATATAAAATTCGGGAGCAATTTGTTAAGGATCAAGAGTATAAAAGCTGGCATATGAGTAAGGATTTAGATTTTGCACCGGCTTTCCAAAAATTGCAGAACTTATTCAGTACCAATACTTGGCGGAGTTGGCGGACTTTTGGGATGTCTGGGGGGATGATTCCTTGGCAAGATGGTCACGGTTGGGAGGTTTTGGATGCTGGCAGAACTAAAGTAGATCTGGGAGGATTTAAAACTGGACGCCGGGGCGTTTATTTGAAGCAGGTATCGAATAATCTTTTGCATCTTTTGCAGCCCGAAGCTTACAAGATTCATCCTGGGGGCGAGGCAATTATGAATAATAACGGCCCGACATTGGCTTGGATTGCTAATGCTAATCCCGATTTTACTGCCAAAGATCACAGCTTTTTTGCTGGCGGAAAATTGGCGAAGCAAATAGTGTTAATTAACGATACAAGGACGAAGCAAGATTTTGCATTTAATTGGCGGGTTTTGGTGGGTGGAGACCAGGTGGGAAGTGGCGAAAAAAAGGGGAGTATTGAGGCGGCAAAGACGCTGTTTTTCCCAATTGACTTGAAATTGCCAAATACAATTTCCGGCAAGGCTGAAGGCGAAATTAGGTTGACTGCGAGAGTGGGCGATCGTCCGCATTCTGATACTTTTTCGTTCCGGGTTTTTGCAAATCAAGCCAAAGTAAAAGATGCGGTAGCAATATTCGATCCAGTTGGCAAAACATCGGCAATGTTAAAACAGTTGGGTTACGAGCTTTTGCCTTGGAATGGTTCGCAAGTTTCATCGCTATTAATTATTGGTCGGGAAGCGTTTTCTAGCGGGCAAAATTTGCCGGGAAATTTGGAAAATTTTGTGCGGAATGGCGGCAAAGCAATTGTGTTTCCTCAACGCCGGGAATGGCTACAAAATATGGGTTTACGGGTTGCCGAACACGTAAGTCGTCGCGTCTATCCAGTTGACAGCAGCCATCCGGCAGTTGGCGGTTTGGACGAGGCAGATTTGCGGGATTGGATGGGGGAAAGTACGCTAGTTGAAGGCTATCCAGATACGATTCAAACTGGGGCAAGATTGAGTCCGGCAAATATGCCTTGGTACGGTTGGCATTGGGGAAATCGTGGTGGTGTCAGCAGTGCTTCAATTGAGAAGCCTCACCACAGTTCTTGGAGGCCAATTTTGGAGTCTGAGTTTGATTTGGCTTATTCACCTTTGATGGAATTGGATTACGGAAAAGGACGGCTAATTTTAAATGAGTTGGATTTGGAAGACCATTTTTCAGTAGATGGTGGGGCCGCGCAATTAGTTCAACAAATTATGAGTTACGGGATTAATTCTCCGGTGTTTGGGAAGCCGCAGCGGGTAGTTTTAATTGGGGGAGATGGGGATGCGAAGAAGTTGGACAGTTTGGGGGTAATTTATCAGCGGGCCGATTCGCTCTCTAAGGATGTTGGTTTGGCGATTGTGGGGTCAAAAGCGAATGTTAAAGATGCCGATTTACGAAGTTATTTGAATGGTGGCGGGAAGGCATTTTTCTTGCCGAGACAAGTGTCTGTTGCTGGTTTAGGTGTGAGTTTACAGCAAGCGAAGGATTTCGGAGGTGCATTGGCGGTTCCGAATTGGGATGAGTTGAAGGGAGTTAGCGGTTCGGATTTACGATCGCGCTCTTTTTATGATACTTGGTTGATTAAGTCTGGGGGTGAAATAGCTGCTAATGGTTTGTTGAGTCGGGTTGCTGTCGGTAAGGGTGTGGCGATTTTCTCTCAGATTGACCCGGATAGTTTGAATGCTGATGCTAAGACTTATTTGCGTTTTACGCGCTGGCGGCAAACTCGGACAAATGCTCAGATTTTGGCTAATTTGGGGGCTAGTTTTCAGGTAGATGGAGTTGTGTTTAACGGTTCGAGTAATCAGTTTTATCACTCGGATTACAAGACGGGTTTTGAGATGGGGGACGATCCTTATCGATATTATCGATGGTGAAAAACATCGTCGCTAAATCCGCCCCTTGTATGGTGCGTCGCTGCTAGATTTGCGATTTGATACCAAATCCGGGTTTCCCATCCCCGTTATAATTGGTATGGTGCGTCGCTATGAGATCTCCCAATAGCAACGAGAGTTGTTCGTAGCGACGCACCCTACATTTACTAGATTTACGAGATTATAAAAGGGGTAAGTAACCCGGATTTGGTATGATTTGTGGATAGTTGATGGCGACGCACCCTACGTGTTGGAAAAGGAAGCACCAGTGCCCGATGCCCATGAGTTGATATCAACGCAAAAATTCAATTAACTGCTGCAATTTCAACCAAGGTTCGCCACTCGCTAAAATGTCCTTAGCTAGAGAAACTCCTGCTGCGTGAGAACCCAAAGGAACTACACCTCCCACCTGAAGTGCCAAAGATGCATTCAAAGCTACCACATTCTGTTGAGCTGGCGTTCCCTTACCTTGCAAAACGTTCCGCAAAATCTCGGCATTCTCCTCAACATTACCTCCTTTTAACGAGCCGATCGGACTTGGTGTCAAACCTAATTTTTCAGGATCTAAAGTCGTTATTTCCACTTTGCCATCCGACAAAATCGCTAAGTCTGTAACATCTCCCAAACCCGCTTCGTCCAACTTTTCTCTACCGTGAAGGACTACAGCCAACTCAGTCCCCAACTCGCCCAAAGCTTGGGCAATAGTTGATATCAGACTCGGATCGAATACCCCAATTACCTGCCCTGTAGGGCGCATAGGATTGACGAGCGGGCCCAAAAGGTTAAAAACAGTCCGTACCTTCAAAGTGCGCCGGAGCGGCGCTACAGCCTTCATTGCTGGATGCCAACCTGGGGCAAATAAAAAGGTGATCCCTACTTCATCTACAGCGGCTTTGACTTTGGAGGGATCGGCGTTGAGGTTGACTCCCAAAGCTTCGAGTACGTCAGCAGAACCGACTTTGCTAGAGGCCGATCGATTTCCGTGTTTGGCGACTCGAACTTTGCTGGCGGCGGCTACAAAAGCGACAGCAGTTGAAATATTAAACGTTGAAGCGTCGTCACCGCCGGTGCCGCAAGTATCAATTAATTTGAGATTTGGGACTGCGGAGGGGCGATGATCGAGAATGCTTTGGGATTCGCCTGCGAGAGACTGAGACTGCAACACCTTAGCCATTCCGGCTAATTCTTGAGGAGAGAGGCCTTTTGCTTGGAGTGCAGCTAAGATTGCGCCTGAGAGTACGGGAGGAATAGCTTCTGCGAGCCATCCGTGCATCAAGTCAGCCGCCTGAGAGCGATCGAGAGATTGTCTGTCTAGCAATTGTTGCAGCAAAGAAGGCCACAGAGGAGAATCAGTCATGCGATTTTAGATTTTAGATTTTAGATGTTAGATTTTAGAGCCTGCTGTCTGTATCGGGATTTTACCAGACTTGCTCGCGACTTTTTCCGCCTCAAATCCGAGATTTTGGCCCAAATGCCAGAACCGCTACAGAAATTTTTTCAACTAACTACCCCAATATGAATTTTTTGATACAACAATATCCCCCCCGATTGTGACAATTTTACATAGTCAGCTCAGTTCTGTACTGAGTTGTAAGCTTTCGGATTTCAGGGTGTTCAATTGCTAATATATTCAGGGAGATTTTCAAGGGCGGGGTGCGATCGGATCTCTGCAACAAAGTCAGATCGATCGGCAAACCTCACCTTTACAGCCAGTCGGGCCTCAAAATAAGGCAAGCCATGCCGACTAAACTTTTATCAGCAGCAACTACAATTAACAGCTAAGTAGACGGCATGAAGGGACACAATTGTATCATTGCAAGCAGAAACGAGTAGGATGAAGCTATTCGCTGGCTTTTTCCGATTGCTCTTTTGCCGTGCAGTGACACACCATCTCTCCGCCTGACTACTTAACGACTAAATTTTTACTGAAGGCTGACCAAAAATATTGAAGTCACAAAAAAAAGCAGGGTATTCAAAAGTGGGAAATCATCAATTGGAAAATACAACGATCGACTGTAAATTGGAAAACAAAACGATCGACTGCCTGAATGTCGAGGAGGCACTTCACCAAATGGAAGCAAAATATTACAGTATGTTTGAAAATGCTGTATCAGGCATTTTCCAAACAACACATGACGGTCGCTACATCAGCGCTAACCCAGCTCTGGCTCGCATTTACGGTTATAATTCTCCCGAAGAATTGATGATGAGCCTCACTGACATCAGCGATCAGCTTTACGTCGATCCCCAGCGGCGCGACGAGTTTGTTTCTGCTTTGCAAGAAGAGGGCATCGTGTCGGATTTTGAGTCGCAGATTTATCGCCGAGACGGAACAATAATTTGGATCGCCGAAAATGCGCGGGCTGTCCAGGATGAAGACGGTAAATTGCTTTACTACGAAGGTTTTGTTGAAGATATCACTCAGCGCCAGAAGGCAGAGTCTGCACTTCGAGAAAGCGAAGAACGCTTGCGTTTGATAATTGAAGGCGTCAAGGATTACGCAATATTCATGTTAGATACTGAGGGCTATGTAGCTAGCTGGAATTCGGGAGCAGAACGCATTTTGGGATATCGATCGCATGAAATAGTTGGCAAGCAATCTGAGTATTTTTACACGAAGGTAGATATTGAACTCGGCAAGCCTCAAGAAAAATTAGCGATAGCTACCGCAGAAGATAGATATGAGGATGAAGGCTGGCGGCTTCGCAAGGATGGCTCGCGATTTTGGGCAAACATTATTGTGACTGCTTTGCGCGACGACAGTGGAGAGTTGCACGGCTTTTCTCAAATCATGCAGGACATTACCGAGCAAAAGCGGGCGGCAGAGGAAAAGATGCGATTGATTGCTTCTTTGCAAGAATCGGAAAGGAAGTTTCGCACTTTGTACGAATCGACTACCGATGCGGTAATGCTACTAGATGAAAATGGTTTTTTGGATTGCAATCCGGCAACGTTAAAGTTATTTGGATGCAGCACTCAATTGGAGTTTTGTGGCAAACATCCTTCGGAATTTAGCCCGCTGCTGCAAGCAAATGGCGAAGATTCTGTCAGCTTATCTCAAGAGCGAATTAATACGGCTTTGGAATCGGGAAATTGCCGTTTTGACTGGCTCCACTGCCGCTTGAATGGTTCGCAGTTTCCGGCAGAAGTGCTGCTAACTTCTATGGATGTTGGTGGCAAGATGGGGTTGCAAGCGGTAGTGCGCGACATTACTTATCGAGTACAAGCAGAGGAGGCTTTGAAGCAGGCTAATGAGGTGTTGGAATGCCGGGTGCAAGAGCGGACAAGTCAGTTAGAACAAGCTATTAAACAGTTGAGTTTGTCGGAAGAAAAGTTTTCTAAAGCTTTTCGATCGAGTCCCGATCCGATGACGATTACTACTTTTGCTGAAGGGCGATTTATTGAGGTTAATGACAGTTTTTTATCGATGATTGGTTACTCTAGGACAGAGGTAATCGATCGTACCGTACCGGAATTAAATATTTGGGTAAGGTCGCAAGACAGACTTGATTTTAGGCAAATTCTGCACGAACAAGGTGTTGTTCGCAATCAAGAATGCGAGTTTCGGATGAATTCGGGATCGGTGGTGGTATGTCTGCTGTCGGCAGAGTTAATTAATTTGGGCGGCGAACTCTGTATGCTGGGAGTGATGACGGATATTACCGATCGCAAACGAGCTGAAGAAGCCTTGCGGGAAAGTCAGCGGGCTTTAGCAACACTGATGAGCAATTTGCCGGGGATGGCTTACCGTTTTCGTAACGATCCCGATCGCAGTATGGAGTTTGTCAGCGAAGGTTCCTATCAGTTAGCCGGCTATTCTCCGGAAGAGTTTATCGCAACTCGGAATGTGTCGATAGCCAAGTTGACTCACCCGGACGATCGAGATAATTTATGGAATGCGGTACAAGTTGCTTTGGCAGAAAACCGACCCTATCAGCTTACTTACCGAATTACTTCTAAAACAGGAGAATTGAAGTGGGTTTGGGAACAAGGTTTAGGAGTGTTTTCCGACTCTGGAGAGTTGATAGCTTTGGAAGGGTTGATTACTGATATTTCCGAACAAAAACGTAGCGAGGAAGCTTTACTACGATCGCAAACTGAATTGACCCAACAAAAACTTCAGCTTGAAATAACTTTGCAGGAATTGCAGCAAACTCAAGCAGTATTAATTCACACCGAAAAAATGTCTACACTCGGTCAAATGGTAGCCGGTGTCGCTCACGAAATTAACAATCCAGTCAGCAGCGTCTGTGGCAATCTCGTTCACGTCGGTCACTACACAGAAGACTTGCTGAATTTGATTGATATGTATCAGAAACACTGCCCGCAACCCCCGGCAGAAATTCAAAATACAATTGAGAATATTGAGTTGGATTTTCTATTAGAAGATTTGCCAAAAGCGATGTCTTCGATGCAAGTAGGAGCCGATCGAATTCGGGAAATAGTACGATCGCTCCGGAATTTTTCGCGCAAGGATGATTCTGAAATGACTAAGGTTAACCTGCACGAAGGAATTGAGGGGACGCTGCTGATTCTGCAAAGTCGGCTCAAAGGGCGCGCTGGGTATCCGGAAATTACGGTAATTAAGGAGTATGGAAATTTGCCTTTGGTGGAGTGCTATTCAGGTAAAATTAATCAGGTATTTATGAATTTGATCGGCAATGCGATCGACGCGATCGAGGAAGACAATCAGGGGCGTTCTGTTGCGGAAGCACAAGCTAACCGCAGCAAGATTAAAATTAAGACAGAAGTCAAAAACTCGAATGCTGTAGTTAGGATTTATGATAACGGCCCCGGTATGCCAGAAGAAGTGAGTCAGCAGTTGTTCACGGCATTTTTTACGACAAAACCAGCCGGTAAAGGTACTGGTTTGGGTCTGTCAATTTCGCACAAAGTTGTGCAAGAACACGGTGGCAAACTAAGTTGTGTTTCTGCACTGGGTCACGGAGCAGAGTTTATCATTGAAATCCCGATCGAACAAATTAGTCCGTAAGTCATTTAAGACTGGATTGATGCAAGGAGAACATCAACGGTCGCGCTCACTTCTAGATTATGGTTGAGCTTCCTGGTTAACTCGCCAGCGACCGTTGCCGTTCAAAATCAACGTTCTGGAATTAAAACTAATTTCGCCTTAAGCTTGCTTAGTCTAAACTCCAGTTACCTCGAAATGGTTATAAAATCCAGAGTAGTAATAGCACCATTAGCTCCAAAAACATTAGCTAACACCTCGCCAGTTTCTGCAACTTGCAGAACGGTTCCGTTGGCAGATGAGTTAATTCGCAGTCGATCGAAACTCAAACCGCCAGCTAACGCAAACTTATCGGTTCCGACTTCAAAATTCAGCACAGTATCGCTACCGCTGTTGGCAGACAACACAAATCGATCGCTCTCATTAATACCTCCAATTAAAGTATCCTCGCCCCCGTCGCCCGACAGCCAGTCATCCCCAGCGCCTCCGTTGAGAATATCGTTATCTTTCCCTCCGTAAAGGGTATCGCTGCCGTCATCGCCGTTGAGAGTATCTTGCCCTTCGTTGCCGTAAATGAGGTCATCGCCAGCATCGCCACTAATGCACTCTTGTTGCCCTTGCGAACCTACGGAAACAGCCGTGTCATCGGCCCGATCGCCATAAATGGTATCGTTACCGTCATCGCCACACATGATATCGCTGCCGTCGTCGCCATACATCAAGTCGTCGCCTTCATCTCCATGCAGTAAATCGTCGTCGCTGCCACCGCGAACGGTATCGTTGCCAAAACCGCCACTAAGAGAGTCGGAACTGTCATCCCCAGCAAGGAAGTCGTTACCGGCACCGCCAAACAGCAAATCTCGCCCATTCGGGTCGCCTGTAATAGATTCAGCGAGACCCCCGTAAAGAGTGTCGTCGCCATCATCGCCTACGAGGGTATCAGAACCGAGTTCGCCAAAAATCAGGTCGTTGTCTTTGCCACCGTAAGCTAAGTCGTCAGCTTTGCCGGTATAAATGCTGTCGTTACCGCTACCGCCACCGATGATATCCCCGTCTTCGTTGCCGAAAATTAAGTCGCTTTCATTGGTAGCGATGTTGCTGCCAACGGCAGTGCCGTAGTCACCGACAATCGTGTCAGCACCTCGATTGCCGTATAGGGTGTCGGAGCTAGTTTCGCCGAAAATGCCGTCGGCCCCTTTGCCTGCAAACATTAAATCGCGGCCGTCTCCTCCCACCACTGTGTCGTCGCCGTCTTGGCCTTGGGCGAAGTCGTCACCATCACCTCCAAACAGCAAATCGCGTCCCTCAATGTCGCTAACAAAAGAGTTAAGAACACCGCCGAACAGAGAATCGTCTCCTAGATCGCCGGAGAGAGTATCCGGGCCGAGATCGCCCCATAGCAAGTCGCCGTCGATGCCACCGTAGGTGTTGTCGCCACCTTTGCCGGAGTAAACAGTGTCGTTGCCTTGGGTGCCAGCAATCGCATCTCCTCCTCCGCCACCGAAGATTAAATCGCCTTCGTTGTCGGTGAGGTTGAAGCTGTTGCCATTGTCGCCGACGATCGTATCTGGATCGAGATCGCCAGAAAGCGTGTCGGAATTGCGATCGCCAAACAGGCGATCGCGCCCTTTACCCCCGAAGGCGGTGTCAGTTTCTTTGCCGGCGTAAACGATGTCGTCGCCTCTATCGGCAGCGATGAAGTCCTGCCCTCGATCGGCGAAGACGATATCGGCGCCACCTTCGCCAAGTACCGTGTCATCTCCAGGAAAGGCAACAAACAGTTCGTTAGTGTCGGCGCCCGTTAACAAGTCGTTTCCGAAAGTTCCGAGGATGGCGTTTTGGATGTTGATGAAATCAGCGATATTTGAGTCGAAGTTGAGAATCTGCCGCTGCTGGGGTTGGATAAATGTGACCGGCGGAACCAGGGGCAAGGGTGGGCAATCACAACCCGTATCCGGTTCTGGAACCCGACCCGTGGGTGTTGGTGTTGGTTCCGGCGTGGGTGTTGGTGTTGGTTCCGGCGTTGGCGTTGGTGTTGGTTCCGGCGTTGGAGTTGGAGTTGGCGCCGGTGTTGGAGTTGGAGTTGGCGCCGGTGTCGGCGTTGGTGTTGGTTCCGGCGTTGGAGTTGGTGTCGGAGTTGGCGTCGGAGTTGGTGTTGGAGTTGCCGATGGGGTAATGGAGATAGTAGCGGGAGCCAAACTGTCTGCACCGCGGCTGTCGGTAGCGCTGTAAGTGAAGCTGGTACCGGTGAAGTTGCCGGAGGCTTGGAAGAACAACTGGCTCACCAGAACGGGCGTCAGGCGCTGAAAGAGCGTAATCGGAACTCCGCCGCTTGCCGGATCGCCCAAGAACAATTGACCTTGATCTACTGGGGGTAAGCTTTCGATCTCAAAGGAGGCGATCGTATCGTTTGGATCTGCGTCTCGGCCGGAAAGTCCAGTCACGCCGATCGTACTGCCTGGGGCCACCGATGTATTGGCATTTAACGCTACCGGCGGTTCGTTAAAGTCAGGCAGAATCGCAGAGACAGTGGCCACTGCCGGACTCTTAGCGCCGGCGTTATCCGTAGCGCTGTAGGTAAAGTTTGCCCCCGTGAAAGCCCCTGTTGACTGGAAGAACAACTGGGTAATTTGGTCTGGCGTCAAAATTTGACCGGCTGTAACTGCTACTCCACCGTTGGCCGGGTCGCCTAAGAATACGATGCCTTCATTCGCTGGTGGCAAAGTTTCGATCGTAAACGAAACCACAGTGCCGTCGGGGTCTGTGCCTCCAAGTCCGGGGAGGTTAACCGCGGTTCCCGGCACCAAACTGACGCTGGCATTATTCGCGATCGGCGGTTGGTCGGGGGGAGGGGGGAACAAGGCGGCAGTTGCAGAGGCGGGACTGATGGCGCCTTGACTATCTGTGGCGCTGTAGGTAAAGGTGGCTCCGGTGAACGCGCCTGTGGCTTGGAAGAATAGCTGACCAAGCTGGGTTGGAGTCAAGACTTGACCGGCTGTCACTGGTACTCCGCCACTGGCTGGGTCGCCCAAGAACAGGACGCCTTGGGCTGCTGGAGGCAAAGTGTCGATCGAATAGGAGGCGATCGGGCTGTCTGGGTCGTTAGCCGTCAGTCCTGTGAGGTTGACCGTAGCGTTCGGCGCTACTCCTGTATTCGTGTTGACGGGTATTGGCGGTTCGTTGAACTGCGGCGGAATCAGAGAAACGCTAGCTGCGAGGCTGCTGGTTCCCCCATTGTCGGTGCTGCTGTAAGTAAAGTTTGCCCCCGTGAAAGTGCCGGCCGATCGGAAGAACAACTGGCTGATTTGAGCAGGCGTCAGAACTTGACCCGCCGTCACCGGTACTCCGCCGTTAGCCGGGTCGCCCAAGAACAGCACCCCTTGAGTTGCTACGGGCAGGGTGTTAATCGTGAAGGAAACAACGGTGCCGTCTTGGTCTGTTCCTCCCAGGTTGGTCAGCCTGATAGCGCTGTTGGGCGGTAGCGTCGCGTTGCTGTTGTCTGCTACTGGAGGGGTGTTGTTGGGAGGAGCGGCCGCGACTGTCGTAGTGACACTTGCACCTGGGGCCGTACCGTCGTTGTTGTTGGGGTTGGGGTCGGGAGTGGTCGAGCTACTCTGAGAAGTGTTGCGGATGCTGCCGGCCGTCGGCACGATTAATGTTACCTGTCGGCTCGCGTTGTCTCCGCTCTGTAGGGTGGGAATAGTTGGGAAAGTCACAATCCCTGTCAGAGGGTCGTAAGTACCGCCGCCCGTGGCCGTGACTCCCGTTAAACCAGGAATGATGCTGTCGGTAATAACTACGTCTTGAGCGTCGTTTGGCCCATTGTTGACAGTAGTTATCGTATATGTAACAGAGCTACCTGCTGTAGCAGATGTGAGACCAGTCTTGACGGTAACTAAGTCGGCACCGGGAGCGACGCTGGTGGTGACAGTGGCGCCCGGAGCTGAACCGTTGTTGTTGTTAGGGTTCGGGTCGCCTGTGGTTGAGGTACTCCGGGATGTATTGGTGATGCTGCCAGTATCTGGCATCCTTAAACTAACGATGCGGGTGACGTTCGCGCCGTTTGCCAAGCTGGCGATCGGCGGAAAAGTCACCAACCCTGTCACTGAGTCGTATACGCCGCCGTCGGATGCCGAAACTCCCGTCAAACCGGGGATGATGCTGTCGGTAACAATGACATTGGCTGCGGCACCAGGTCCGATATTAGAAGTAGTGATTGTATAACTGACAGACTGACCCGCAGTTGCCGATGTGAGACCGCTCTTGGTTGTGGAAATATCTGCGGCGGTGCCGATGACGGTAGTAACTCGACCCCCCGGCTGGTTGGGATTGGCAGATGTCGAGCCGTCGTTGTTCGTTGGGTTGGGGTCTGGAGTGTCCGAGGTACTCCTGACAATGTTGGTGATCGTGGTCAGCGTGGGTGGCGGTACAAAGCTGATCGTGCGGATCACGGTTTGATTGACAGCGAGGCTGGGAGTTATGGGGAAGGTGACGAGGCCACTTATTGGGTCGTAAGTACCTCCAGGAGAGGCGATGACATCTGTTAAGCCGGGTACCAAACTGTCGGTGATCTCGACGTTGGCAGCCGCCACGGTGCCAAGGTTGGTGGTGGTGATTCTGTAGGTAAGCTGTTCACCGGAGTTGAGGGTAGGCGGGGCAGTTTTTTCGGTACGAACGTCGGCGCCGGGAACGAAGGTGGTGGTGACTTTGCCTCCGGGTTGACCGGGCAGGGCGGTTGTCGAACCGTCGTTGTTAGTTGAGTTGGGGTCTGGGGTGGTTGAAGAACTTCTGACGGTGTTGGTGATGCTCGTCAGCGTAGATGGCGGTACTAAGCTGATGCTGCGGGTCTGGGTGGTGCCGATCGGTAAATTGGCGATCGCCGGGAAAGTAATCACGCCCGTAGCTGGGTCATAAGTCCCGCCGTCGGATACGCTGACTTCTGTCAAGCCGGCAATCAGACTGTCGGTGATGATGACGTTGGCGGCATCTTTGGGGCCGCTGTTGCTGCTGGTAATTACATAAGAAATTGAGCCACCTGCCACGATGCTCGCCGGGCCGGTTTTTTGGGTAACAACATCTGCCCCAGGGTCGATCGTCGTAGGGACGATCGCAGTAGTATCTGTACCGTTGTTATTGCCCGGAGTGGGGTCGGCAGTAGGGGAAGTGCTCCTTGCCGTGTTGGTGATGACGCCGGTCAGGGGGGCTGTGAAGCCGATCGTTCGAGTAACTGTAGCAGTATTAGCTAGAGAGGGGATCTCCGGAAACGTCACAACCCCCGTAGCTGAGTCGTAAGTACCGCCGTCTGATGCCGTAACTCCTAACAAACCTGGAACGATGCTGTCAGTGATGACAACGCCAACAGCAGGACTCGGCCCGTTGTTGATTGTGGTAATTGTGTAGCTGAGCGCCGCGCTCGGGTTGGCTGCCGTCGGCCCAGTTTTGGTCGTTACAACATCAGCGCTGGGCGTAATCGTGGTGAGAACAGAGGAATTGGTAGGAGTTCGGTCTTTGTTTTCGGTGCTGCCGTCGTTATTGGTGGGGAACGGGTCAGGAGTAGTATCTGAGCTGCTTCTGGCCGTGTTGCTGATGCTGGCCAGGTTGGCTGGGGCAACAAAGCCGATCGTCCGAGTAGTTGTAATACCATTGGGTATCGTCACAGGCGGGAACGTCACAATCCCCGTGGCCGGGTTGTAAATGCCACCGTCCGATGCCGTAACTCCCACCAAACCCTGAACAATGCTATCAGTGATAATAGCGTCAACTGCGGGATCTGGGCCGATATTGGCGGTGTTTAACGTGTAGATAATCGTTGACCCAGCCGCAGCAGTAGTCGGACCGCTTTTGGTAGTAACCAGATCGGCAGCAGTCTCAGTAATCGTGGTATCAACTAAACCTAAGGGTGTTGAACCATCGTTATTACTCAGGTCGGGGTCGAATGTCGAGGAACTGCTAAATGCCGTGTTGGTGAAGCTCCTACCCAGGCTTAAACCCGGAGGCAAGGCAGGATTTGACAACACAATTGTCAGGGTCCGAGTGACAGTCTCGCCAGGATTGAGCAACGGAATTGTCGGCCAGATGACGCTCCGCGTCGAGTTTGAATAAACGCCACCGTTGGAAGCAACTACACTTGGGGCGAGATTCAAGTCGGCGGGAAGTAGTGCGTTGGGTATTTCATCTTGAATTAGGACATTTTCAGCAGCATTTGGCCCGTCGTTGATAGTGGTGATGGTGTACGTAATGCTGCCACCTAATTTGATTGCCTGCGGCCCGCTCTTAATCGTCACAATGTCGGCTTGGCTGGTAGCAGTATTGACTGTCTCAATTACCAGATTTTGAATTTCGTGAGCATTGTTAGCGTCTCCCGTGGAACTCGCGAAACCAAATTTCAAGTTACGGGGGATGGGGCCGTTGGCTGCTGCTAGGTCGGGGATATTAATCAGAGTAGTCTCATATATGTCATCAAAAGCAGTGCCGTCACCTCCATCAAAGGCAACAATCAGGCGGTTGGTAACAGGTTCTAAGGTAATTTGAACTCTTCTTCTAGACGCATCACGATTAGTTGTGAGGGTATTGCTGAAGTTAAAACCAGGAGGACTAGTAGCTGCTTCACTAAAGTCAATACTGGTAGGAATGTTGTCGATACCAAAGGGAGCGAAAGCTTGAGTTAAAAACGGATAATTATTAGTTGCATTGCCTCTGAGCGTTACTGAATCTGGCCTGAAAGCAGTCATGTTGGGGGCATCTGGCACAGCAGGTGGAATCGGCCCTGAACGCCCTTCTCCTGTGTGTAGAGAATTGGGCTGAGTGCTAGAGGCGGTAGACGTGGAAAAATTCCCGTACTCGTCAAATCCTACCCCTAAATAACCTCCCGCAATACCGGGGGTAGGAACGCCTGCATCTACCCGTTGAGCGTAGCCCAGAGAACCCCCAAAACCACCAGCCGCATTCGGACTAGCTGTTCCGTCAATCAGGAAGAAACTGATACCGTCCCCAGGCTGGTCACCAATAAATGGCCCCTGAGCTGCAAATTGCTGAGTGGAACCGTAGGAAAAGAAATCAAATTTAACCTTAATACCGTCAGTTGCGGGAACGGGGTTGTTGTAGATGACGAAGGACGCCCGAGTGATTGCTGCTGGAGTTAATTGCAGAGCGCCACTCCCAGGAGGTTGGCCACCAATAGCAGGCAGTACACCTGATTCTGTGCCGCCAGTGATAGCAGGAATTGGTTGACTCGCAGCCGAAGTGAGGGGATTGAATACAGCCCCATTATTTCCTCCGTAGAGCCAAGGCCCTCTAACTTTGGATTCCTTGAAAGTTTCGTTAACTAATGTATTGAGGACTCCGCTGTACGCTTCCAGCACCTCTTTTTCAATCGCGATACTCGCCTCTATTTCCCCTGTCGCAAATTCTAACTCCCAGTCGCCACCGAGTGCCGCACTCCCCGTCAAGTCGTCCGAGGCTGCAATATCTGCACCGGCAATTTCGCTCAGTCGTCGCACGAAGGCTTTGCCACTTTCTCCCGCAGCTACGCTGCATCCAAATAACAAAATACTCCCTCTGTCGCTGAGGGCTGTTCCCCACTGCTGCAACAAATGACTGTAGGTTTCTAAGCTGTCGCTGCTGAGTTCTGTTGACCCCAGTTGCAGCCACGCATCTCGGCCGTGAGAAATTATCTGAAGGCTGTCTAAATCCCTGCAATTAGCCAGAATTTTAGTAATTTGCTCGACTCCATCCCGCGTCGAATCGAGTACAAATACCTCTGTACCTACTGTTTTTCCGCTGACAAAGCTCTGGTAATTTTCGACTTGGGAGTCGATGAACAGTACATTTAGGGAGTTTGTCGCAACAACCTCTATCTCCCTTCCATTGCCAGCATAAGTTGCTGTTATTCGGGAGTTTTTGCCAGCAATGCTTTTGGTAGAGTTACCTGATAGTTGGGTTGGGGAAATTGGTTTGTTGCAAATGCTTTGCATGGTTAGATTACCTCACAGATTGTGTATAAGATACCCATTTTCAAGATGAGAATTATCATGTCTTGAAAACTAGGATAAGGGTAAAAGGAACCGAAGGTAAGGAATTGTTCGATCGAAATCCCACGCTTAGCTTAAAAGCGCAGAACTCCGTCAATGCTTCCCCATCTGAATCAGCACGAAGTTATGCTACTTGATGATTTGATAGCACGACAAATATTGCCACCGAACGAGAAGCAAGATTTTGGAGTTTTTAGCCTGATAATTTTTCTGTGGGTTTCTCTTTTACCTTCTGCTTTCTTCCTGCTTTGTGTATCTGTTAGAAACAGATCTATTGCATACCGCAGTAAAAAATAATACCAGAAATTCTCATCAATGGACTTATGAAGTTTTCTGTAGATTGTTTACTGCACTTTATTTTCACTGAGATTAAACTAGGACTCTCGCCTCGTGTCACAATTCGTAAGGTGCGTCAGCTCCTAAACTCTCAATAATCGCTCTAGAAATTTGCCTGACGTACCCTATGGGTCACTTTGAGTGTCCCAGTTAGCCTTAGTCCTATAAACAATAGTTAGCAGAAATCAACTCTGGTTGCGATCGTTTTAGAACTTACACGCTGGAAATAAAAAATCAAGGTTTGAAATTGCTTCGTTTCGATCGCCAAGACAGGATAGTGTTACAGACAGACCAAGTTCTCAAAGTAGTGTCAACTTAGAGTCTTTGAGCTAGTTTTTCGTTAAAGTCGATGCTTTGAACCCTTTTTCACGCAGAATTTTTCAGGAGGTGTTTGAAAAGTCGGCTTGCAGATTCGCGATCGAGGTACTTGCGAGTTGTCTTAGCTAATTTTTGAGAAAAATACTGAATGCGATCGACCCATTATGCCAACTCTAACCTAATAGCAATACTGCTTAATTAGGTTTAAGTGCCTAGTTTAACAGCTTTTCACTGAGAAAAAGCTCGAACAACAATCCCTACACGTAAGCAGATATTAACCGATGATTAGTACATTTGCAAACACTAGTACGCATACAACCCCTGTACAAGTTATATCTTTTCACCCCTAACGTCAATAGTTCGGGCTTTGTAATACCGACAATCTTGACAGGGGCCTTCTGGGTTGACAGCACAGCGAATATAATTAGACCTGGCATTATACTCGCAAGTGATATCACCGATCGGATAACCAAGACCTTCAATGTAAGTTCGATCGGCCGTTTGCAGTTGTGTTCGCAGAGATCTGTTTGCCACGGCTAACCTCGCTGCTGCAATCCTTTCGCGGGCTTGGGTCTCTGAAGATTTCATCACCAACAAAGACAGCAGCCACGGAGTTAGACCTAAGAAAAAAATTAGGAGAGCTGTCAACACATTTTCTGGGCTGGTATTGCGAATAATATTTTCATCTATAGCACTTCTGAAGCACTTCTGAGTAAATTCAGGTACGCCCGGTAATTGGGAAAAAGGTAATTGGTAATCGCTCGCCCGCGTACCTCACTGACTCGATCGCCACTATAGACGATTGAGACGAATGACAGAAAATTATCCCCAAGCAGACGCTTTTAAATCGAGAAAGTTCCTGGTAAATTCTTAGACGTTGAAGGAAAACAGTAGAGGGGAGAAACAAGAAGTTTGTTTCTTCGATCCCTAAAATCAGAATTTATCCGGAAGTATCCCTAAACCGCAAGATATATGTTAAGAAGTTCCCGATGCCCCGATGGAGGTATGCCACCTAAAGCCCACCTAGAATCTCACCTGACGGCAGAGGAACTCAAAATTCGCTACCGGCAGGCTGACAACACCACAGAGTCCCGCCGCTGGCACTTGCTAGTATTGGTTTCCAGAAATTGGACGATCAAACAAGCAGCCCAAGTCGTAGGCCTCAACTACGACTACGCCAAAGAAATTGTCCAGCGCTATAACCGAGAAGGGCCTAACTCTGTGAGAAACCGCAGCGGAGACCGCCAGCCCCCTCCAGCTAAATCCTTGCTGAATCCCGAACAGCAAGAAGAACTGCGACAAGCCCTCCAAGGTTCAGCCCCCGATGGCGGAGAATGGACTGGCCCCAAAGTAGCTCGCTGGATTGCCGAAAAGACGGGTAACGATCGTGTCTGGCCCCAACGCGGCTGGGATTACCTAAAGCGGTTGGGTGTTGACTTGCGCCGCCGGCGCAAAAAGTAGATAGTACACAATATTTAGAGGGGGTTAATTGCTGCTAAACTGCAATTGCCCTCTTTTTTTTGGCGCAGCGATTAATATTATTTTGAGGATGTTGACTATGCTGGGGATGCGGCGTTTTTGGCCTGTCACAAACAAGACTTTGGCAGTAGTAGCTGGGATCGGATTTTTTCAGGTGTTAACGATCGCAAGTTCATTTTCTCAATCATCTAACCTCCGCTCTCTCGACGAACTCTACAAAATCCGCGATCGAATTGTCACTCAATTAGAACAACCTCCTTCTCCTTCCCCAGAGCCAACTCTGCTTTCCCGCTTAGTACCTTTCACAGCTAGCCCTCAAGAACAACTACTAAAGCAGCTACAAGCAGTCGAGATCCAAATATTAGTAGAACAAAGGGCTAACGACAACTTGCAACAAGCAGTCCGTTTAGCTGACCAAGCTGTAGAAACTGGACGAGTGGCAAATCAGTCGATCGAATCTGCGCAGCAAACTCAATTCCTTTGGCAGCAAGCCCTCAACAACTTGCAAGAAATTCCGCAAAATTCATTTTTAGCTCCTCTAACTATCTCAAAAATTCAAGAATACCGCGAAAATTTAACGGGAGCAATCTCTGAGTTACAGCAAACAAAATCTGATTTTTTGCGGACGGTTGCTCGACAAAGTGGCTTATCTGCGAAGGCTTCGATCGGCATTTGTCGCCTTTCTAGAGAATGCGTACACCTGCGGGGCAATGTACCTCCAGTCAGTCCAGCCAGCTTAATTAAACTTCCCATTGCTGTCGCCCTGATGAACAAAGTTGCGAAAGAACAAATAAGTCTGGACAAGGAAGTTTATGTCACTCCTGGCAATTTCACTGAAGATTCATCGACAAAAATTCAGTCCAAGCAGAATTATCCGCTCAAAACACTATTAGAAGAAATGATCGATCGTAGCAGCAATATTGCCACCAATCAACTGATCGATTATTTAGGTTCAGATTACATCAATCAATTCTTAGAAAATCGTGGCTACGAAGTCACCCGCGTTAATTTTAAATTAATGGGGAAAAAGATTATGCCTGCCAATCCCGGTTCTGGCCCCAACCGCGTGACTGTTAACGAACTCAATGAAATGATGGTGCAAATTTACAATGGCGAAACACCAGGTGCTAAATTTTTAGTAGAAACTCTCAACCGCCAGTACGATCGCAATATCGGATTTGCAGCTTTGCAAGGAACAGAAGTCCAGTGGTTGGGTGAAAAAACCGGAGAGAATTCCCTAGTTCTCGGCACAACTGTAGCGATGAGTATTGACGGCGAAGCATATATTATTACGGTGATTGATGCTCGCAGCGGTAGCGATATAGAAATGCGCAATTCTATTGCTAAAATTGCCGATTAT
This sequence comes from Microcoleus sp. CSU_2_2, assembly GCA_012035135.1. Taxonomy (GTDB): domain Bacteria; phylum Cyanobacteriota; class Cyanobacteriia; order Cyanobacteriales; family Microcoleaceae; genus Microcoleus. The sequence goes on from JAAUPI010000026.1 coordinate 27,853, forward strand.
ATTAGTAAGAATCCCAGCTTTTAAACGCTAATATTTGCTTCTGGCAAAGCGCCCTGCATTTTACCCAGCCAATCAATCAAATTATCCAATTGTTTGTCCGCAGTCAAAACAGCCATACCTCGAATAGTCACTTTTCCCTTGCTGTAGACAAAACGAGAGTGCAAATGTTCCGGCAAATTAGCTTTGAGTAGGTTCCAAGCAGGTTCCTCCATCGGGGTTTCCAAAACAATATGCTGCTTATTTTCCGGTTTGATCCGAGAAAAACCGATTTGCTTGGCGATTTGTTTGAGTTCGACAATGCGGATCAGTTGCTTCGCAGGAAGAGGAATGGGGCCGTATCGATCGCACCAATCCGCCTGAATCTGCTGCAACTCTTGGGGCGTATTCGCAGAAGCCACAGAACGGTAAGCGCTCATCTTTTGATCCAAATCCCCGATGTAATCGGCAGGAATAAACGCCGTCAAACTAAGGTCGATTTGCGTGTCTTCAACTTTCGGAATTTCTTGACCCTTAATTTCGCGAATTGCCTCTTCTAACATTTCAGCATATAAATCAAAGCCGATCGCCTCCATTTGACCGGACTGTTCCGTACCTAAAATATCTCCCGAACCGCGAATTTCCAAATCTCGCACAGCCAATTGATAACCCGATCCCAACTGCGCGAACTCTTGAATTGCCCGTAATCTTTGCCTTGCAGCATCAGTCAATTGATTTTTCTTGGGATACAACAGCCAAGCATGAGCTTGAATGCCTGCACGTCCCACCCGTCCTCGCAATTGGTACAATTGACCCAAACCAAACCGTTGCGCATCTTCAATCAAAATTGTGTTGACACGGGGAATATCTAAACCCGATTCAATAATCGTCGTGCAGACCAAAATATCGAACTCCGCCGCACTAAAGGTCAGCATAATCGATTCCAGTTCCGAAGCATCCATTTGACCGTGGGCGATCGCAATTCTGGCAGAAGGAACCATCTCCTGCAATTGTGCCGCCAACTCATCGATTCCCTCAATCCGTGGAACCACATAAAAAACTTGACCGCCCCTATCTAATTCTTGACGAATTGCCGATCGAATCGCTTCGGGGTCATAAGGGGCCAAATGCGTTTGAATCGGGCGTCTGCTGGGGGGCGGAGTCGCAATCAAACTCATCTCCCGAATTCCGGATAGCGACATATATAGAGTGCGAGGAATCGGTGTTGCTGTCAAAGTCAGAACATCTACTTCTGTTTTTAAAGCTTTAATTGCTTCTTTTTGTTTGACTCCAAATCGCTGTTCTTCATCCACCACCAACAGCCCTAAATCTCGAAATTTAATCGCTTTACTTAAAACAGCTTGAGTACCGACAATTACATCTAATTCCCCAGTCGCCAAACGCTTGTGAATTTCCCGGCGTTCGGTTTCCGTCCGAAAGCGATTCAACAAACCAACTTCGATCGGATAAGGGGAAAAACGCTCTTTCAAGGTGTGATAGTGCTGCTGGGTCAAAATCGTCGTCGGTGCGAGCAAAGCCACCTGCTTGCCCGCAGTAACCGCCTTAAAAATAGCTCTCAGAGCAACTTCTGTCTTGCCAAAACCAACATCACCGCAGACCAAGCGATCCATCGGTCGATCGCCCTCCATGTCGCGTTTCACATCTTGAGTTGCTTTCAACTGATCTGGCGTTGGTTGATAAGGAAAAGAATCCTCTAACTCTTGTTGCCAAGGCATATCAGGAGGAAAAGCGTAACCTACTTGTTTAGCTCTTTTTGCGTAAAGATTCAACAAATCTACGGCTAATTTCTTAACAGCTTTGCGAACTTTTGTTTTAGTTTTTTCCCAAGTTTGACCTGTGAGTTTGTTGAGATCTGGCACTTTGTCGCCGACAGTCCGAAACCTCGACAAAGCACCCAATTGATCGGCTGCAACTCTCAGCGTACCGTCAGCGTATTGAATCAATAAATACTCGCGAGTTCCCGATTGATCGTCAAACGTTCTAACTTGATAAACTTACCAACTCCGTGCTGACGGTGAACGACAAAATCACCAGGGCTTAATTTATTTGGGTCTACTTGTTTAGAAGCAGCGCGACGACGCTTGCGAATATAACTAAAAGTAGCGAGAGAATGTTGTCCGTAAAATTCCCGATCGCAAATCAAAACGATCCGAAAAGTCGGCAGAATAAAACCTTCCAATTCTGCCAGCCCGCTATACTTCAAAGCGATCGGAATATGCTGTAATTGCAACTTGTCGATCGCCAAATAATCGCGCGGATTCACCACAAACTGAGCCGGACAGTCATGTTCTGAGAGCAAAGAAACAGAGCGACTGGGTTGAGCCGAAACCAGAAAAATCGTAAAACCCCGATCGCGTTCTTCCCTCAACGTTTGGGATAACTTCGCAAATTGGTGAGGCATCACCGGCACCGGGCGAGAAGCCAAATTAATCGGCGGAGACGACGCAGCTAGCACCGAAAAAGTAGATTCCGCTAATTCAGAAAAATAAATTCGATCGAACCCTTCCACATCCGCCATAGACTCAGCAAAAGAGCGGTGAATTTTAGGAGGAGAAGGAATTGAATTTGCTGTTTTTGTCGATTCGCGATCGCAAACTTCCCACTGTTCCTCGGCATTTTCAAACCAACGATTGCTGTGCGCCTCACACTGCCCTGGTTCATCAATTACAACCAAAGTATTAGGAGGCAAATAATCCAAAATAGAAGCCGGTCGATCGAAAGCCAAACCCAACAACCGCTTAATAACCTTCCCTTCCCCTTCCTCCTCATTCCCCCCCAAGGGGGGAACAGGGGGGGGTTCTTCGCGGTTCGTTTTCAAACTCCACCTTTGGGCCAAAGCCGCCCCAACAATCCCGCTAAAATCAGTAGGAGTCAAAATCAACCGATCGATCTTATCAAGCGATCGCTGCGAAGACGGGTCAAACTCCCGAATTTGCTCCAAATCATCTCCAAACCACTCCAGCCGCACCGGCAACTCCGCCGCCACCGGAAACACATCCACAATATCGCCCCGACGACTCCACTGGCCCTCCATTTCCACCAACGCCACGCGATCGTACCCCATCGAAGCCAATTGCCGATCTAAAATCTTCGAGTCTTGAACCATACCTCGCGCCAAAGTCAGACAGTACGGTTTAAAAGCAGCAGGTGGCGGCAAATGAGACTGAAGAGCTCTTTCTGTAGCTACAATCGCGATCGGCTTAGCATTGGCAGTTATTTCTTCCTTCTGGACCAAATCCGCCAACACCTGCATTTGCCCCCACGTCATTTCGCTTTCATCGGAGTAAGATAACTCGTAGGGCAAAGCCTCCGAAGTCGGGTAAAAAAGCACTGTCTGCCAGCCCATCGCCTCCAGCCCCGCCACCCAGCGCCCTGCTTCCTCCAGAGTTGCCGTCACAGCCAATAAATTTCGTCCCTCTTGCTGTGCGAGGGCTGAAGCTACCAAACCTTTTGGCAAGCGGGCGATGCCGTTGAGTTCCAAGCAATGATGCCGTTTGAGCTTATTAAGTAGTTCTGTTGCTAGGGGAGATCGCCCCAGAATCCGAATTATTGAAGAGAAAGTCATGTGCTAAGAAGAAGGAAGAAGGAAGAAGGAAGAAGGAAGAATGCTTATATAGCAAGCTTTGTAGGCATCTAGATCTTACGTTTTTGTAATTAAGTAGATTTACTTATTAATTTTGATCCGCGATCGGCCAAGGCCCTTTCCCTTTGCCTGTTAAGGAGATTGTACGACAAACATCATCGATTGTGTCGATCGGCTGTGGGGTTGGAACTTAGCTGAAGGTAGATTTTTGCTCTAATATATCGAGCTTACGATCGAAACGAGCCAGTTCCGTTAATCTAGTGACAGGTTTAGAAAAAATTTTGATTTTGCGATCGAGATTGATAGCTTCCAGGCCTTTCCTTTAACCGGGCAGCGTGCTTTGCCGTTACGATAAATTTTAGAAATGTCCCCAAGTACCGACCTTCTGATTGTTCTCCTGCTGGTTTTCCTCAATGGCTTGTTTGTGATGTCAGAGATGGCCATCATCTCTGTACGGAAGGTGAGACTGCAACAGATGGCCAACCAAGGTTCGACCAATGCCCGCGTCGCCTTGGATCTGGCTAATGCCCCCAATCAGTTCTTACCGACAGTTCAAATCGGGATTACGATGCTGGCCATTCTGTCGGGCGCTTTCGGAGAAACGACGGTTGCTAGAAGAGTAGAACCTTTGTTGCGACTGATTCCTGCCCTGGCACCCTACTCTCAGACGATCGCCTCAGTAGTAGCAGTTTTAACCATAACTTATCTGACCTTAATTATCGGCGAACTCGTGCCGAAGCGATTAGCCCTCAACAACCCAGAACCCATCGCCTCAATTGTTGCCATTCCCATGCGAATGCTCTCAAAAATAGGTGCTCCTGCGGTGTATCTGTTAAGTTATTCGACTGACTTAGTAATGCGATTGATGAGGATATCGCCATCAACAGAACCGCAAGTTACAGAAGAAGAAATCAAAGTTTTAATCGAACAAGGAACCGAAGCCGGCACCTTTGAAGAAGCCGAACAAGATATGGTAGAAAGAGTCTTTCGTTTAGGCGATCGACGAGTCAGCGCTTTAATGACCCCACGTCCCGATCTTGTCTGGTTAGATCTCGAAGACTCAGTAGAAGAAAATCGTCAAAAAATGCTCGGCACGGGTCATTCTAGGTTCCCCGTGTGTCAGGGAGGTCTCGACAACGTGCTCGGTTTAGTACACGTTACAGATATGCTGTCTCGGACTTTAACAGGTCAACCCCTCGATTTAAGTGCTTCTTTACGGCGCCCTTTATTTGTGCCGGAAAGCACGCGAGGTTTAAAAGTATTAGAGCTTTTCAAACAATCTAGCAATCAAATTGCCTTGGTAGTAGACGAATACGGCGTCATTCAAGGATTAGTGACAGTCAACGACATTTTAGTCGAACTCGTGGGCGACTTTCCCTCGATTGAAGATGCAGACGAACCCCAAGCCGTGCAGCGCGAAGACGGTTCTTGGCTGTTAGACGGAATGCTGCCGGTGGAAGATTTTTTCGAGCTGTTTGGCATCGAAGAATTGTCAGCAGAAAATAAAGGAAGCTACCACACAATGGGCGGTTTTGTGATTACAAATTTGGGCAAAATTCCCGCAGCAGCCGAGCATTTTGAGTGGAACGGTTTGCGTGTCGAAGTAGTCGATATGGACGGGAACCGAGTTGATAAAATCTTGGTAATGCCGATCGACTCAACGGGCGATCGACCCTCCAGCAATCTCAAAACCTAAAAACCATAAACACCAGTTGTTAATTCTAGTTGTAGGGTGCGTCGCTACCATATTTTCGAGTTGATTTGTAGATTGATAGCGACGCACCCTAGGGTATCTACAACAAGATTGCCAATATCAACTATAAAATCGCAGCAACAGTTGCCATCAACAACCCTTGAAACAATTTCATCCCATCAGTTTCGCCCAACATTGGATCGGATGCCCTCTCTGGATGTGGCATCATTCCTAACACATTGCCCGCCCGATTGCAAATGCCAGCAATATTATTTAACGAACCGTTCGGATTCCCAGCATCGTTAATTTCGCCCGCTTCTGTGCAGTAGCGAAACAACACTTGGTCATGTTCTTCGAGTTCTGCCAAAGTATCGGCATCAGCATAATAATTGCCTTCCCCGTGGGCGATCGGCAAATCGATGATTTCACCCGAAGTATAAGCGGAAGTCCAAGGAGTATTACTGCGTTCTACTTTCAAGGAAATGCGATCGCAAATAAAATTTAATCCCGCATTCCGCACGAGAGCACCTGGAAGCAAACCAGCTTCGGTTAGCACTTGAAAACCGTTGCAAATACCGAGTACAAGTTTGCCTTTGTTCGCGTGTTCCGCAGTAGCTTTCATCGCAGGAGAAAAACGGGCGATCGCACCGCACCGCAAATAATCTCCGTAACTGAAACCGCCGGGAACTACCATAATATCGATATCCGAAATATCGGTATCTTCGTGCCAAATCATGCGAGTTGGTTGGTGGAGCAACCCTTGAGTTACCCACACTACATCGCGATCGCAATTTGAACCGGGAAAAACAATAACTCCAAATTTCATAAGTCTAAGGAAGTTCGGCAACGGATTGTGTAACGGATGTAACGGATGTAACGGATGGAAGAAAGAGGGAAGAGGGAAGGAAAGAAGAAAGGCAGAAAGAAGAGGGAAAAAGTCTCCCACTCTCCCACTCTCCCACTCTCCCACTCTCCCCCTCTCCCGATTTATGCCGCAACTGTCTCGACAGGTACAGCAATTGCAGTCAAATCAAAGCGATAGTTTTCAATTACTGGATTAGCCAAAAGTTGGTCACAAATGCGATCGAGCTGTTCGCGGGCCTCCGATTCGCCAGCAGCAGTTAGGATCAATTCAACGTACTTCCCAATGCGCACGCCCTCAACATTGTCGTATCCCATATGTTGCAAACCAGACTGTACGGCAGTGCCGGCCGGATCTAAAACCGAAGGGCGGAGGGTAACATAGATTTGGGCTTGATATTTTTGAGTCACAGCAATGTGTAGGTAATGCGAAAGTTCTGGCCACCCTATTCTACAACCAGGCTGGATGTCGATCGCCTTTCCAGACCCCAAGTGAGCTAGCCTAGAAACAGCGATAGATTTGATTCCAGCAGATTACAAAAAAATTATGAGAACCAACCGCACCCGCAGTCAGGAGCGTATTTTACACTTGCTCAAGCACTTGAATCGATCGCTCTCAGCGCAAGATATCTACTTAGAACTGCGTAACAGCGACCAAAGCATGGGCTTAGCAACCGTTTACCGTTCCCTCGACGGTTTAAAGCGAGAAGGGTTGGTTCACGTCAGAACTCTGGCTAGTGGCGAGTCTCTTTACGGTGCCGCCCACCAAGACCAACATCATTTAACTTGTTTGGAATGCGGCGCGTCAATTCCGATCGACGAATGTCCGGTTCACCACTTAGAAAGCCAATTACAACAATCTCATTCTTTTAAGATTTACTATCACACTTTGGAATTTTTCGGATTGTGCGATCGATGTACTTTAGCTCAAGAATCTTAAATTTGGTAATAGGTAATAGGTAAATGCTCGAACAGTTATATCGCTGGCTAAATCTGAGCGAAGCTGAACAGGATACTTTGATTAAACAATTAGTGGCAAAATTTCTGGGATTGGTTAACTTGTATCTCGGCGATGAGACAAGCAGCGCATCTTGATGATGTGGCGGCTGGGCGTTTTGTTAAGTCGTTAGATATTGATAGACGATCTTAGGTGAAGTGAGATTCCCGACTTGTTGAAGAAGTCGGGGATCTGAGTATTCTGTTTTTTTTAGGTGGGCTTACTTCCTTCCCCAACGATCGATCGCATTCCTTCCAGCGTAGCGGGGATGCTGCGCGGGTCCATAAACATCACCTTGCTGCTGTCGCTAGTACCAATTTTCAAGCCCATATCCAGATAGTTTTGAGCTAACAAAAATTGTAAAGCCTCGCGAGCATTGGGGTCAGTTTGCAGAGTTTTGCCGATAATTTGCAAAGCTTCAGAAGTAGCTTGAGCTTTCAAAACCTGACTTTGGCGTTCTGCTTGCGCTTTCAGGACGATCGCCTTTTGTTGAGCTTCTGCTTCCAAAATTGTCGCTTTTTGGCGCGCTTCCGCATCCAAAACTTGCGCTTCGGCTTTGCCTTTGGCGCTGTTAACCGCTGACTCCCGTTCGCCTTCGGATGTCAGAATTGCCGCCCGTTTACGCCGATCGGCTGCCATCTGCAATTCCATCGATTCTTGTACAGTTTTAGAAGGGATAATATCGCGCAATTCTACCCGCGTTACTTTCACTCCCCAAGGATCGGTAACAATATCTAAATCTCTGAGCAAGATTTCATTAATTTGAGAACGGGCTGTAAAGGTTTGTTCGAGGTCCAGTTGACCCATTTCGGCGCGAATTTGCGTGAGCACCATATTTACCATTGCTGACTGAAGATTTTCTACTTTGTAGCAGGCTTTTTCCAAGTCTACAATCCGCCAGTAAACCACAGCATCAACGGTGAAAGAAACGTTATCGCGGGTAATACAAGCTTGGGGGGGAATGTCTAAGACTTTTTCCCGAATTGTTTGCTCGTAAACAACTCGATCGAGAAACGGAGTTACAAAATTTAAACCTGGTTCGAGTTTCTTGCCGCTGTATTTACCTAAAGTTTCTACCAACGCTTCGTTGCCCTGATTGATAATCTTGACGGAACCTGCGAGGGCAGATCCGCCTAATGCTAAAAATACGAGTAAAAACATTTGTTCCACGGTCATCTCCTATCACTGTTGATTGGGTGCATCTCAGTTTTGCAAATATAGAACCCATTTGAGATCTTTTAAATCGCCGACCCTGGGGAATGCGAGAGCCACTCCACTCATTGAGATGCACCCTGTTGATTGTTGTCAGTTGGTAGTTGTCATTAGTTACCAATTACCAATTACCAATTACCAATTACCTCTTGCCAATTCCTAATTTCCAACTACAAGTTACCAATTATTAATTACGCATTTTTTTAGGAATGCAGTAAATTTTCTGGCACTACTATCAGAGTAGTGCCTTTTCTGCCGACTACAATTACGTTTTGGTTGGGGGGGATAGCTGCGTCGCAATCTTCACAGCGAGCTCGCCAAGAATTCCCCTCGAAAATTACTCGTCCCGCTTCTCCGGGAGGAATTTCTGTTAAAGTTGTCGCTTCCTTGGCATCTTCGATCGCCCTTGCCTTGCTTTTTGGTATCAAACGCCGAGAAGCTAGCACAAAAACTGTCGAAAATACCATCCACAGGAATATTTGTAAATTAACGTAAGGTAAAGCTAAAGAAATTCCAGCTACGGCGAAGGCGCTCAGCCCCATCATAAAAGCTACAAAAGCAGTGGGGAGAAATAGTTCTGCCAAACAGAGCAAAGCCCCAGCTAGCAGCCAAAGGAGTGTTGGATTCGACAGCATAAAAATAATTGGGGTAATGATTAGATTTTAGATGAAATAGTTAAATAATTGAAGAGTTGAAGAATTGCCAAAGAGTAACTCCGCAACGGTTTGCGACTTGCCTGCCCCAACGCGATTTTTCAACTAGCAGTATAAGGTTGAGTTATAGCAGAGACCGGACTGAGCGTCCGTTAGCGAAGCC
>JAAUPI010000267.1 GCA_012035135.1 Microcoleus sp. CSU_2_2
ACTACTACGGGAAAACACTTAGATAGTCTGCAAAAAGCTATACTGCGCGGCGCTTGGAACAATCAAAAATATAAAGAAATTGCACAGGAACACCACCGTTCAGAAAAATATGTTAAAGAAGTGGGCTTCAAATTGTGGAAGCTTCTATCAGTTGCATTAGGTGAGGAACAAATATCTAAGGTCAATTTTAGAGCTAAACTGGAAAATTTACAAGTTTCCAATGTCTCACTCGTGGGGAATGGCTGTATCCATATTCGTAACATCTCCGCAGATACTTTTTACTCCCCAGAAGTCTCACAATCTGAACCGCAAGACCTGGATAAGTTTAATGAAGAAACCAGCAATTCCAAACCTAAAATACATTTAGACTTATCCGACGCACCAGAACCCAACCTATTCTATAACCGCACATCCGAACTCACCACCCTCAAACAGTGGATTTTGGAAAACCGCACCCGCCTCATCACCATATACGGCTTATCCGGTATTGGCAAAACCGCCCTTACTCTCCAACTAATCCCAGAAATTCAACAGGAATTCGATTATATTATTTACCGCAGCCTCCGCAATTCTCCCTCCCTACAAACCCTGCAAACAAACTTAATTCAATTCCTTTGTAGGGGCGGTGCCCCCGTGCCCGCCCCCTCCGCCGAAGAAAGGGCAACCACAGGGGATTGCCCCTACTTGAGCATTTGCGTTCATCCCGCTGTCTCCTAATCCTCGATGACGTACAAACGATTTTCACCAGCCGGCAACTCGCAGGCCACTACCAACCAGGCTATGAAAATTACGGCGCATTCTTCAAACAACTAACAGAATCATCCCACAACAGTTGCTTAATTTTACTCAGTTGGGAAAAACCCAGAGAAATTGCCGCCCTAGAAGGCGAAAACCGCCCATGTAAATCGCTGCAACTCAACGGTTTAGGCGCAGAAGCAGGGGAAATATTCAGAGAAAAAAGATTAGCAGAAGAGGAGAGATGGTCAGAACTAATTGACCTTTACCGAGGCAATCCCTTATGGTTAAATATAGTTGCAACTATGATTCAAGATTTATTCGGCGGCAGCGTTTCCGAGTTTCTATCCTATGATACCCTATTTTTAGGCGACTTAGAATCTCTGCTGCACCAGCAGTGCGATCGCCTCACCTCATCCGAACAACAAGTTATCGCTTGGCTAGCAAGTACGATCGAACCCGCAGACATCTCAAAAATACCAGAAAACCTGCAACTATCGCCGCCAGAAATATTTAAAGTCGTACAATCTTTAGGACGCAGATCGTTAATTGAAACAGTCAAACAAAACGGGCGATCGCACTTCTCGATCGAACCAGTAGTGAGAGAATATTTAATAAGAATTATGCAGCCATAGCGTACTTCTAATTCGCGTTTGCTGAATAATCGATCCTTTCCCAAGAGCAGGATCGATCTATTCAAGTCGAGCTTGAAGATATTGATCGCTCCCGATCACCAGAGAGCGATCGATTTTATTCAGCAAGCCCTAAGTATGTCAACTTCATTAAACGTAAAACGCTTTGTAGATGATGATTGTTAGTTGGGTGGGGGCGGGTTTTTGAGATTATTTGTTTCCGGCGATCGTGGTTGGCGAAGCCGCCCCTACGAATTTATATTTTTTAAACCGCGGAGGTTTCAACCGCCTCCTTGATCAAGGAGGTAGTTAACCTGGATTTGGTATAAGATGTTCCCAATTACCTAATTAGATTTGAAGGCAAAAAGCATCTCAAATTGAGCAGTTGAGGGTTCTGGGGAAGCTGTGGCTACGCTAATTCCTCGGAGAGAATTCAGCAATTCAGCGAGGGGTGGCGATACTAAGTTTGGCTGTACAGCGAGCAAATATTGGTTGGCCCAAGACATGGTTTTTTCCATATCTAGGTAAAAGTAACCTCGATCGACTGGCTGCAAAGAAGTAGCGATCGCCTGAAAACTCTGACTGCTGCTTAATGGCTGCGGCGGCGTTGAAGTAATCACATCGACTAAAGGCCCGCCGAAAGCTACAAACACGGAATTTTCATTCAGCCAACCGTGGCCGAATACAGTGCCTTGATTCGGTATTTTCCACTCCGTAACTTCCTTACCTTGAACTTGTCGGGGGGCAACGCTAACTGTGGCATTGCTTTTGGCGATCGCATCCATTTTTTTTAGCGTTGCTTCCGCAGCAGGGCGATCGTTCGTTTCAAAAATCATCGTCGCGCCCATCCCAAACTGAGACAAAATACCTTCATTAGAAGCGATCGCCCCGATCGCAAATTCCCCATTCATCCAACCAAAAACATCTCGATCCGCATCCAAATCCAACCGCTTAAAACTCTCCCGAACCTGCTGAATGCTGCTGTTAATCTCCGGGCTATCTTTCCCCTCGGCGGTTGCTTGCGACCAAATTTCGTTTAGTCCCTTACCGCCAACTAAAGCAATAGTTTCACCCGGAAATCTCGGCAACAACTTCGATGCAGCCTGTGGATTTTTGCCCGCCAATTTCGGGTCTAACTGAGCAATAGTTTTCACCCTCAATCCCGCACTATCCGCGCCAATTCCCGCAACCAAAGACTTAACTTGTTTGAACTGCGAAAACACTATCGAAGGCAACTTCATATCGGGCGGTAAATTTGCTTTCAATTGCTCCATTGCCGCCGGATAGTCAGAAATATAAACAGTTGCGATCGGATTTGATACCCCTGCACTTTCTGAAAAAAACTTGCTCGTACTCTGCTGCGTCGCGAGAGAAGGCTGTCCTTTAAAAGTATCGATCGCCAATTCCACAGGCTTTTTGAAAGGAGCGATAACTAATTGATCGTCGAGCAAAGCTACACTATAGCCCTTGCCGCTTGGCTCTGCAATCTCAGAAATTTTCACCCCTTTATACTCGCTTTCCTGAGTTTTTGCACCGGGCTGAGATTTTAATCGATTGGCAAAATTCCAAGCGCTAATTTTATCTTTCACGCTTACCACCAGCAGCAGCTTCGGCGGTTCCGTCTTCGCCTCGCCGTCAGGGGGAAGCAAAGCCACCATCACGCCGCCCAGCCAAGGCTTTAAATCCTTGTCATAGTCAATTTTAGTGCCCGCCAAGCTTTGTTCTTGAAAGGCCTTCAAACCCTGGCCGATTAACTTTTGAGCCCCGGGCGTCCCAAATTGCTGCAACTGAGACAGTGCTTTGGGATTGGGGGAGACGAAGGCGGCCATCATTGCTTTGTCGGGTACAACTTTGGCACTTTCGAGAGGGTTGGATACTTTTTCGCTCAAACCCTTGAAGTAAAAGTATACCGCGGCGCTACCTGCTGCGACGATCGCGGCAGCAATTAGAAGCTTTGGTTTTTTTCCAGGCATTGTTTGTGATTCTTGCATCGCCTATCAGTTTAACGAGAATATAGAAAGCTTGTGGGGAGGCGATCGGGCTGGCTGTAGTTTTGTATAATCAGAGACAAGTTTGGATCGTCTAAACTACTAAAAATGTGAATTGCGGGTAAAAGATGAAAGTAGCGATCGCGGGAGCAACGGGATTTGTAGGCAGCCGTTTGGTAGAGAGGCTGCATTCGGAAGGGCATAGCGTGATGGTGTTAGCCCGCGACTCGGATCGAGCTCGGCGAGTCTTTCCCGCTTCAGCTTATCCGAATTTGGAAATTGTCGCCTATACTCCGGCGGAGTCTGGCGATTGGCAAAATTCGATCGCGGGCACAGGCGGTGTGGTAAATTTAGCCGGAGTGCCGATCGCCGAGGAAAGATGGACGGCGGCGAGACAGCAAGCAATTATGGATAGTCGCAAACTGACGACGGCAAAATTGGTGGAGGCGATCGCGAATGCTAATCCTAAACCATCGGTGTTGGTGAGTGCAAGTGCGATCGGCTACTACGGAACCAGCGAAACCGCCGAGTTTGACGAAACTAGCCCTGCGGGGGATGATTTTTTAGCAGCAGTTTGCAAAGACTGGGAAGCAGCGGCGCAACCAGCGAAAAATGCGGGTACGCGGCTGGCAATTTTGCGGCTGGGGATAGTTTTGGGAATGGGAGGAGCCCTGGCAAAAATGCTACCACCTTTTAAATTATTTGCAGGCGGTCCGATCGGAACAGGGAAACAGTGGTTTTCTTGGATTCACCGGGATGATGCGGTGAATTTAATCTTGTACGCCTTGCAAAATCCGCAAGTTGAAGGTGTTTTGAATGCTACAGCACCTAATCCAGTGCGGATGAATGAATTGTGCGAAACTTTAGGAGCAGTTTTGCAGAGGCCTTCTTGGTTGCCGGTGCCGAGTTTTGCTTTAGAATTGCTGTTGGGAGACGGGGCAAAAGTTGTTTTGGAAGGTCAGCAAGTGTTGCCTAAACGCACTTTAGCTAGTGGTTTTAAATATCAATATCCGACCTTGAAACTAGCACTCGAAGAGATTTTATCGGCAACTTAAATCTCTCGTTGTTAGGGCCGAACCTGCCGAATACAAGTCAGATTCTTCACATACAAAGAACGACGGACTATCTGAGCAATCGTCATGTGCTGGCTCCAAAAACGCGATCGACCGAAAAATTCCCAAGTGAGACACAGAAATCTAAAATTGTTTGGTTGGGCTCATACACGCAGAAAATATGTTGTCAACTCCGTTTTTTGACGATCGCGCCGATGCTGGCGAAAAACTGGCCGAGGCACTTCTGGGCGAGATCGGAAAATTGAATTTGACCGCACCAGAAGCTGTTAAACCAATTGTTTACGCCCTGCCACGCGGGGGTTTGCCCGTCGCAGTACCAATTGCCCGCTTGTTGGGCTGCCCTTTGGATGTTGTTGTAGCCAAGAAAATTACTCGTCCAGACAATCAGGAATTCGCGATCGGGGCTGTAACTGCTGATGGTAACGTGCTTTGGCACAAGCAAAAGCCGCGGAATTTGCATTTTCAACAAACAGCAGTCCAGCAGGCTCAAGATAATGCTCAATCTCTATTGGCAGATTTGTCTCCGGGCCGTCCACCAAATGTCAGCGCTGCGGGGGCTTTGGCTATTTTGGTGGATGATGGGATTGCGACGGGGATGACAATGGCTGTGGCGGCAATCGCTTTGCAATCCCAGCAGCCGGCGGCTGTGTGGATTTGCGTGCCTGTTGCACCGCTGGATTTGGTAGGATTTTTGGCAGAAATGAGCAATCGGGCGATCGTTTTGGAAACCCCTCACCCTTTTTTCAGTGTCAGTCGCTTTTACAGGGAATTTCCGCAGGTTGAAACGGAAGAGGCTTTATCGTGTTTGCTGCAACAGACTCAGTGGCGATATTGAGTATTTCAACTGAACAGACTTGTACAGTATTTCGTCTCAACTGTCAACTGTCAATTGTCCACTGTTTAACTGAATCTAAAGCTGTTTAGTCATGATTTCCTTCAGCAAATCCAGCCCCTTCTTAACTCGGCGAGAAACTCTCACCGCACTAATGCCCAAGCGTTCGACTTGAGGGCAATTCCCTATGGGATAGCTTCGCTTCACGACTTTTGCGTTTATTGGGAATTGACGAAAGGGCGATCGGAATTCACAAACCTTTTTTACAAGCAATTAGACAAGCTTGGGGAATCTGATGCAATAATTTCATTCATGTATCTGCCAAACCTTAAATAATAGGGGGTATAACTTAGCTTGTCAGCTATAAAAAGTGATAAAAAGTAGCTAGTTTAGCCCGATCGCCCTAAAATCTATTCTCAGATAGATGTCCCTAGGGTTAAACTCTTCCAATAACCCCTAACAACTCAACTTCCTTGGCCTACGACAACACCTGCAAATACCTAGCCGAAAAATTCCCCGTCGCCTTCGTCCGCTGGCTGCTACCAATTGACGAACCCACCAGCGTTCAGGTACTCAAAACCGAACTAATTCAAGAACCCATCCGGGCCGATTCTCTCGTCTTCCTGCAAACCGATAATCAAATCCTGCATCTGGAATTTGAAACCAGACCCTACTCCGACCCGCCGATCGCCTTCAGGATGCTAGACTACTACGTCAGGCTCAAACGGCAATACTCCTGCAACATCAATAGACATCTCCTAGAAAGAATCTGAAGCCGTTTGATAGATGTAGGGCGTACGCCGAGGGCGACAATTTATGCCGAAAACCCTCAATCTTATGTCCAAATGCTTCACCCTCCCCCGAGCAAGTGCGATCAAGTCCTCATGCCTAATTTCTTTTTAGGAGATGTCTAATCAAGTAGTAATTTTTTTTGCAGCAAACAGCCTCAGAACAAGTTTTTGTTTCGGAGTACGCAGATACGAACACCAGACACGGCTACCGAGTGATTCGCCTGTGGGAACAAAACCCCGATTTATTGCTGTCCGTCCCCGGCTTGCTGCCACTGGCGGCACTATCTCAAACCAACTCCCCGCGAACTTTGTTGGAGCAAATAGCTACTCGGATTGCTACAATAGAAGAACCGACTCAACAAGCGGATTTACTCGCTTGCACCCAAGTGCTCGCAGGTTTGAGATTTGAAAAAGCTTTACTCAGACAATTATTTAGGAAAGAAACTATGCGCGAGTCAGTAATTTACCAAGAAATTCGCGAAGATGGCCTTATTGAAGGAAGAAAAAATGAGGCGCTGTCGATCGTCACTCGCCAGTTGATTCGGCGCATCGGTCCGATCGCGCCTGAAATCCGCGAGCAAATTCAGACTTTCTCTGTAGAAGAATTAGAGGATTTAGGGGAGGCGTTGCTGGACTTTTCAGAACCCTCAGATTTAACCAATTGGTTGAGCGATCGCCAGCCTTAATTG
>JAAUPI010000268.1 GCA_012035135.1 Microcoleus sp. CSU_2_2
CAGTCACCTATTTAGTGGAGCATCATAAAATGTTGGGTCTGATTAAACAAGAGCGAAAGCGGCATCGGGACAATGCCGCGATCGAACAAGAAATTTGGGAGTCAACAGCTTAAGTTGACACCAATGGGCACTGCCGTGTCCTCCGTTTCTATCATAAGGAGTCAGGAGGTGGCAGTGCCGTTTCCCTATAATCGATCGGGGTAGGGAAACAGCACTGCCGTGTCCTCCGTTTCAATCATAAGAAGTGTAACTAAAGCTTTTTAATTTCATTAGTAATCCAGTCAAAAGTTTCGATAACTTGGTTCAGGGCAGATTCATCTTGCAAAGTAAACAAAGCCAAACTAGGCGACCTTCTTTCCCCAGCTTCCCTAGGTAGCGACAGACCGATCGAACTCAACTTGCTCCTTAATTCCAGCCACTTTTCTTCCTGATTAAAAGGTCGCTGCGAACCGTAATTGTGAGCTGAAATTTCCATTTTTCCAGCAATATTTACAGTAAACAACTGATAAGTTTTTTTACCTTTTTGATGTAAGTTTGCAGCAAAGCCTCCGTAAGTGTCCCCAGTACCCCACTGAATATCCATTTCCGGTACTCGATCTTTCACCCAAGCATAAATTGCTTTTGCTATTCGCGCCTCGTCAGCACCTCCTCTAGCCTTGATTTCCGCAAAAAATGAAGATTCATCCCAACGTCTCCGTTCGCGCGTTGCACTGGATTTTTTCTGTTGTGCTTCGGCTGTTTGACCGATCACTCTGGGAACCAAAGTTCTTAGGCCATCTTCACTGACATACTGCTTAATTTCTAATGCTAAAACTTCAACCGGGTCCATTTGTTCGTTGAGAAATTCCACCACCCGGCGCATTTCAGCCGAAATTTCATCAGCTACAAAAACCAAGCGGACTTTACCAGCTTGCAAATTAGTTTTAACCTTCTGCCAAAACTGGTCTTCATTCGCATCCGCACCGAGAAAATCTTCAAAAATCTGTTCGGGATCTCGACCTCGATCGCGACAATTAGCTTCAAACAAAGCAATAATCGAATCAATCGGCCAGTAAACCAGTGCATTAGCAGCATAGTCGATCGCTTGACCTAAAACTTTTTGGCGAATACTAGCATTAGGAGTTCGCCTGACATCCACCAAAGTAGGGATTGCATCTTGGTCGAGAAACAAATGATCCAGCGACCATTGAACGGCAGTTTCCTCATCACTGGCGATTGTCACTTCCCGCGAAATTAACAGCCACTGTCTCGGTGTCGCCCGATCGATCTGATCTCCCGCAATCAGATTCGGATAAGTTACCAGCAAGTCTTGTAACTGATCTTCTGAATCGTATGGCTGTTCCATCATTTCCACCAATCGATCGTCATCCTGAATCAGATAAATACCTCCACCCATGCAAATCCACCTACTTAATTTTAGATTTTAGATTTTAGATTTTAGATTTCAGGCTTAGTTATTAGTCCTCAGTCCTGAGTTCTCAGTCCATGACCAATACTAATGGTAAGGTGCGTCGCTGATCGATTGTCGATTTTTTAGGGATTTAAGGGTGGCGACGCACCCTACGACTAATCATTAATGACTAATCAAGCCAGTAAATACTAGCTGTGCTGGTCCAGTCATGTAAATTCGCTGGGAAACTTCTGACCATTCGATTTCCAAAACGCCACCGGGGAGTTCAACCGCAGTTGTTCGATCGCACTTACCTACCAACACCCCAGCTACCACAGAAGCACAAGCACCAGTCCCACAAGCTAGAGTAACACCTGCGCCTCTTTCCCACACCCGCATTTTTACGTAATCCGAACGTATCACTTGAATAAATTCCGTATTTGTACGTTGGGGGAAGGCTTGATGATGTTCAAATTGAGGCCCGACAGTTTCTAAAACAACAGCCGAAACATCCTCCACAAAAGTAATGCAGTGAGGATTTCCCATGCTGACACAGGTAACAGCCCAAGATTTCCCAGCAACTTCGATCGGCACATCTATAATTTTCGCATCGGCTGCGGCCAAAGTGGTCGGAATTTCCGACGCCAGCAACCGGGGAACTCCCATATCCACCTTTACTTGACCGTCTGATCGTAATTCAGTAATAATAACGCCTGCACCAGTATGAATCCGATACTCAGTCTTAGATTCAGGTGGTTGTGAAGATTCTATCAATTCACTCCCCCCCTTACTAAGGGGGGGATGAATTTCCGATCGCTCCAAATCAGCGATAAACTTAGCCAAACACCGAATCCCGTTGCCGCACATTTCCGGTTCGGAACCATCGGAGTTAAAAATCCGCATCGTGTAGTCAGTCCCGTTTTGTCCCGGAAGAGCAAAAATGACGCCATCTGCGCCGATACCAAAATGTCGATTGCACAATTCTACAGCTTGTTCTGGTGTTACCAGCGGTTCTGAAGAGTGGCGGTTGTCAATCAGAATAAAATCATTGCCCAGTCCGTGATACTTCGTAAACTCGATCGGCATAAAAACCTCTGTTGGTTAAAACTGATTAGTTGATAGACTTCTAATGTCCTTTGTCATTTGTCCTGTGCGATTTATGACTAATGACTAATGACTAAATTACCTATTTCCCAGTATGTCTGAATTTGAAACCGGATTGCCCAGCGTTCGCTTAATACAAAGCTACATCAAAGACAAACAACAGATTGAACTAAAACTCCTCACTGGTGATTTACTAGTTGGCAGAATTTTTTGGCAGGATCATGGCTTTCTTTGCCTCCTCGATACCTCAGAACAACAAATCCTGATCTCGCGATCGGCCATTGCTTATCTTAAACTCAACTCTTGAGGAGAGTGGGAGAGTCGGATTGGTGTCAACTTAAGACTACAACCCTCTGTAGATCTGGCTTGTAGCCCAGTCTCGATCTTATAAAGTCCCCCTTTTTAAGGGGGACTTTATAAAGATCGATCCGGTTCCCTTCCCTAATCACTAAACAGCTTTTCGCTTACCTGCGCGGCGACAAAAGGCAATTTTACTAAAGGTTGCAGAACCTGCGACGCAGCAGTTCGCTGCATCAAGCCGAGTTCGTAGTAGCCACCGCATAGCAACAAACGATCGCCCTCTTGCAAGTCGATACTTCCCTCCGGCCAACGAGTAAACTTCCCTTCTCGCCGGATTGCCCGCACCTGCACCCCGTACTGACTCAGCAACTCCACCTCTGACAGTTTTTTGCCCGCCCAAGGGCTATTTGCTGGCAGCCTCAGCCACTGACAAGAACTGTCGCCCTGCGGGACAGCAATTTCCCCTTTCGCCAGTAACTCAAAACTCACAAGTTCTTCCGGTTCTCCGACTACCAACACTCGATCGCCTGAATCCAAAGCTGTCTTACCATTTGGATAGTCAATTTCCTCGCCGTCTTGACAGACGATCGCCATCACGCTGACTCCAGTCAATTTTCGCAAATTAGTCTCTTCCAGAGTCATGCCGGCGATCGGAGAACCTTCCGGTAGGTTATACCATTTGCCGTTCATATCTTGAACCGCCACTTTCAAATCCCGCGAAATTGCGGCATTTCCTCGCGACGGCCGCAATTCCAAATAGCGACTGCTGCGAATTTGCTGCACTTCCCGCCCGATCGCCATTGCCGACAGCCCCATACCTGCCAGCAAGTGGGATGATAGTTCTAAACTAGCCTCAAATTCAGGCTGCACTACTTCCCAGGCCCCCAGTTGGTAAAGCAATTCAATGTCTTTATCTTGAGTCGCCCGCACAACAATATCCAAATCCGGGACTAATTCTAAAGCTCGCTTCAGACACAAGCGAGTGCTCATGGGATCGGGAAGGGCGATCGCCATCGCTTTTGCCCGTTCCACCCCCGCCGCTTCCAATACGTGCAAGCTGGCGGCATTACCATAAATATAGGGAATTCCCTGCGTTCTACACTCTTGAATTCTGCTTTCCGACTCGTCAATTACCACAACCGAACAGTTACGACTTTGCAGCATTTTCACCAAATTTCGGCCGACTCGCCCGTAACCACAAATCACAATATGATTTTGTTCCGGCAAAGTTTCAGCTATTTCCACAGGTTGAGATGTTTCATCAAAATAGCGCCGCAAAGGCCCGAAGTTTTCCGCCCACTTTAATAACTGCGGCACGCTTCTCAACACAAACGGCGTCAGCACCAAAGTGACGGCTGTTGTTCCTAAAATTAACAGGTAAACATCTCGCGAAACCAGCCCTAAAGCTTGGCCAGAACTAGCTAACACAAAGGAGAATTCTCCAATTTGAGCCAAGCCCAAACCTGCGATTAATGCTGTTTTTAGTGGATAGCCAAATAGTCGGACGATCGGGGTGACGATCGAGAATTTGCCGACAAATACCAAAAATACCAGTCCCAGGATTAATTCTAGATGGTTCCAGAGAAACACCGGGTCGATCAACATTCCGATCGTTACAAAAAATAAGGATGCAAAAATATCTCGCAAAGGTTCGACATAAGTGAGAGTTTGGTCAGCATATTCCACCTCCGAAATCATCAAACCAGCGACAAACGCGCCCATCTCGATCGAAAAACCCAAATATTCCGTCAGCAGGGCAATACCCAAAGCCAAAACCACAACTCCCAGCAAAAACAGTTCCCGACTCTCCGTTTTCGCCAGGTAGCGCAGCAACTGCGGTACAATCCAAATTCCCGCAACTACAGCACCCGCAGCAAATAACCCGATCCGCACCAAAGCTAACGCTACCGTGATACCAATGGTTTCTACTGGTTGGTTGAGGGCCGGCAAAACAGCCAGCATTAACCCCAACGCTAAATCTTGAACTACCAAGATTCCCAGCATTACTTGGCCGTGGGAAGTACCGCCTTCATTGCGTTCCATCAAGCACTTCAAGACAACTGCTGTCGAGGAAAGCGATAGAATAGCACCTAAAAACACACCTTGGGGTGGAGATTCTACCCAGCCCACAGCCAAGGAAATTGCCGTAGTGAAGGCGATCGTCAGGACAATTTGCAAGCCCCCCCCACCCAGACTAATTGCTTTAACTTTTTGGAGTTCTGCAAAGGAAAATTCCACTCCCAGCGCAAATAACAGAAAGGCAACGCCAAATTCAGCCAGCGTGTCTACCTGAATTAATTCTTTAATCAGTCCCAAACCGGCCGGCCCAACTACCATCCCTCCCAGGAGATAGCCGAGAATTACCGGCTGTCGCAAAAGCGAGGCAAATAGTCCTCCTGCTGCGGCAGCAGCGAGAACTAGAACTAAGTCAACGATCAGTCGGAAGTCTTCTTGCACAACTTTATGAAAAAAGTATAAAGTTATATTATAGTGTTTAATGTGTTGACTATGTTTGGCGCATTGATTATAGTTAAGGAGCAAGCGCAACTGCAACTATCGAACAAGGTATTTTCTGATGGCAAAGAGTTCAACTCCTCACAAAAAGCTTAACCTTTTGCAAGTTTATAGAGGCATTGCAGCTTTATTGGTGGTGCTGTTTCATCTGAACGATATGAGTTTAGATAGATTAAATAAAGTATCTTTATTTAATCTATTTGAAGCTGGATGGAGCGGTGTTGATTACTTTTTTGTGTTGAGCGGTTTCATCATGGTGTACGTTCACCGATCGGCGATCGGTAAACAAAACCAATTAAAATCATTTTTAGTCAAACGCGCCGTGCGAATTTACCCAATTTATTGGATAATTACGCTCGTAGTTTTAGTTTTCTTTCTAGTAATCCCAGGGTTTGCCAACAATCAAGATTTAGGTTTGGCGAAAATAATTATGTCGCTGCTGTTACTGCCTAACCCTGATTTACCCATTTTGAATGTAGGTTGGACGTTAATTTACGAATTATATTTCTACTTCCTATTTAGTATAGCTATTTGGTTCAAACCCAAACATTCTGTGCCGATACTTTCGAGTTGGCTATTTGTGACGATTCTCCATTATTTAAAAATAGTCAAGTTCCCCGACTCTGCTTTTTTGCTGAATCTCGTATTTGGCAATATGAATCTAGAATTTGTTTTAGGCTGTTTGGCTGGCTATATTGTGATTAAGTTTGGCAGTCAAGTTAGCAAAAATAGATGGGTGTTTTTTGGAGTCGCAAATCTAGGATATGTAGTTTTATTAGTGATTCTGGCGACAACTGAATTAGAGGTCGATCGAATTAGCAGTTTTGCAGTCTTGGCGGCTATTTTGATAATAGGTTCGGCATCGATCGACCTCAAAGATGCTCCAAAAGTTCCTCAGGTTTTGACATACTTAGGAGACGCCTCTTACTCGATCTTTTTAACTCACGGTCCACTGATTTCAGCAACTACAAAAGTGCTGCAAAAGGCAAATCTAGGAAAATATTTTGATAGCTTCTTTGCACCCGCTTTGTTAGGATTGATAGCTGTAGTTGTAGGCTGCATCTTTTACTCTTTAATCGAAAAACCACTGACGGTTTATCTGCGGAAAAATATAGTTGAAAAAATGAGTCTCCCGAAGGCACAAGCCAGCTAATTGTAGGGTGCTTTGGTGTGAGATGTGCGGTGCGATCGAGCTTAACTTGCGATCGATCCAGCTTATATAGGTTGGCTTGAGTCACGAAACCCAACGGTGCTGCTTCGGTTGTCCTGCGAGAGATTATGACTGGAGTTTAGACTAAATAAGCGATCGTCACCGCACTCTTGAACGGCAACGGTCGCTGGCAACAAGTTATGAGGCTCAACCATGAGATACAGGTCCAGCGACCGTTGACGTTCTCTTCAAGGCCGCGAAGTCTTCCGAAAGAAACAC
>JAAUPI010000269.1 GCA_012035135.1 Microcoleus sp. CSU_2_2
CTAATTAAATTGACAAAATCCTGCTGGTTAATTCTAGCGCCCCAAAAATCCGCTACCAATTCATAATCCTCTCCGCTGCGCCGAAAACCCAAATCGTAACCGTTGGATTGCCTAATTACGTACTCAGCATTAATTTTGTCCCCGCGATAACCACGCACCTGCACATTGCACTCTACTCGATAACCCAACTCTTCCAACACTTGATGCAGTAGTTCGCCGTTTTTGATCTGAACCTTGATCGTTGTGAAGTGTGACATATCACTTTCAGATTTTGTGTGAAACGCTGATTCGATTATAATCGCACTAAGGGGAGCCGTCAAATCGATTGTAGATTTTAAATTTGAGATTGGAGAATTGCATAAAATGAGTATCAGAGGGAACTGTAATAATTGACTGGAAAAGTTTATGCTTAAAATATAGGCTTTTATAAAAAATCAGAGCGTCTCCTAAAATAACCATGTCACACTGCAACCAATCCGTCTCTAGCTCCGACACATCCGCAGCAGAAATGTGCGAGACTTCTGCTAGCTTGCAGCAAACAATTGAGCAGCTAAGGGTAGAATTAAATAGCACCCGCGAGCAGCTTTATGGAGAAATCGATCGACTCAAAAAAGCCAGTGAAACCATGCAAGCAGCCATCAATGCAGCCCCGATCGTCCTGTGGGCAATAGACACAGACGGCAAGTTAACCGTTGCAGAAGGCAAACAATTAGAAAATTTGGGACTCAAGTCACGTGAAGCGGTGGGGCAATCGATTTTTGAAATCTACAGCAGTCAGCCAGATATCTTAGAAAATATTGCCCAGGTATTGGCAGGAAGCGATCGCACATGGACAACTCAACAAGGAGATTTAGTCTGCATTATTCGAGCAACTCCCCTGCGAGATCGAAACGGTGAAATTGTCGGGGCTGTGGGTATTTCAACCGATATTACCGAAAGATCGCGATCGATCGCTGCCCTGAAAACAGCCAATCAAGAATTAGAACGCCGACTCCAGCAGCAAACGGCCGCCTTAAACGCAGCACTTTCCAAAAGCGAAAAAAAGTACCGCAACCTCGTAGAAACGTCCCAAGAATTGATTTGGTCGATCGATGAGGAAGGCTTTTTAACCTTTGTCAATTCGGCCGCCAAACGCATCTACGGTTACGAACCCCCAGAAATGATCGGTCGTCAGTTTACCGAATTTTCAATTCCCGAACAAAAGCCCCAACAAATAGAAATATTTGAGCAACTTTTAGCCATAGCCGACATTCAACTACAACCCCCGAGTTCTCCTTACGAAACGGTACATTTGCGCAAAGACGGTACCCCCGTTCACCTGCGCATCAATAGTATCGTTAATAAAGCTGAAAATGGCACTATTTTAGGCATCAGCGGAACGGCGACAGATATTAGCGATCGTAAGCGATCGGAAGAAGCACTTCAAGAAGCTACCGATCAACTTCGGGCTGTATTAGATGCTGTACCGGGATTGATTTCTTGGGTAAGTTCAGATTTGCGGTATATCGGAGTCAACGAACATTTAGCAGCCTCATTTAAAAGACCTCCCGAAAGCTTTGTCGGTCAAGAAATCGGCTTTCTTGAACGAGGCTCCAGTTTTGCACAACTGGTGAGAAAGTTTTTTGAGAGTTCGTCTCAGCAAACCTGGCAAGAAATAGACATAGAAATTAACGGTTCCGTCCGCAACTATTTGATAGTAGGTCAGAAATACCACCAAGGAAGCGCAGCAGTTTCTGTAGGCATAGATATTACCGATCGCAAACACGCCGAAGCTCAAAAAACCAAATTAATCGCTTCACTGCAAGAATCTGAACACAAATTTCGCAGCCTTTATGAAGCCACCAGCGACGCCGTAATGTTGTTTGACGAAAAGGAATTTTTTGACTGCAACCCCGCCACTTTAAAAATATTTGGATGTAGCAAAAAGAAAGAGTTTTACGGCAAACATCTGAGCGAATTTTCGCCGCTATTTCAGCCTAACGGACAAGATTCAGCCCGTCTAGCTTCACAGAAAATAGCAACAGCAATGCACAGAGGTAGCTGTCGATTTGACTGGGTACACAAACGACTCGACGGTTCAGAATTTCCTGCCGAAGTTCTGTTAAATGCAATGGAAATTAACGGCAAAAAAGTTCTTCAAGCTGTAGTGCGCGACATTACCGATCGCAAACGAGATGAAGATCAAATCAAAGCATCTCTCGCCGAAAAAGAAGTCCTCCTCAAAGAAATTCATCACCGCGTCAAAAACAACCTCCAAGTTATTTCCAGTCTCCTCAAACTTCAGTCCCGCTACATTCAAGACAGCCGCATTACCGAAATGTTGAAAGAAAGCCAAAACCGCGTCAGGTCAATGGCTCTCGTTCACGAACAATTGTATCAATCCAAAGACTTGTCAAAAATAGACTTTGGTGAATACATTCAAAACCTAGCGCACAATTTATTCCAAGCCTATGAAATTGATGCCAAAGGCGTTAACCTGCAAACAAATATTGCGTCGTGTTCTCTCAATGTTGACACCGCAGTTCCTTGCGGATTAATTATCAACGAACTCGTGACAAATTCCTTAAAGTATGCTTTTATAAATAAAGAAGCAGGAGAAATCAAGATAGATTTCAGCTTAGAGAATAACCAAGTTTGCGTGCTGGTTGTGAGCGATAGTGGAATTGGTTTCCCTCAAGAGTTAGACTATAGAAATGCCAGAACATTGGGTCTGCGATTAGTCGTATCTTTAGTAAATCAACTTCGGGGTAAAATCGAGCTATTGGAAACTGTAGGTACGACTTTTAAAATAACATTTTTGCCCGCCAAATCGTACCAGGAGAAAAAACTCAATGTCAAATGAAAAAATACTGATAGTCGAAGATGAAAGCATTATTGCAGAAGATATTGCCGACAGTTTAACAGCTCGAGGATATAGAGTAACTGGCATTGTCTATTCAGGGGAAGAAGCAATTCAATCCGTAATCGAATTGCGACCAGATTTAGTATTAATGGATGTTAACTTGCAAGGAGAAATCGACGGCATTACAGCAGCAGAAGAAATCCGCACCCGTTTCCAAATCCCAGTAGTTTATCTGACAGCTTATGCCGACGAAAACACTTTGCGACGAGTCAATGCTACAAAACCCTTCGGCTATATTGTTAAACCATTTGAAGAAAAAAATTTGCACACAACTATTCAATTAGCCCTTCATCGAAATCAGTACGACAGCTTGACAAATTTGCCAAATCGTTCATTGTTGAGAGAGAAGCTAAGCGAGGTATTAGATAGGCAAAAAGAATTGCCAGCACTCGTTCCCATTGTCACTCTCAGCTTAGATAGAATTAACCGGATTAACAGTACCTTGGGACACGATATCGGCGACTCCGTTCTTTGCAGTATTGCCAAGCGGCTAACTAACTGCAATGAGAGCATTAATATTGTGGCTCGTTTGGAAGCAGCCGAATTTGCGATCGTCCTCGAACCAGTTGCAGAAAAACAGGATGTTGCCAATATTGCTCAAAACATTTTAGATATTGTATCCCAAGCTACGATTGTCAAAGACTGCGAAGTTTACGTCACTGCCAGTATCGGCATCTCTTTGTATCCGGGGGACGGCATGGGGGGAGATGAACTGCTGAAAAATGCTTATACAGCTATGTACCACTCGCAGCAAAATGGTGGTAATAATTATCAGTTTCATGTTGCAAAGATTGCGAAAAGTTGCATCAACAAACTTGTTCAAGAAACTTATTTACGAAATGCTTTAAAACGCTCGGAATTTGAACTTTACTATCAGCCAAAAGTAGAAATAAAAACCGGAATAATTGTTGGTGCAGAAGCTTTAGTGCGTTGGAACCATCCAGAAAGAGGGCTAGTTTCCCCGGCAGAGTTTATTCCGATGGCTGAAGAAATGGGCTTGATTGCAGCCTTGGGCGAATGGGTGTTGGAAACTGCCAGCAGGCAAACTCAAGCGTGGCAAACAGAAGGTTTGTCGTCGCTGCGGATAGCAGTAAACGTATCAGCCCGCCAATTTGAGCGACCAAATCTCACTGAAAGAGTCAGCGAGATCTTAACAGAAACTGGTCTCGATCCTAATTATCTGGAATTAGAAGTGACGGAAGGTTTGGTCTTGCAAGACGAAATAGCAGCAGCTAAGGCTTTGACTGCGTGGAAAGATATGGGAATTAGGATCGCACTTGATGATTTTGGCACGGGATATTCTTCTTTAAGTTATTCAAAACGTTTTCCGTTTGATGTTCTCAAAATCGACCAGAGTTTATCCGGAATATTACGGACGATCGCCAAAATGCAGCGATTACAATAGCGATTATTCAAATGGCACACTGCATGAATATGACGGTGATTGCTGAGGGCGTGCAAAACGAGCAAGAACTTGCTTTTTTATGCGAACATGAGTGCGACGAAATTCAAGGTAACTTTTTTAGCAAGGCGTTACCAAAAGATGATTTTGAAGCGTTGCTAAAAAGTGGCAAACGCTGGGAGTTATAGCAGTGGACAGTTGACAACCCCCCTCGCCCCCCCAAGGGGGGATGACAGTTGACAGTTGTTAGTTGACAGTTACCAATTACCGATTACTGGACGGATCTCACCCAACTGAGAAAGGTTATATATGACCAATTTCCCAGCCACAATCCCAAACCAGAGGTAGCAGTCAACAGGGTAAATGTGTACAGCCCGTTGGTACAGCCGATCGTCCTTTCTCCAGCTACCATCCGGGCGATAAATCCAGCAATCACTCCGATCGCAGCCAAAGCCCCATAAACAGCATTAGATCCTACCTGGGCGAAAGCTTGGCCGATCGCATCCACACCCGCCCCAGCAAAAATCCCAATCGTTGCACCAATCGCCAGCCCCATCGCACCTCCAAACCTCCCAGGATTCCGAGAATTCACGGATACTTCCGCCCCCAACCCACAAATCGTGCCAGCCATCGCCCAACACACCGCCTCAATTACCGCCTTAACCCAATCCCCTGAATAGGTTCCAGCCATCAATCCCACTACAGTCAGCACTACCGCCACAGCCAATACTCCCGCCACAACCTGATATTCAACCTCAGAAGTGGCGATTGCCCCCAAGCCAGCTCCTACCAGCGCCCAAGCCACTGCTGTCGCGATCCCTCCCGCCTGGTTTCCCGCGATTGCACCTCCCACCGCCCCAGCCAAAACCAAAGCCGCCAGCCAAACTTCAGGTGTTCCCGATCCCTCCGCCACCAAAATCGCCGCCCACAGCCAATCTGCACCGCAGATTAAAGCCCACATCCACTGCGGGGCGTCGGATTTTGCCAAAATACAGCCCGTCAAAGCATAACTCCCAAAAGCGATCGCCAGCGGGCCGATCGGAAACATCGAATAGTGTTGAGTTTTGAAGTTTGAGTGTGGAGTTGAAAATCGTTTCGGGCTGTTGGCGAAAGGCTTTGAATAATGTGGAGTTGAAAATCGTTTCGGGCTGGAAAAATTAGGGTTTGGAGACTTTTGAGATTTTCGCGCGGAGTTTGCCATCTTTGGCGACTTGGATTTAACCGTTGAAAATTGTTTCTTGCTGTTTGAGGAAGCTTTTGGGCTGATTTTGCTTTTTTTGGAACCGCCTTTGCTTGCTGGCTTTCTAAAACCTCTTCTATTCAATGTTTCAGGTACGGGTGCAGGAGACGGCTGTCGCCATTCGGGTTCGATCGAACTTAATTCCGGCTGACTCAGAAACAATATCAACTGTTCGTAAGCTTCATTGATTTCTGTTAATCTTTGTTGAGCTTTTTGTTGCAAGCGAGTATTATGGGCAAAGCGATCTGGATGCCAAACAAAGACTAAATCCCTGTAAGCGTGCTTAATTTCTGCTAAGGAAGCTCCAGGCTGAATTTCGAGAATTTCGTAAAATCGGTTAATATCACCCATAGACTTCGATCGCGGGCACAGTAAATGGGCGATCGTACTTCTTATCTTCCACTATTCTCAAGCAAGCTGCAATGTACGGCAGATATTTAAGTATTTTGGTATTTTGGATGATATTTCGCAATGCTTGCGAATGACACATAGGCTTTGCCTAAGTCCTAAACTACGGATTTAAATTATTTCGTAGCATTTGTTCCTGCCGCTTAACTTCTGCCAACAATTCAGCATTTTGCATAATTACGCCGACTTGTTTATTAAATATTTGCATATATTTTTGATCGCTTTCATCGAAACTTGCCTGAAAGCAATCCGGCACGTCTTCTTTATATACATCAGTCGATCGCTCGTCGTCCTCAGATTTAATTTTATTGATTAATTGAGTGACTGCAATTAACTCATCGTCGGGATTCCAAACGGGCATACAAAGCAAGCTACAAGTCCGATATCCTGTTGTTTTATCTGTTTTTTTAGCAGTTTCAGAATCGGGGTAATCGTAGAGGTCAAAAGGAATGTTCAAAGGAACTCCTATGAGAGCGACTTTACCTACATAACCTTGCCCGATAGGTACTCGCAATTCCCGCAGTGTACCATCTCCAACAGAAATCTGTGCCCACAATTCATTTGTGGATCGATCGATCACCCAAAAAGTGCTACGATCGGCATTCATCAGTTCTTTTGCTGCTTCCATCACTCGTTTGATAACTTCGTCAATTTCGGCTCTCTCGGATGTTTGGTGCAAAATGTAGCAATAGATACTAAATTTTTGAATTATGAAAGCTGAAATCCTTGATTTTCCAAATTATAAGTATTAGTTATCACCATAACTACGAGAGAGCCG
>JAAUPI010000270.1 GCA_012035135.1 Microcoleus sp. CSU_2_2
AGTTGAAGAATTGCCAAAGAGTAACTCCGCAACGGTTTGCGACTTGCCTGCCCCAACGCGATTTTTCAACTAGCAGTATAAGGTTGAGTTATAGCAGAGACCGGACTGAGCGTCCGTTAGCGAAGCCCTCGAACAGGATCGCCCTCAACATCAGAGTTTTAGTAGCTTAGATTACAATTTTAGCCGATCGACACTGACGGAAACTAGAATTTCTAGGAGCCAAGAAAGGGATAGAGGCTAAAATCAGTTTATTCTTGCACTCATGAATTTGGCCTTACCAGCCGTATACCTTCAGAATGTTTTACACACATTGATATGATCGACATTTTCTCCGAACCCATTTATTGCCCGAATCCTAGCTGTCCTGAACCCCGAAACACCTTTGGTCGCCAACACTGTGCAGCTTGCCAAACCGATCTGATTTATCGATATTTGTGGGCGGTGGGACCAGAAGTAGAAGAAGTACCGCGCGGTAAGATAATTGCCGATCGATACTTTGTCATTGCACCCCAAATCTGGCTAGAGGGCCGTCCCGATCTGCCTCCAAACGTCCCAGAACAACAGCCAGAGGCGATCGTCCCTTACCTGCATTTATACACCGAACGGCTGCATACGCCTGAAGTCTATGGTTTTTGTCAATTAGGGGAAGCAGCGGAAACGGGGGAAACGGAGAAAACAGTAGACGTACTTCTTTTAGAAAATGTACCGATCGATAGTTTTGGTGGTCTGTATCCTTCTATTTTAGAAGCTTGGTCTCAAACATCAGCAGCGCGACAAGTTTACTGGTTGTGGCAAATACTCGAACTGTGGACGCCACTGTCGGAACAGGGAATGGCTTCAAGTTTGCTCGTACCGGAAAATTTGCGGGTGGAAGGTGCGCGAGTACGACTGCTGCAACTGCACCGAGGCAATTATCAGCCGACGCTGCGGGATTTGGGAGATGTCTGGTCTGGCTTGGTGGAAACGGCCGCGCCACAGGTACAGTCTAAACTCGGAGAGATTTGTCAGTTTATGCGCCGCAGCAGTATGAATTTGGAGGCGATCGCCCTGGAACTCAACGAGTTACTATTAGAACAAGCGGCTCAATTGCCATTGCATTTAGATGTAGTCGGCATGACGGATACCGGGCCGCAGCGCTCCCAAAATGAAGACTGTTGCTATCCAACTGCTGCCGATTTTCAGCAGAGCAAAACTTCTAGTGGCGAGAAACTAATTCCTTACTTGACAATAGTTTGCGACGGCGTTGGAGGTCACGATGGGGGAGAAATTGCCAGTCAATTAGCCGTACAGTCTTTGAAAGCTTTGATTCAAAATTTGCTCGCAGAAATTGCTCAACAAGAGGAATTGATGACGCCAGCAATGGTAATTAAGCAACTCGAAGAAATTGTCAGAGTTGTGAACAACGTGATTTCCGCTCAAAATAACGAGCAGGGAAAAGAGTTGCGCCAGCGGATGGGAACAACTTTAGTGATGGCCCTTCAGTTGCCTCAAAAAGTGAAGGTAAAGGTTTCTGAAGATTTGCGATCGAATAACAGCCACGAACTTTATTTAGTCAATGTTGGAGACAGTCGCGCTTATTGGATCTCCGAAAATTCTTGCCAGCGGTTGACTGTGGACGACGACGTAGCGTCGAGAGAAGTGATACTCGGACACAGTTTGTACTGGGAAGCCCAAAGGCGAAGCGATGCAGGAGCTCTGACTCAAGCTTTGGGCACGCGGGATGCGGATTTTCTGCACCCGACGATTCAGCGATTTATTATCGAAGACGAAGGCTTGTTGCTGCTGTGTTCTGACGGTTTGAGCGACAACGATTTGGTTGAGCAATCTTGGGAAAGTTATGGTCCTGCGGTACTCAAAGGCGAGATGTCTTTAGAGGAGGCGGTTCTGTCTTTGGTTCACCTAGCCAACGAGAAAAACGGTTATGACAACACCTCTGTGGTGATGACTCGCTGTCGGATGTCGCCAGATAAAGTGGTGCTGTTTAACTCGAAGCCAGCGTCAGCATCGGTGTCATTACCAATGTCGCCATCGTTGTCAGCGTCGGTGTCATTACCAATGTCATCGGTGTCAGCAAAAACTCCAGAGTCTAAACTTTCAGAATCTTCCAAACAGTTGCTATACCCGGAAACAGCACCCGATCCAGGACCAGCCGATCGAAAACCGCAGCAGTTCAAGCTTTTATTACCGATGCTGGGGCTGTTAGCGCTGATGTTGGCGGCCGGTGGCTTAGGTTTGTGGGTGCGCAGCCGCCAAGGCCCGGACCCAGTACCCGAACAACTGCCACCGCCTCCCGAAAATTTGGCGCCAAGTCCAGAGGAAAGTCTCTCGCCGGGAGTCGAAAGTCCCCCGTCATCGGAATCCCCGACTGCGGAAACTCCCGATCCTTCCCCCTCGCCGGAAATTCCCTCACCTTAAAAGTTTGCTCGTTTGGGAACTTGTTTTATGTCCATCTAAACTGCGGTAGTAACTCGTGGAAACGCTGTTTTAACAAAACTGCTGGCGTGCCTCAATTTAAAAAGAAAGGCAAGCGCGACTTGTTTACTTCCTGTATTGGTAAACAAGTCAAAAGTCAACAAAATTTGGTCTTGAACAATAGAGATCTCCTATAATTATTGTGAAACAGGTATCCTGCCTGTTTAAGACCGTCTGTTTGGGAGATATCTAATGGCAAATAGGTGATTGCCTTTAAATATTTGCGTAAGCTGTTGTGCATTTAAATTGTATATTTCGATCGCCGATCGAAAATCGTCAAATCCTCTCCCCCTCCCCCTCTCCCCCTCTAATACCATCAACAATCTAGATGCAACACAGCTTATCGTTTTAAGCAGGCAAGACACCCCACAAGTGCAAGATCTGAGAAAACTAATTTAGAGGTGCTGTAGAGTTATGACTGTGGAAGAAGCACTGAGAATTTTAGATACAGCGATCGCCCCAACTTCCCTTAGCAACATCCAAGAGATCGTATTTCGCAAATCTTGGGAAGGGCTATCTTATTTAGATATTGCCGATAGCGCTGGGTATGACGCTAGTTATATTAAGGATGTAGGTTACAAGTTATGGAAACTACTCTCTGCTGCACTTGGAGAAAAAGTTACTAAAAGCAATCTTCAAGCAGTCATAGGGCGCGATCGCGTCTGATATCCGTAGAATTACTTAACACAGAGATAGAAAACATACCACTAGAATTACTCAACACAGAGATAGAAAACATACCACCGCTGCAACTGCAAGTTCAACAACAAGAAAGTGCAACGCACCGCCACTGGGGAGAAATGGTTGATGTCTCTACATTCTACGGTCGAAATCAGGAATTAGTGCGACTGCAACAATGGATTGTTACCGACTCCTGCCGTTTGGTTGGCTTGGTAGGAATAGGTGGAATTGGCAAAACCTCATTGGCTGCAAAAGTAGCGATCGCACTTCAAAATGAATTTGACTTTCTCATCTGGTATTCCTTGCGCAATGCACCACCGCTTGAGGATGTATTATCAACGCTGATTCAAATTCTATCTAACCAACAAGAAATAGCACTCCCGACATCGCTTGAGGCTCAAGTCTCTCAACTGATAGGGTATTTACGCTCCTCACGCTGTCTTTCGATCCTGGATAATTTTGATGCGATTCTAGGGGGTGCAGATGGGGAAATATCCGAAGCAGGGCAATACCGAGAAGGCTATGAGGGCTACGAGGAAGTTCTCAGACGAGTGGGAAGCGAATGCCATTCTAGTTGTCTTGTCTTGACAAGTCGGGAAAAACCCGCAGCTTTGATGTCGTTGGAAGGCGAAACCTCACCCGTGCGAACCTTACCCTTAATCGGGTTAAGTTCCTTGGAAGTGAAAGAAATTTTACACGCCAATGACTGTTTTTCCGAAACAGAAACCGATTGGATAAATTTAACTCAACATTATTGTGGCAATCCACTGGCACTCAAAATTGTCTCGACAACTGTTCTAGATTTATTTGATGGCAATATTACCAATTTTTTGGAGCAGGGAGCGATCGCGTTTGGAAATATCAATATTCTACTTGATGGGCAATTTCGGCGGTTGTCAGACGTGGAAAAGCAGGTGATGTATTGGCTGGCGATCGATCGAGAATGGATTTCTCTAACCGACTTACGGGCAGATTTTGTTTCCATCCCCTCACAATCTAAACTGCTGGATGCTTTGTCATCTCTGAGCAGGCGATCGCTCATCGAGAAGAATGCCGGAAAATTCAGCTTACAGCCTGTGGTGATGGAGTATGTTACCGAACAGTTAATCGAAGGATTCGATCGGGAAATTATGTCGGATAATCTCGATTTATTTGTCACCCATGCGCTAATCAAAGCCGAAGCAAAAGATTACATTCGGGAAAGCCAAATTCGATTGATCTTAGCACCGCTGGCTGAACGAATAATGGGGAGAGTGCGATCTAAGAAAGATTTTGAATATCAACTAAATCAAGTTTTGTTTTGTCTGCGATCGCAATTTCCTAATTCAGTGGGATATGGTGGTGGAAACTTGATTAATCTGTTACTTCAACTAAAAATAGAGTTGAGTGGCTATGATTTTTCGCACTTGAGCATCTGGCAAGCTTATCTCATTGGTACAAACTTGCATGGAGTTAACTTTGCTAACTCCGATCTGTCTAAATCCGTCTTTAGCAGTAATTCAAATGGAGCTATATCTGTTGGCTTTAGCCCAGATGGTAATTTTTTGGCAGTTGGCAACCTCGATAGTAAAATTCGAGTCTGTCGCACCCAAGATTATCGAGATTTTATGACCTGTGAAGGACATACCAGTTGGATTGCTTGTGTCGCTTTTAGTCCCAACAATCAAACTTTAGCAAGTGCCTCTTTTGACCACATCATCAAGTTATGGGATGTGGCTACGGGTGAGTGTATTCAAACATTAACAGAGCATACCGGATGGGCAGGTTCTGTTGCATTTAGTCCTGATGGTCGCACCTTAGCTAGTGGGAGTTGGGACTGCACAATTAAGTTGTGGGATGTGGCAACGGGTGAATGTTTAAATACGCTGCGGGGACATACCAATTTTGTAACGACGGTGATTTTTAGTCCAGATGGTCAACTTTTGGCGAGTTGTAGTTACGACCAAACTATCAAATTATGGCAGCTTGAAACTGAAGAAATTATTCACACATTGGAAGGGCATACACACATTATTCGATCGATCGCTTTTAGTCCCGACGGTCAAACCTTGGTCAGTGGGAGTTGGGACTGTACGGTTCGTTTGTGGGATATTTCTACGAGACAATGTTTAAAGATTCTGCGGGGACATACCGATCCTGTTGTAGGAGTCGTATTTAGTCCAGATGGTTGCGCGATCGCCAGTGCCAGCTATGATTGCACCGTAAGACTCTGGGATGTTGCGACTGGACAGTGTTCCAAAGTCATGCAAAAACACTGCGGTTGGATATGGTCGATCGCATTTCACCCTCAAGGTCATACTCTGGCAAGTGGTAGCTTAGATTGCACCGTTACTCTGTGGAACGCGCAAACAGGAGAATCATTTAGAACATTGTATGGCTACAGCGCTGGGATTAAATCGCTGGTTTTTAGTCCCGACGGGCAGTTTTTAGCCAGCGGTAGCGATGACACAACGCTCAAATTATGGGACGTGCAATCTGGTAAATGCAGCAAAACACTGCAAGGACATACAAATTGGGTTTGGTGTGTTGATTTCAGTCCAGATGGTCAAGTGCTTGCTAGCAGCAGCAGTCGCGGCATTATCCGCTTGTGGGATGTCGCTACGAGTCAATTGCTGCGAGTAATGCAGGAAGGTAAAAGCATTGCCAACAACTTTGTATTTTCTGTTAGTTTCAGTCCAGATGGTCGCACGTTAGCAAGTAGCGATAATTTTCATAATCTCCGATTGTGGAATGTTCGGACTGGTGAATGTTACCAAATTTTGTCAAATCGTTGTCGTGCTTGGTCAATTGCTTTCAGTCCAGATGGCACAATTTTAGCCAGTGGCAGCGACGATAGGCTGGTGAGATTGTGGGATGTTGGTTCTGGGGAATGTTTTAAAACTTTTTCAGGTCATACCAGTTTGGTTTTTTCGGTTGCTTTCAGTCCGGATGGCAAGATTTTAGCAACTAGCAGTGACGACAAAACGATAAAACTGTGGGATATTGAGTCGGGAGAATGTCTGAAAACCTTCGAGGGACACAAGGCTTTGGTATGGTGCGTCCGGTTTAGTCCAGATGGGCGAATTTTGGTCAGCGGCAGTCACGATAAAACGATCCGGTTGTGGGATGTGTGCTCCGGGGAATGCGTCAAAATGTTACAGAATGATTCGTCTCAGGTATCGGCGATCGCAATTTCTCCCGATGGTAAAACTATAGCCAGTGGTAGTCCAGATGGAACTATTAATCTGTGGGAAATGGAGACAGGAGAATCTATAGGAAAAATGCGATCGCCCAGGCTGTACGAAGGCATGAATATTATAGGTGTTACGGGTGTAACCGATGCTCAAAAATCAAGCCTAAAAGCACTTGGAGCAGTAGAGATAGATAAGTTTACCTAATAAAAAACCCGATTTTTTTGGTATTGATGCGTAATATCAAGTTCGGGTTGTTCATCCCCGTTATAAACTGTATGGTGCGTCGCTCGTTTAATATTGGTTTATAGCGAAAATCATTCGTGGCGACGCACCCTACGAGACTGCTGATTATAAAGGGGGTAAGTAACCCGGAT
>JAAUPI010000271.1 GCA_012035135.1 Microcoleus sp. CSU_2_2
CTGCCTCTAGCGCCGCAGAATCGTCTTCCCGGAGGCCTCCTGTCAGCGCTAGTGCCGGCAGCAGTTCCCTGTGCTCGGACATTTCCATGGCTCTGACGCGGCGGATCAAATCGCAGCCGTCTACTTCCGGCAACGCCATATCGCTCACCAACACGTCTGGCCGCGACTGTTCCAACTCTGCCATTGCTTCGTGGACGGTGCTCACAGCCTTTACCTTGGCTCCAAATGCTTCGATCGCACTTCTGATAAATTCTCCGATCTCGGCATTGCTGTCAACCACTAGCACTTGCTTCCCCGCCAAGGGTTTGGGAAGCGCTTCCGGTCTATTTTCGGTGTGCGCGATCCTCTTCGAGGGCTTCGCTAACGAACTGCTACGAGCGATCGGATTTTTGCTATTGGCGATGGGTAGCTGTACCCCAAACACCGCCCCCAGACCGATTCCGGGACTCGAAGCCCACACACTCCCCCCGTGCAGTTCCACCAACTGGCGGACAATGGAAAGTCCCAGGCCGAGTCGGTGCTGTTCCTTGCTATTCCAGCTATCTGCTGGACGGAAGTAGTCAAAAATATGCGGTAGCAATTTGGGGTCGATCCCGCAACCGCTATCGCTGATGCGAATCAGCACGCCCGACGGGACAGGCTCGATCTGTATTTCGACTCGCCCAGACAGCGATTCTGGCGTGAATTTGATGGCGTTGGAAAGCAAATTCCAGAATACTTGCTGCAATCGTTCTGCATCTCCCAAAATGTAGCTGGCGGCTGGGTCGAAAGATGTTTCTATGCGAATGTTTTTGGCATCTGCTGCGAGGTTCAAAGTGTCGATCGCCGATTCTATGACAGATGGGAGGTTAAGCCGACTGATGTTTAGCCGCACTTTTCCGCGCAGCAGCCGTGAGAGATCGAGGAGATGGTCTATTTGCTGGTTCTGCAATCTGGCGTTGCGTTCGATGATTTCCAAAGCGCGACTGGTAGTGGCTTCGTTTAATTGCCGCGATCGCGCTAGCTGTGCCCACCCTAAAATCACGCTGAGGGGCGATCGCAGTTCGTGGGAAGCAATGGCGAGAAATTCGTCTTTGGCGCGGTTGGCTTCGGCTTGGGCTGCTTCGACAGCTTTGCGATTGGTAATGTCGAATCCGATCGCCATATACTGCCTCGGTTTTCCGTTTTCGTCCACGAACGGAACTACCCCTGCGTACACCCAATAATCGCTGCCATTTTTGGCTTGATTCTTAATTTCTCCTTGCCAAACTTCACATTTAATAATAGTTGACCGCAAATTTCTAATGAATTTGGAAGCACGATCTTCTGAGAGCAGGATTTCCCAGTGGCAGCCTAATAGTTCGGTTCGCGAATAAAGGGAAATTTCACAAAATCGATCGCTGACGTAGTTAATAATTCCTCTGCTGTCTATCCTTACGGCCAGTGTCGATCGGTCGATCGCTCCTTTGAAATCTAAACATTTTTGCAGCGACGAGTCTAGTTCTGCGTTCATTAAACTATGGTTGGGGCGATCGGCTCGCTCCGGTTGCTGGCGATCGGCTCGATCCTTAATGTGCGTTTCAATTTCCATTGTTTGTTTTTTCTCCCCTGACGGCTGACACCTAATCTACAAAGCATCCATACCCATTATCTTTTGGTTTAATACCTTGACACTTTTGTATATCTATTGTATTATATATGTAACATAAAATCAATGAAGAGTGTAACAGCAATGCCTTAACGCACTCAAGTATAACAATTAGAGGATCGTTATTTGTGAAGTTTGACACAAATTTAGACGCAAAGCTAGACCGAAATCTACGGCAAGTACACGCGCACTTTGAACAAAGAGCATTTGACTATGACGACTTAATTCCTCGCCTGATTCCGCGCTATCGCGAGCAGCACGATTTAATATTGCAGTTAATACCTTTTGAAAGCAATGCTAACATCAAAGTTATCGATTTGGGCGGCATATATAGTAAGGTGCGTCAGTTCCCTACATCCTCGACGTAGTTGGATAAATCCGTCTGACGCACCCTAAGAGTCGATTGAATAGTAACAGATGCGGATCGAGAAAATGGCACATATGAATTTGAAAAAAAAGCTTTTAGTTGAAACAAGAAGATGAACAGTTCACGTTTAATCAAAATCAGCAAATATTTGACCAAATACCTACGACACGAACCCGATCGCATTGGCATTCAACTCGCTCCCGGTGGCTGGGTTCCGGTTAGCGAACTTCTCGGTGCCTGCGCAAAAAACAACTTTGCTATTCAGCTTGCAGAACTCAAACAAGTAGTTGCGGGAAATGACAAACAGCGCTTTTCATTTGATTCCACAGGCACTCTAATTCGCGCCAACCAAGGACACAGTGTAGAGGTTGACTTGCAATTACAACCTGCCGTTCCTCCCAATATTTTATATCACGGAACAGGCAGCGGCGCAGTGGAGTCTATTCTTACTGAAGGAATTAAAAAAATGTCGCGCCATCACGTTCATTTGTCAAGAGATATTCAGACAGCACACAAAGTAGGTGGAAGACACGGCATCCCAGCCATCTTGAGTGTAGATGCCGCAGCAATGCACGACGATGGCTATACATTCTACTGTTCAGAAAATGGAGTTTGGCTAGTTGATTTCATTCCCCCAAATTATCTAAAACTAAGTCAGTTGACAGTTGACAGTTACCAATTACCAATTACCAATTACCAATTACCAATTACCCATTCCCCATTACCAAATCTAAAATCTAAAATCTAAAATCTAAAATACTATGACCGATCGCGACAACAACTTCAATCAAAACAATCCTCAAAACCGAGGGTTGCTGGGTTCTGGTTGGCGGCCTCTTTATCGGCAATTAGACTGGGATTACCTGCTGCACCTAGCGTCTAGCGACCCCTTGGAACTCGCTCAAAAAAGCTTAGACGCAGCTAGCGATATTGCCGACGCCATGGGACGCCACCAATATACTTGGTGGGCAAATATCCTCAATGTATTTTCCGAAAGTACGCGCTACGAAATAGACGAATTTTGGGATTATATTACCCCGCAACCAGTTTATCCAGATTACCGCTACAGAGACGTTTTAACTACCGAAACTCCTGTTGTTCAATTAGTCAGCCGCGCCAGCATCCCCATCGACTACGTTCTCAACAAACTCCAAGAGATTGCTGTTTTCAAAGTTCTGGATGTGCTGGGTAAGCCGGACACGATTACCCAGTTTTTTATGGAAAGGCATTTTTATTATCCGCCCGATCGATTTATTAGCTGGGAACGCTTAGAAGTTTTGGGTAGTGTGTATGCTTATTGGGCGCGGGAATGCTGCTGGCTGCAAATTGACTGCTACGACAGGGGAAGGCGCCGCTACACCCTGATTTGCAAAGACATTGCTCCGATGGTTAGCAAAGCAACTTACAATTTAGCAGTGATTCTTAGCGGGTACAAAAGCCGAGTCGGACAGGTACACAGCCAGTACCCAATTCGCACATTTCCTGCGGATGTTCAAAATTTTACAGATACTGTTCAGCAGGCAATTCTCGACCAAAATCAAGTAGCAGTTCTAGTTAGTGGCGAACCGGGTACTGGCAAAACTGCGTGGACGCAAGCGGTGGCTAAGGAAATTTTAGTGCCGTTGGGTTATGTAATTTTTATCCTAGACCACGATGCGGTTGAAAACTTTGTGCCGCCGAGTTATTTAGAGCGGATTTGCATTATTATCAACGAAGCTGACAACTTGGCTCAAGATCGATCGACCGCCGCCGCCCAGCGGACTAACAAGACCGAACACATTCTGAGTTTGCTGGACGGAACTTTGTATCAAAGCGTGATTGATGAAGAAGGCATTCAATTTCAGCAAAAACTCGTAGTTTTGATGACGTGTAACACTACTGAAAGACTAGATTCCGCAATGTTACGGAAAGGGAGGGTGGATTTTACCTGTGAATTTATGCACAAATTTGTCTGATAAATATACGATCTCAAGTCCGGTTAATTGCCGATCAATTCTCTACGGGCATTGGGCATCGGGCCGAAAAGCATTGGCATTGGGCATAGCGCATTGCTGTGGACTATTTAACCGGACACGATCTTTTAGACTCTAAAGCAATCCATCCGTGTGCTAGCGCTGGCAGAACTTCCTGAAATACTGATAAATCGCCTGAAAAATAACTGGTAAACTTCTTGAATTTCACAATTTCAAGAAAAATTGAAGTAGTACCCGTAGACAAATCCACCTCAAAAATGATATCAATGATGGGTGAAACCCTTCGCGGGTTTAACCAATTTAATCTGGGTGGCAACACTTCTAGCCTCAAACAGTATTTTTCAAACCTGACAGACATGGAGGGCATCCCAAACCGTGCAAACTCAGCCAGTTCAGCCAGAAATTCAGGTACTGGGAACGTATGCAAATGGGACAACTCTCATTGCCAACCCACCCCCAGAAGCAACAGCAATGCCAGAGAATGAAGAGCGATTTCGGCGGTTTGTGGAACAATCGCCCGACGCCATGGCAATGGTAGACTGCGAAATGCGCTATGTGGCCGTTTCTCGCCACTGGCAAACAGATTGTGGCTTGGGCGAGGCGCGAGGCAGGTTTCATAGGGAACTGTTTCCCAATCTCCCAGAATATTGGCTGCAAAATGCGCAGGCTTGTTTGGCTGGCGTACTAAATTACAGTGAGTTTGTGGAAACGCGGTCGATCGAATCTGTAGCAGAAATCGGGTACAGCCATCGTTGCGAATGGGTAAAATGGGCATTTCAGCCGTGGAAAAATTGCAGCGGTTCGATCGGTGGCTTGATACTATTTACTGAGAAGATACCTGCGGATATTTCTAAGGCAAATTGCTGCAACAAGTTTCCGTTAGATATCCAAGACCAACCGTTAGACACATTAGCAGAACTAACTCAAATCGCTGTAGACAGTGCAGCAGACGCTGTATTTTATACTTCTTCAGACGGTCAAATTTGCTACGCTAACCAAGTCGCTTGTAGAGAACTGGGCTACTCGCGATCTGAACTACTAAAACTAACACTACGCGACATCGACTTAGAATTGCCAGCACCGGATTGGACTGTGTACTGGGAAATACTCAAACAACAGCGTTCTCTCACCTTTGAATCCTGCTATACAACCAAAGAAAGCCGCAGTTTTTCTGTTGAAGTTAAAGTCAGTTATTTAGAATATCAAGGCTGCGAATACCAGTGCGCGATCGCTCGCAATATTTCCGATCGCAAAGCAGCAGAAGCCGCACTTGTAGACGCTAAAGAACAACTTCAAGCCGTCTTGGACGCCGTGCCCGGATTCGTTTCTTGGGTAAGTTCCGATTTGCGATACATGGGAGTAAATAAGCATTTAGCTGCTGCTTACCAATTGCCAGCGGAAACATTTATCGGTCAAAAAGTAGGTTTTTTAGATAACAGCCCCCATTTTAACGATTTAGTCTACGATTTTTTGGCTAGCGACGAAACTACTGCATCTAAAGAAGTAACTGCCAGCATTCAAGCAGACAAAAAGACTTATTTAATTGTCGCTCAAAAGTACCACAAAGGTAGCGCTGCGGTGTTTGTGGGATTGGACGTTACAGAACGCAAACAAGTTCTTTTGGCTTTGCAAGAATCAGAGGAACGCCTGCGCCAGCAAGCGGCGAGATTGGAGCAGACTGTGTTAGTTTTGCAGCGCACTCAAACTCAATTGATTCAAACAGAAAAGATGTCGTCTCTGGGGCAGTTGGTAGCAGGAGTAGCTCACGAAATCAACAATCCAGTCAGTTTTATTTCCGGCAATATCAGCCACGCTGGCGGCTACATTAAAGAACTTTTGAACTTAGTGGAACTTTACCAAAAGCATTATCCCAATCCTGTGCAGGAAATTCAATATCAAACCGAAGAATTAGACTTAGAATTTCTCAAAAAAGATCTGATAAAACTGCTAAATTCAATGAAAGTGGGTTCGGACAGAATTCGAGACGTAGTGCGATCGCTCCGCTTGTTCTCGCGTACCGACGAAGCTGAAAAGAAGCCCGCAGACATCCACGAATGTTTGGACAGCACTCTGCTAATTTTGCAAAATCGCCTGCAAGCTAAAGGTGGACGATCGGGGATTTCTTTAATTAAAGAATACGGCAATTTGCCCCGAATCCAGTGCTATGCCGGACAGCTAAACCAAGTCTTCATGCACCTGTTAACAAATGCGATCGACGCCTTGGAAAAAGAGGTAAAAATTCCCCAAAAACATGGTACGATCGAAAGTAAATCTCTGTTATTCCCACCTGATTCAGGTGAGGGAATATTTGAGCCAGAAATTCGGATTCGTACAGAAATGTTAGAAGGAAATGAGGTCGCGATCGCCATTAGCGACAACGGGCCCGGAATGACGAAAGAAATCCTCGGCTGCATCTTCGATCCTTTATTTACTACTAAACCTCCCGGCACAAATACGGGTTTGGGTCTATCAATATGCCAGTATTTAATAGTAGAAAAACACGGCGGTCAATTGCACTGTTTTTCTCAGCCAGGACAGGGAACAGAGTTGATAATTCAAATTGCGATCGGCAACGGTTAATTGTAGATGTGTCAGCTATAGTGCGTCTAATACCAAATCCGGGTTACTTACCCGTTTTATAATCTCGTAAATGTAGTAAATGTAGGGTGCGTCGCTACGAACAACTCTCGTTGCTATTGGGAGATCTCATAGCGACGCACCATACC
>JAAUPI010000272.1 GCA_012035135.1 Microcoleus sp. CSU_2_2
CATCGGCAAAACTAACCGCGATCGGAGTATTGTTGTAATCGGCGACAGAGGTGGCGGTGTCGTCGGTTAGGGTAATTGTGGTGTTGACAGTGCCATCACTGCCATTGGCCCGATCGATCTTTACAGGTGCGATCGTACTACCATCTTCTTTAATGCTAAATTCTGGGTTACTAAAAGTTAAAATACCGGGATTGAGGCTATTAACTGCATTGGTAGGAGTTTCGGTATTTGGGGTATTGGGTGCGGGTTCGATCGACTCAGGGTTACTGTTGGGAGGTACAGGATTTTCTGTATTTGTAGAAGTGTCACTCTCTAAAGTATTAAAGACAGGGGTGGTTTGGATGGGAGTTTGGTTGTTAAAAGTGATGGTGGCTTGGGCATCAATACGAGTGCCATTTGAGGGGTTGGCTTTAGGTTGGATGCTGTAGCCGACAAAACCCTGTCCTGCCCCGTTTGCGTCGTCGGGAGGTAAGAAGCCCTGCGTTGCGCTGTTAGCGGGGTTGCCTGTGGTAGGATCGATCGCGGTAAATGTCCAGGTGACAATCCCTGTATCCGTGTCTAATTCAGCATTAACGTCAACAAATACACCTCTGGTAGTGCGGAGATCGAGTCTTTCGCTATATTTTTGTAGGCCAAGGGGAACGTTAATAGTAATATCCCCAAAACCAAAGTCATTTAAGGTGAAAGTATCGAGGTTGAGATCGGAATCGAGTTGTTGGGTAATAGTAACTTTGGCAATGGGTGTGCTTCCCTGGGCGTTTTCGTTGGTGAAGCGGATGGTATTGGAAATGATTGCGTTTGCTGTTAACAAATGTTCGTTTCCAACACCTTCGGGATTGATGAGGGTGTTGGGATAATTGACAGTTTCTAGTCGTTGTTGAGTAGTAGCCCCTTCAATAAATTCCGGATCTCCATCAGTTATGGCAATATCTAGAATGACATCTTCCAGCACATCTGGATCTGTAATTCCTGCATTTCGGGCTATTTCTTCGGCTGCGGTGCGTTGTTGGGGGGTGAGAGTTGTTGAAGTGACGATATTTTGGGGAAATGTGAGATCTGTAAAGGTATTGGTATCTTGTCCTGAAGGGTAGTCAAAGAGAGAAGTGGGTTGGGTAATCCGCCAACTATTGGCATATTCGCCGTAGAGTTGTTGAGTGGAGATAGTACCGCCGATAACTGTACCGTCGCGGAGGGCAAATTCATCGTTTTTGGTGCCGTTATCGTTGCCTAAAATTCCGACAACTTTACCTTGACGGTTATCAGCTAAACCGACGTTAATATTTAGGAAACTACCCCGATTATCAATAATAATTAAGTCATTATTAGCGGTAGTGATACGGTATTGTTTGCCGGAACGAGTAATCAGGTTTTGCCCAACTGCGTAGAGTCCGTCATCAGGAATGTTTGCATCCTTCCCGTTAATGAGGATAGATAGGGTTTCTCCAGCGTAAAAGGCGATACGTTGCCCATCACTTTCAATGGCAATGGCGGTGTTAATAGAAACACTTTGACTATTTCCCCAAGGTTGTTGTCGGGTTTGGATTTCAAAGTCGTCGGTGGTGGATTTGACGAGGGTGAATTCTCCTACTGTTTGGAAATCGTAGCCTAATCCGTCGATGGTTTTTAGGTGTGGGTCGTTATAAGTTTTGCCAAAAATTGCTAGCTTCAATCTTGTGATGATGGTAGATGGGTCATTAGTATAATTACCAAGAATCAAATAAGGAATTACATCAAAACCGTGAGGTATCCCCCATCCCCAACTA
This sequence comes from Microcoleus sp. CSU_2_2, assembly GCA_012035135.1. GTDB lineage: Bacteria > Cyanobacteriota > Cyanobacteriia > Cyanobacteriales > Microcoleaceae > Microcoleus. The sequence continues at coordinate 1,764 of JAAUPI010000272.1, forward strand.
ACATCAAAATAGTTATAGGTTCCCCCGTTTAACGAGTCTGTCACAAGTTTGCCATCAGGTGTAAATACAGCTTCACTGCTTCCAAACCACCACTTATCTGGCTTCACCCATTTTGTATTGTTTTCATTTCCTCGACCCTGTTGATGAAATATTGACTGGTCTGGAGGAAGCTTAGTCCAGCCATTATTATCTTTTGGAAAAGAAGATGGAGTATCATTAAACTTATTTCTTCCATAATGTAATAGAGTTCCACCAAAACCTATTACAAAACCTATTGCAAAAGGTGCAAATTCTCCCGATGGATCATTGAGCTGTGTGGGATTGCTAAATACATACCGATAAAAATTTGTATCCCCAGCATTGATTCCGATCGGATCGACACTTGTAAACCTTCCCAAACCACTATCATAAAACCTCGATCGCATGAAATCGAGTCCATTCCCCTCATCCATGACCCCCCATTGCCCAACATACTCAAAGGGATTCGCAACACCTTCAACTTTAGTTAAATCTTCCCCAAACGGCAAATAACTATAACGGTTAACATAACTTCCATCATTTGCCGTTAACCCTACCGTCGAACCAAGGGCATCTGCATCATAATAATTACTGTTACTTCCATTTACCCGACTGACTAAACCAATCCCGTGAGTATAGTTAGCAACTAAACTACTACCGTTATATTCCCCAACAATATCTCCTAATCCTGTAGGATCGACTAAATATTCAGTCTTTTGACCATTAAAAACAGTCGCAACACGGTTTCCTAAGCCATCATATTCATACTCCCAATTACCTTGAGGCGTGACAACTTTAGTCAGGCGATTTTCCGCATTATAGGTATAATTTGAAGTCTGTCCCCCGTCGGTTTTGCCAATTAAATTCCCATCTTTATCGTAGGTATAGACAGCATTACCCACATTGGTATATTCATTCAGATTATTGCTGGTGTAACTCGTGTTAGTCGCGTTATCCGTTACCCTGGTGCGATTTCCGGCGGCATCATATTGATATTTAATCGTGCGATTAGTCGGCGTAACTACAGAAGTTAATTGTCCCGTTGCATCATAACCATATTGAAATGTCCCATCTAAAGTGGTCATGCTAGTACGGCGACCTAAGTTATCGTAGGCATACTCAAACTTAGAGTTAACCGTATTATCCGCCTGATAATTGATTAACCGAGTTAACTGACCCTGTAAATCGTATTCATAGCTGCTATAAGTCCCGTTGCCGTTGGTTTCTTTAATTAAACGACCTGCACGATCGTAGTCATAGCTGATAATATTTTCGCCAGTGGCATTAGTTAAAGTCTTTAAGCTGCCGTCGCGATCGTAACTATAGTTAACTGTATAACCATCTTGAGAGACAAGTTTGGTACGCTGACCGTCGGCATTGTAGGTATAGCTGAGAGAACGCCCCGCAGGATATTTGATATTAGTAAGCTGGTTTGCAGCATCATACTGCATCGTAGTGGTTCCCGTCCCATCCGTGACACTGGTAAGATTTCCATTGGTGTCATAGCTATAACTAACTTGAGAACCATCCGGGGATTGTTTTTGAGTTAGCAATCCGTCTTTATTGTAGGTATATTTAATCGTATTACCCCGACGGTCGATCGCACTGGTAATATTCCCCAACGCATCTACGCTAAATTGTTGGTTGCTGCCATCAGGGTAGGCGATTTTAGTGGGATTGCCTTTAGAATCGTAGGTATAACTAACGCCATTCCCTTTAGGATCTGTAAAACCTGTCAGTCGATCGAAGGTGGCATCGTAGGTAAATTTAACATCTTGACTGAGTAAATTCGTCTGTTTGGTTAAATTACCTGAACTATCGTAACCGTAAGCTGTTTTTCCCCCATTAGGCAGGGTTGTACCAATTAAATTCCCATCCGCATCATAACGAAATAGCAGATTTTGATTGTTAACTCCCCGAATTTGTCCCGGATTACCCCTGTCATCTAGTAAAAGCGTTTGAGATGCTTCCGTACTATCGGTAACAGTAACACCGCCTACGGTATCATAACTGTAGGTCAAGCTTTGGCTTTGTTCGTTACTAAATTCTTTTGTCAGACGACCTCGATCGTCGTATTCAAAACTACGCTGATAATCTAAATCCGAACTAACAGATAATAAAGAATGTTTTTTCGCTGCTATATCGCCCGTATCGTAACTATAAGTAGTTGTGCCTCCGGGATTTTTCACCGATAACAGATGTTCCCCACTGGTATCGTAACTGTAGGTAGTAACTTGTCCTGTAGAATCGGTAATCTCACTAATACGCTCTCGATCGTTGTAAGCAAGTGTTAAACTATCTCCATTAGTGTGAACTAACTCAGCCAGGCGATCGTTGGTATATTGCAAAGTAATCCGATTACCGTTAGTATCCTCAACATAATTGAGTTTGCCATCACTACCAAACAGAGAAACAATTCCGTTAGCTTCTTTTAGACGATACTCCCCATTAATAATGGTTAAAGTTGCGCCACCATCTCCAGTAAATGTGCCATCTGTTTGCTTCTCAAAAAGTCGCTGTAAATCCCCTACACTGCGAATAATAACATTGCCATTACTCTCAGTTGTAGCGCGTAAATCCCACTGACTAGACCAACCTCGTCCTAACGTTCCTAAATTGTAGCGTTCAGCAATAGATTGGGAGAAAGTGCGATTAAACGTTAAAGATAATCCCGGTGCAGCATCAACCACATCTGTTGCGGTAATTAAACCCACATTAGTCAGGGTATTCGCTGCTTGCTTCCATTCAAAGGCATATAATCGGCTTAAATTATTCGTCGTTTGTCCTAATTGACTTAAATAATTGGCATCTTCTGCCATCACAGCCTGAAACTGTCCGTAGGTTTGCCCGACTGCTGCTGTAAAGTTGCTCCAAATAGCATCCCAAGCACCAGAGTCAATAAAAAGATAATCTGCACGAGATTCTGATTTAATCGCTGCCCAATCAATGACTTCATTGGGATTAACTTGTTCGACTGCCAAGTTAATTAAGCCATTGCCGTTGGGAGTATACTTAAAGGAAATTTGACCGCTTTTACCAGGGGTTAAAATCCCTGCTGCACCCTTATCGCTGCCACCAAATCCTAAATTCAGCAGTTGGCTGAGGCTTGTACTGGTGGTAATTTCTTCAGCGACACTACCTTGAAGGGAAGTAACCTGGGCATTGGTTGCAGATAATCGAAACAAAGGTGCTGTGACATCCGTTTGTCCGACATTGGTATAAGTTACATTCACCACTCCCGGCGCTGGATAACTCAATTTAGTTTGAATATTTCCCAACGCACCGTCGGTTACTGTAAAAGCAGAGTTAGAAGTACCAGTATTTGCCTCATTTTTAACCTCGACATCGTATTTTCCAGTGTCTAACCCCTGCAAATTAAAAGTTGCCCAAGCTTGTTTATCATTCACCCAATAAACTTTACTAGCAGCTTTTGCTGTACCATTGGGAGCAATTAAGCTAATTCGATCGGTTGGTGAAAACTTCTCACCCGCGATCGCGATCGTAATTTCACCCTTATTGCTACCAGACGATCCTTTAGGAAATCCGATTATGGGGGTGCCATCATTATCGATAATAGTCAGCGTTGCGCTATTTTCTTGACCGATCGTTGCCCCTCCCGTGGGATTAGTTAGGGTCAGTTGGAGGGTTTCATCTGGTTCTTTGAACGCATCATTGAAAATGGGAATGGTAACAGTTTTGCTGGTTTCGTCATCAGCAAAATTAACAGTGATGGGTTGCTTATTGTAGTCATCTGGCGCTTTAGCGGTGCCATCTTTCAAGTTAATCGCGGCACTGACAGCCCCATTTGAATCGCTACTGCGAGTAACAGTTGTGGCAGCGATCGCTGTTCCATCTTCTCGAATCCTAAATTGAGGAGAACTAAAAATTAAAGTACCAGGTTTAGATGTTGAGTTATTAGTAGACTTACTTACATGGAGAACAGTCAGCGTTGCGGTATTTTGTTGCCCAATGGTTGCCCCTCCAGTAGGATCGCTCAACGTCAATTGGATGGTTTCATCTGATTCTGCGATCACATCATTGACTATGGGAATAGTAACAGTTTTGCTGGTTTCGCCATCCGCAAAATTAACGGTAATTGGTTTATTATTGTAGTCATCTGGCGCTTTAGCGGTGCCATCTTTCAAATCAATCGCGACACTGACAGCCCCATCCGAACCGCCACTGCGAGTAACGATTACGTCTGCAACTGGTGTGCCATCTTCTTTGACGCTAAATTGAGGAGAACTAAAGCTTAAAGTACCAAGCCCACCATTAGCAAGAATCGTCAGGGTTGCACTATTTTGCTGCCCGATGATTGCCCCTCCAGTGGGATTGGTGAGTGTGAGTTGGAGGGTTTCATCCGATTCTGCGATCGCATCCTTGACAATCGGAATTGCAACCGTTTTACTGGTTTCACCAGCAGCAAAATTAACGGTAATGACAGTATTATTGTAATCATTTGGGGATTTAGCCGTGCCATCTTGCAAGTTAATTGTGGCACTAACCGCAGCATCACTTCCCCCAGTTCGAGTAATTGTTACCGCAGCTACAGGAGTTTCATCTTCACTAAGACTAAATTGAGCAGAACTAAACGTTAGGGTGGTGACTGGGTTTTGATTTTTATTGTTGACTAAGGTTAGAGAATAATTGCTGTTGGTGTCGTTGTAATATTGGGAAATACTCACATAGTAATTTCTCACACCTAATGTGGTCTTAATTTCTCGATCGCTGTTGGCAAAAACTACTGCCGAATTAATTTCATCGCCACTATCAATTACGCCATTATTGTTCTTGTCATAATAAATCTTGCTATAAAGGGAATTTTGAGTGACTCCACTCATCGCCAGAGTCACATCGCTGGTTTCTGTGAGGGAAAACTTGTAGAAATCAACTGTGTCAACACTGC
>JAAUPI010000027.1 GCA_012035135.1 Microcoleus sp. CSU_2_2
TGCAACGCCATGTTTGGGATGTATATTCACCGATGGAGGGGTTCCGTTTTCGATCTGTTTTATGGGATATTTGTCGCTGCCGTTTATGTTAGTTTTCTTGTACCTCATCTACCTGAGAAAGGCTATATTCCAGCCTCAACAACTTTAGGATTCATCAGCAGCTTTGTCAACTCTCCAAACTAAAAAAGCATACACTATTAATAATAGGCGGTAAGTTTTGCTAGCTTGGCAGTCTGCTGCGATCGCATTTAACCCAGTACCTGTGATGATTACTTTACCTGACATTGAAGTCTGTACCGAAATCTATTCAAGCGCCAGTTCCCTGGTATATCGGGGAATCCGTCAGTCAGACAATACGCCTATCATCCTCAAAGTTCTCAAAGCAGACTATCCCACGACCGCCGCATTGATTCGATCGAAACAAGAGTATGCAATTACACGATCGCTCGATATTGAAGGTGTAATTAAAGTTTACAGCCAGCAAGACTATCAGCGATCGCTCGTGATGACGCTAGAGGATTTTGGTGGCGAGTCTTTAGAGAAGTTTCGGCAAGATTTACCAGAATCATACTGTCCGATGCCTCTGGCAGAATTTCTGCATCTGGCGATTCAGCTAGCAGAAATTATCGGGTCAATTCACGCATCCCAAGTTATTCACAGAGACATTAATCCCAGCAATATTGTCCTGAATCCGGCAACTGGTAGGGTGAAAATCATTGATTTTGGGATTGCAACTCGCTTCTCCCGCACGAATCCGAGTTTTCAGAATCCGAATGTTTTGGAAGGCACTTTAGCTTATATCTCGCCGGAACAAACCGGGAGAATGAACCGGATCTTAGATTACCGAACTGATTTTTACTCGCTGGGTGTAACGTACTACGAGTTGCTGACTGGTCAACTGCCATTTGTGACAGATGATATGCTGGAATTGGTGCATTGTCATATCGCCGGACAAGCGATCACACCTCATGAATTAAATTCAGAGATTCCGCCGATCGTCTCGGAAATTATCCTAAAATTGATGGCGAAAAATGCCGAGGATCGCTATCAGAGTGCTGCGGGGATCGAAGCAGATTTAGGAACCTGTTTGTTGCAGTTAGAGACGACGAATAAAATTGAAGCTTTTCCTTTGGGAATGCAGGATATTTCCGATCGATTTCAAATTCCCCAAAAGCTGTACGGGCGGGAAGCAGAAATTGAAACTTTATTGGCGGCATTTGAGAGAGTGGCGGGGGAAACAAAAGAACAAAATACTTATCCAAAATCTCAAATTGAATTGATTTTGGTAGCCGGGTATTCCGGGATTGGTAAGTCAGCGTTGGTGCAGGAAATTTACAAACCAATAACCCAAAAGCGGGGCTATTTTATTTCAGGTAAATTCGATCAGTTTGGGCGCAATATTCCCTATTCTGCGATCGTCACTGCTTTTCAGTCATTGATGCGGCAAATTTTGGCAGAATCAGAAACAGCTTTGCAACAATGGCGAGATCAAATTCTGGAGGCGGTGGGTGCGATCGGGCAAGTTATTATTGATGTGATTCCCGAAGTAGAACTGATTATTGGCGCTCAACCACCTGTACCTAAAGTCGGTGCAATTGAAGCACAAAATCGCTTTAATTTGGTGTTTCAAAAATTCATTCGCGTGTTCTCTTCTCCAGAACATCCGCTCGTTATTTTTCTCGACGATCTGCAATGGGTGGACTCAGCAACGCTGAAGTTAATTGAACTGATGATGACCGATTCAGAGACGCAATCTCTATTACTAATTGGAGCATATCGAGATCATGAAATTGATGCCGTGCACCCATTGCTGCTGCTATTGAATGAGTTACGCAGTCGATCGATTGCCGTAAATCAAATCGCCCTCGCACCGTTAGCCCTCCAGGATACTTGTCAGTTAATCGCTGAGACATTGCACAGGGATGCAGCCTCGATCGCACCTTTGGCAGAACTCATACAGCGCAAAACGGCAGGCAATCCTTTCTTTGTCGAGCAATTCTTAAAAATGCTGTACACAGAAAACTTGATTGAGTGGGCGGGGAGGGTAAGCACGGGGGGGGGTAGGCACGGGGGCACTACCCCTACAAAACCCTGGTTTTCCTGAGAATGAAACAGTCTCACTCTGGATAAATCCCCCATCGGGGGGGGTAGGGGGTTCCGCCAAGGTAGTAGGGGGATGGCAATGGAATTTGGCTCAAATTGAAGCACAGAATTTCACTGATAATGTGGTGGAATTGACGATCGGCAAATTGAAACAACTGCCAGAATCAACGCAGCAAGTATTAAAATTAGCTGCTTGTATTGGCGCTGAATTTAGCTTGGATATTTTGGCGATTGTCTGCGATCGATCGGCGATTGAATTGTTTCGCACGCTGCTCGAAGCGGTGCAAGTAGGCACGATCTTAGCTATGTCTGAATTCGATGAAAATCTGCTGATTCAAGATTATAAATTCTTGCACGATCTCGTTCAGCAAGCGGCCTATGCGTTGATTGACAAACATCAAAAACAGGCGGTTCATTTGCAAATCGGGTTCAGTTTGTGGCAACAAACAGGGGAGCATCCCATTTTGGCAAATATCTCCTACAAATTTGGGATGTTCCCACAAACAGGGGAAAATTTATTGGAAAATGTCTTTGCAATCGTCGATCATCTCAATCTTGGCATTGAACTAGTCACAGAGTTAACAGAACGAGAGGCGATCGCTCAATTAAATTTATTAGCAGGTCAGAAAACAAAAGCAGCAACTGCTTATAAGGCAACGCTGGCATATTTGAATACGGGGATACAATTACTGTCTGCTCAGTGTTGGGAACGCCAATATCATCTCGCTTTGACGCTACATGAAGAAGCCGCTGAAGCTGCGTATTTATGCGGGAATCTCGACGAAATGGAACGCTGGGCAACCATTGTTTTGCAACAGGCAAAAACCATTTTGGACAAAGTGAAAGTTTATGAGGTCAAGATTCAAACTTGCATCGCGCAGACTCGATTAATGGATGCGATCGCCCTGGGATTGCAAGTATTGGAACAGTTGGGAGTGATGATTCCATCGATTCCAACAGAGTTAGAAACTCAGCAGAAGTTAGAAGAAACAGCAGCTAACTTGCAGCATCAGACCATCGCGGAAATTGTCGATTTGCCTGCCATGACTGATGCTGATAAACTAGCAGCTATGCGCATTTTATCGCGATCGCTTTCCTCTGCTTATCAAGCTGCAACGGATTTGTTGCCATTTATCATCTGCGAGAAGGTGAATCTATCCCTTCACTATGGCAATGCTCCCTCTTCTGCCCAAGGTTTTGCACTTTATGGATTGCTCGTTAGCGGGACGGCTAATGATGTAGAATTAGCTTACGAGTTGGGGCAATTAGCATTAAGTATCGTTCAGCGATCGAATGCTAAAGCCGTTGATTGTAAACCTTTTCATATGGTAGCAGTTGGCACAACCCATGGCAAATCTCATGTCAGGAACTCTTTACCTTTGTTTCGACGCTCTTATGAAAGTGCGATGGAATGCGGGGATTTTGAATATGCTAGCTATGCGGCCGAAGATGGCTGCCAGTATTCCTACTTTTGCGGCACAGAATTAACAGCACTGGCTCAAGAAATGACTCACTATGTTCGGGTAATTTCTCAACTCAAACAAGAACTCACATTAAACTATCAGGAGATTTACAGACAAAGTGTTTTTAACTTATTAGGACAGGCAGAAAATCCTGGTTTACTGGTGGGAGATGCTTACAATGAAGTGACAATGATTCCGTTTCATGTCGCTGCCAATGACATCACGGGACTGTTTTATTTCTATGTTAATAAAGTCATTTTGTGTTACTTATTTGAAGACTTGGAACGAGCAGTAGAAAGTGCTGCTTTTGCCGAACAGTATGGCGTGGGCGGTGTCACGGGCGAATTGTCGATGCCCGTGTTCCGGTTCTATGATTCGCTAATTCAGCTAGCAGCTTATTCCTCTATTTCTAGTCCAGCGCCAGATTTGCTACTGAAAGTAACCAGCAATCAGGAAAAGATGCAGCAATGGGCGCACCATGCACCCATGAATTTTCAGCATAAATACGATTTGGTAGAAGCCGAAAAAGCTAGAGTATTGGGTGATATTCTGGAAGCTGAAGAGTTGTATGAACGAGCAATTGTTGGTGCGTGTGAGAACGAATATATTCAAGAAGAAGCATTGGCTTATGAGTTAGCAGCCAAGTTTTATCTGGCGCGCGGCAGATTAAAATTTGCTTCTACTTACATGAAAGAAGCGCACTATTGCTACGATCGCTGGGGTGCAAAAGCCAAAGTTCAAGACTTAGAAAATCGCTATCCACAGTTGCTCAGTCGCGTCAGCAAATCCCCTGCGGAACATCGCTCATTTAACCCGCGATCGACCGGGGGAACGACGAATAGCACGATCGCCTCTGTCGATTTGGCTGCTGTCATGAAAGCGGCCGGGGCCATCTCACAAGAAATTCATCTAGATCGATCGATCTCAACTTTAATGCAGGTGGCGATCGAGAATGCTGGCGCTCAAAAAGGTTCTCTACTGTTATTAGAAGACGAGCAATTGTCGATCGTCGCTCAATGCGTTGATACTAAACACTGCAACTTGGAGACAATACCTGTTGCCAATTGCCCCGATCTTCCCATAACCATTATTCAATATGTAGAACGCACCCAAGAACCTTTGGTGCTTGATAATGCGGCGATCGAACCAACCTTTGCGGCTGACATTTACATTCAACAGCAACAGCCCCGATCGCTCCTCTGTCTTCCGATTCTCAAACAAAGCAAACCGATCGGCATTCTTTATTTAGAAAACAATCTGAGTACGGGAGCCTTTACTAGCGATCGTTTAGAAGTGCTGAAAATGTTGATTTCTCAAGCAGCAATTTCGTTAGAAAATGCTCGACTTTACGAACGATTAGAAGATTATTCTGAGACTTTGGAATTGAAAGTAGAGGAACGCACTCAAGCACTGCAACAAGAGATTGTCGAGCGACTTGAAGCCGAGGAAGCTCTCAAAGCTTCGGAAGCAGAACTGAAACTGATGTTTGATGCGATGACGGATACGGTAACGGTATTTGATGCCCAAGGAAGTTACCTGAAATTTATCCAAACTCAAACTTCCATGATTTATAAACCCAATATCGATCGGATTGGCAAAACCATACATGAAGTATTGCCAAAAGAGACGGCAGATCTATTGGGAGATGCAATTGATCGGGCGCTAGTCTTGCATCAGCGATCGTCCAATTTTCTCGATTTCTCCGAATACCTTCCTCCGAATCAGGGCAGTGTAAATGTAGAATTTAGCCTGCCAATTCAGGGGAAACAAGTCTGGTTTTCTGCTAGCCTTTCCGGCTTGTCAGAGAACACCGTTCTGTGTGTAGCTCGTGACATTAGCGATCGCAAACGCGCCGAAGAAACTCTACAAAAAAGCGAGGCAAAATTTCGCAACATCTTTGAGAATTCTCAGGTGGGAATTTTCCGAACCCGCTTTAGCGATGCTTTAATTATTGATGCCAATCAGCGTTTGGCCGATCTGCTTGGATTTGATTCACCAACTCAGATTATTGGTGTGAAACGTACCGTAGATTTCTATGTCGATCCAGGTGAGCGCCAACGCGCCAGTGAATTACTCCAGAGTTATGGCGAACTGCAAAACTTTGAAGTCCAGATGCGGAAACGCGATGGAACGCTGTTTTGGGGACTCTATTCATCCCGCCTAGAAGCTGGATATATGGAAGGGGTGATTGCTGATATTACCGATCGCAAAATAGCCGAACAAGCACTTCACCGCCGAGCCGAACTCGATAACTTGCTCAGCCAAATCTCGCGCCAGTTTATCGATCGAGACGGAGAAACCTCAATTCAACTTGCCTTAGAGTTAATTACTCGCCACATCGGTGCAGAGCGAAGTGCCATCTTTGAGTACGACAGCGATCGGACAAAATGTCAGTTAGTTTATGAATGGTGTGCGGAAAATATTCAACCTTTGACGCCTGAAGTCAGAGAATCGAGCGTGAGTGAATATCCACTCTTGCATCAACAATTCTTGTCTGGACAAGCGTTACATACGGCGGATATCAATACAATCCCTGACGGCTCAGAGCGGCAATTATTTATCAGTCAGTCCATTCAATCGGTGTTGGCAGTACCCACGATCTATCAAGGGAAGGTGACAGGGTTTATTGGGACTGATGCCGTTCATTTTCCCAAAAATTGGAGTCAAACTGATATTAATAGCCTCAAACTTGTTGGGGAATTGATCGCGATCGGGCGAGCGAGACACAAGGCAGAAACAGCCCTACAACAAGCCAAACTGGCGGCGGAAGTTGCCAACCGCACCAAGAGCCAATTCCTAGCGAATATGAGCCACGAACTGCGAACTCCGCTGAATATTATTCTGGGATTCACTCAACTATTGCTGCGCGATCGCTTCCTTACTGCCCAACAGCAAGAACATCTAGACACGATTACCCGCAGCGGCGAACATCTGTTGCAATTGATCAACGACGTGTTAGAAATGTCCAAAATTGAAGCAGGACGAACAAGTCTCAATGAAACTAGTTTTGACCTCTATCATCAACTCAATACCCTCGATGATATGTGGCAACCAAAAGCAACTGCTAAGGGGCTACAATTGATCGTAGAACGGCAAGCGGATGTTCCTCAATATGCGATCGCCGATGAGAGCAAACTCCGCCAAGTTTTGATGAATTTACTATCGAATGCCATCAAGTTTACTCAGGCGGGTTGGGTGAGTTTGCGAGTTAGAATAGAGCCAGCAATAGACATCTCTCAAAAAAACTCTCTAGAACAGGCAAGATGCCTGTTCCACAATAATGATGAAAGAGAGCTAACAGACAACTATTCATCGCCCCGTCTTTGCTTCGAGGTAGAAGATACCGGAGTGGGGATTGCCACAGACGAGCTACAAATCTTGTTCAATGCTTTTGCTCAAACTGAAGCCGGTCGCAAATCTCAGCAAGGGACAGGACTGGGACTGGCGATTAGCCGAGAATTTGTGCGGCTCATGGGCGGAAATTTGACGCTAGAAACCCAGGTGGGACAGGGAACCACGTTTCGGTTCGATCTGCCGATCGCGATCGCCACGACGGTTGTAGGTTCCCCGCAGCAGCAGTCTCAGCGTGTAATTGGGTTAGCGCCCGATCTACCACGCTATCGCTTGCTGGTAGTAGAAGATCGTTGGGAGAATCGCCAGTTGCTGATGGGACTGCTGGAACCTTTGGGCTTTGAAATCCAGCAAGCCGTGAACGGACAAGAAGCGATCGACCTCTGGGAATCCTTTGCCCCTCATCTGATTTGGATGGATCTGCGGATGCCCGTGATCGATGGCTACGAAGCGACGAAACACATCAAATCGCAGCTTAAGGGACAGGCGACGGTGATTATTGCCATCACGGCCAGCGCCTTTGAAGAAGAACGGGTGGTGGCGCTATCGGCGGGCTGCGATGATTTTATTCGCAAACCATTCCGCGAGGCGGAAATTTTTGAGAAAATGGCGCAACACTTGGGGGTGAGTTATCGCTACGAACCGATCGTCTTACCCGTTAAGCCTGAGGTGACGCCATCCGATGTGACGATCGCACTATTAGAGAAAATGCCCGCCCCATGGCGAGAACAACTTCACCAAGCCGCCACTGAGGTTGATGCCGAGCAAATTGTTCAGCTTATTCATCAAATCCCACCGGAAGATGCTAGTCTGGCTCTGGCGATCGCCGATTTGGTGAATCAATATCGGTTCGATCGGATTGTTGAGTTAACCTAATATCTTACGCCAGATTAATTTTCGGGAAACGGCATTGCCACCTCCTGACTGTGGGTTAACTCGATCGCCAGCCTAAATTTGGGAGGAAAAAAAGATGAACGCTCCCGGTGCTGCTTCCAAAGGAAATATTCTGATTGTCGATGACACGCCCGATAACCTGCGCCTGCTGTCATCTGCCTTAACCGATCGCGGGTACAAAGTGCGGAGTGTAATCAATGGCGCAATGGCGCTGATGGGAGCGCAAGCGGCTCCACCCGACCTAATTATGCTCGACATCAAGATGCCGGATCTCGACGGCTACGAGGTCTGTCAGCGCTTGAAAGAAAATCCACAGACTCGCGAGATTCCCGTAATTTTCATCAGTGCCCTGGATGAGGTATTCGATAAAGTCAAAGCCTTTACCAGCGGAGGCGTAGATTATATTCACAAGCCATTCCACGTCGAGGAAGTTCTCGCCCGGATTGAAAATCAGCTTACCGTCCGGCGACTGCAAGTGCAGCTTCAAGCACAAAATCAACAGTTGCAGCAAACTCAGGCAAATCTCTTGCAAGCTCTAGAACAGGAGCGATCGCTCAAACAACGCGTTGAGGAGATGGCTGCGATCGAAGAACGCAACCGGATCGCCCGCGAGATTCACGACTCCTTAGGACATTCCCTCACCGCCCTCAATGTTCAACTACAGGCCGCTGCGTCCCTGTTGCTGTCTGACCCCACTCAAGCCCAGGCTTTTCTGGCTCAGGCGCAGCGTTTGGGCGCAACCGCGATGCAAGAAGTACGACAATCGGTCAGGGCACTGCGGGCAGACGAACAAGTCGAACAGCCGTTAGAAGAGACGATCGCAACTTTGGCAGAAGAGTTTCGTCAAGTTACAGGCATTACCCCCACCGTTGACATTCACCTAATGAAATCTGTTTCCATATCTATCTCTAAAACAATCTATCGAATTGTTCAAGAAGCATTTACTAATATTTCTAAATATGCTCGGGCAACTCAAGTACAAATTCAACTAGTTATGACAGGCGATCGAGTCTGTCTAGAGATTAAAGACAACGGCAAAGGATTCAGTCGCGATCGGGAAACAACTGGTTTTGGACTACAAGGAATGCAAGAACGCATCGCAGCCTTAGATGGCGATTTTAACTTAACAACTGCACCCGGATCGGGTTGCCAAATTCAGATAAAAATTCCCTTGTCATGAGATAATTTTGAGTGTTAATTATTAATAGTTATATGACCGGAAATGATATTAGTAACGCTTTCTCAATCTAAAATCTAAAATCCAAAATTGATATGAGGTATTGTGATGATTCGACTATTGCTAGTAGACGATCAAAGTTTGATTTGCCAGGGGCTACAAGCCGTATTGAATCAAGAAGGCGATTTACAGGTGGTAGGAACTGCCGAAAACGGACAAGCGGCGATCAATCTCGCGGCCACGTTACAGCCGGATGTCGTGCTGATGGATATCCGAATGCCCGTAATGACGGGAATCGAAGCCACTCGACTAATTACCGAACAGTTTCCAGATATCAAAGTATTGGTACTGAGTACCTTTGATGACGATCGCGATATTGCTCAGTCGATGCGATCGGGCGCGAAAGGGTATTTGCTCAAAGATATGCCCGCCCCAGAACTAGCAGAGGCGATTCGTTTAGTGCATCGCGGCTACAGCCAAATGGCTCCAGGATTGATGGAAAAGCTGCTAACAAACGTTCCAGATTCAGGCGATATAAACCCTCAAACCGAGCCAGAAGAATTAACGCAGTTACCGCCCAGAGAACGCGATGTCTTGCGCCTGATCGGTCAAGGCTGCACGAACCGCGAAATCGCGAATCAACTGCACCTGGCAGAAGGGACGGTCAAAACATACGTCACTCACCTACTCAACCGTCTGACACTTCGCAATCGATCGCAACTGGCAATTTATGCTAATTCGATCGGCTCGGTGCTTAACGGTTAAGTCTCACCGAAGAACGAGACGGAAGCCCGTGGCTCCCGACACGGTTCGGAAGTCGGCAGCGGTTTCAACTCTTCGGCTTCGCTCAGTGACCGCCACCTTCAATATTTATTTACACAATTGATCGAAAGATTTGTTATAATTAGGAAATAAAATAAACTTTGACGATAAAAGTTTGGCTTAAACGCTAATCAGACAGTCAGAGTTTGTGCCAGAGTTGGAGCTAACGCAAAACAGCAAAAACCCAGGGTGAAATTGTCTCAATATTTCAACCCGACTTCAATCAAAAATTTAAGCATTTGTGCTTAACGCATTCACAAAATTTAGCAAAGACTACTCTCTTTTGTAAATGGAGAAATCAAGACGTTTTTCAGATGTTTTGGGTGAGCGAAATCTCTACGATCGGGACAGTTAAGCTGATTGCTTAACTTCAAACAAAACGCATGAAACACCAAGGAGAAAAAATCATGGTTGACTCTTATTTCTCAGGGATGACTCCTCAAACGGGCAGGACTTTCCGCACCGTTAATCCAGGTGACATCGTTAAATCGAATCAGACGATTGAAGAAAAATCGCAGCAAATTGCGGTAGATGCACCTGATATTACAGGCGATCGAGTTGTAGTGCCAACTTACTTTGTGGTTAACTATCCGAATGGCGAAAAGAAGGCGCTACACCATGTTCGAGATGCGAAACAAATTTCTGATGTGATTCGGCAAATGCGACTGCACGAAGAAGCCGACGATCCAAAATTTGACACCCACCATCCAAATACGCTATCTGGTCTAGGGGTAACGCTGGGCGTACTGATGCTGATTGTCACCCTGTTCACAGGTGCGATCGCGATCGGCATTTTTTAGCTGAAGCAGCAGAAACCTCATGGCATAATCTTTGTATAGCAACCGCCAAGGCGGTTGCTATAACTATCAACTATCAACTGTCAACTGACTTACAGCCACTCGATCGCGCCCCTCGGACTTAGCTCGATAAAGTGCTTTATCCGCCGCTTCAATTAACATTTTTGGGGAATTTTGACCTTCCGAAATAGTAGCAACTCCCATACTCAGAGTCACCGAATTGCTAACAACAGACTTCTGGTGGGGAATTGCTAGGGCTTTGATGTGGCTGCGGATTTGCTCAGCAACAGCTTGTGCAGCCGCAAGATCCGTATTCGGCAAAATTACTGAAAATTCCTCGCCACCATACCTAGCGGCCAAATAAATGCTTTCTGTGGGTACATTCTCTGCCACATTTGCGATCGCCCTCGCCACTTGCTGCAAGCAAGCATCCCCGGCTTGGTGTCCGTAATTGTCGTTGTAAAGTTTAAAACAGTCAATGTCGCACATGATTAAAGATAGCGGTTCCGAACTGCTGCACTGTTCCCACTCCCAGTTCAAAAACTCGTCAAATCGGCGACGGTTCGCTAACTGAGTCAGACTGTCCAGATTCACCAACCCGTCCAACTGCTCGTTAGCAGCAGCTAGCTCTGGTAAAGTAAAGATTGTTCGATCGCGATCGCCACCTGCGTGCTCAACTGACTCAGCAAATCCACATCAAACTTCTGCCATTTGCGGGGTGCAGAACAGTGATGGGCGATCAGCAAACCCCACAACTTTGGTACTTGGCAAGAAGGATTACCGTCCCGATTTTGGATGCCCTGCTGCAAAATCGGCACTACCAAATTCGCCCTCACCTGACACTGGGCCAAAAAACTGACGTGACACTCGGCAAAATTAGAAGCGTGAATGTCCTCCACCGATCGAATTCGGCCCTTCACATACTGTCCGACATAAGAATTGGCAAAACAGCAATCGTCTGTAGACATTCCCAAAAGTGGCATCCACTCCTCCCCAACCGACTCTACCACCACATCTCCGTTCCAGTCTGGCCGGAAGTGGAAAACGATCACTCGATCGGTTGCCAAAAACTCCCGGACTTCCGCTACTGTAGTGTTGAGAATATCTTTGAGATCGAGAGAAGAACGGATGCGAGATTGGATCTGTGTTACCAGCCGTTCGCGCTCTACTTGCTGCCGCAGTGCGACTTGTACTTGCTTGCTTTGAGTAATATCTCGACCTTCCGGTAGCAGCAACACAATTTTGCCAGTTTCATCCGCAACTGGTTTCAGAGAAAAGTCAACAATTGCTGTCCGACTGATACCTTTAACTTCGACTTCGTAGCGCACAAATTCGCCTTTTGCCGATCGGGCGATCGCTTCTTTCAACTGTTCCCTAATTTCCGGAGAACTCCCCCACCAAGGCCCCTGCCAAAACGGCCGATTTGCTACATCTCTGAGCTTAATTCCCGCAAAATCCAGAGAAGTTTGGTTGGCTTCTAGCAGAGTGCCGTCCGGTTTCAACAAACTCACAAATTGAAACGAAGAATCAAAAATTGCCCGAAAGCGCCTTTGACTGTCTCCCAACATTGCCGTCACCTTTTCACGAGAAGTAATGTCGCGGAAGCGCCACACTCGACCAATAATATTTTGTCCGACCCGAATCGGCTGCGTGTAGCGCTCAAAAGTGCGGCCATCTTTAAATTCGAGAATGTCGCAGCTTTCTGCCTCCGCATTGTTGTAAATTTCTTGAACTCTACCCAAGAAAGCTCTCGGATCTTTGACTTGTTTGGTCAGAAATGTCAGCCTCACCGTTCTGTCCATCGAGTTTCTGACTTCTTCAGAAATTCCCCACATTTGAACTAACTTTTCGTTAAAACTAATAAGTTCTCCGGCTGTAGTAACGGCGAGAATACCGTCGGCTGTTGCTTCTAATGTGGCGTGCAACAGAGAAACAGATCGATTTAATTCTGCTTCAATTAATTTGCGTTCTGTGAGATCTCGCACTGCTTTTACCTGTACCAAACGACCTTCGCAGACCACGAATTTGCTGCGAACATCAGCGGGAAAAGCAGTCCCGTCTCGCCTGAGAAAAATAGTTTCGCAGACTATATTGCTGGCTGCGGAAATCATTTGTGGGGCCGATTTGTAAGATTGTGGCGACAGCAATTCCAGCAGGCTCATCCCCACCATTTCCTCTGGTTCGTAGCCAAATAACTCGGCAAAAGTTTTGCTGACACTCAAAATTGTCTCGCGATCGGCTACGGCAACTGCTTCAAAATAAGCTTCGCATTCGAGCAAGCGCGTTGCTGCTTCGCTGTTGCTAGTTTCTATTGAATCGCGATTTTTAATTAGCTGTTGCAGTTGTGTATTTGCGGAGTACAAAGCTGTCATCGCCTGCCTGTACATCCCAGTGCGTTTTTCTACTTTTTCTTCGAGTCGATGGCGGTAAGCTCGAAGTTGTTTTTCTACTCGGATTAAATCGGTGATATCTACTGCAAAAACTATCACGCCCGTGACTTGACCTGTTTCATCGCGAAAAGGTATTTTGTCTGTCCGCACCCAGCATTTTTGACCGGTGGCAGTTGGCAGGGGTTCGATTTTTCCCAATTTGGGAATACCTGAATTGATTACTTCTAAATCTTCTCGGTAATATTGCTCTGCCTCGTCGGGATAGATTTCATAAAAAGATTTTCCTTCTAATTGGGCAGCGGGCAAACCTCTAGATGCAGCGGCGGCTTGGTTAATTCGTAGCAGGCGACTTTCGGTATCTTTGTACCAAATCAGCGCCGGTACGGAATCAAAAATAATTTGCTGTTCTTGCTGCTGGCGACGCAATTCGGCTTCTACTAGTTCTCTTTTAATTATTTCTTCTTGCAGTTGTTTGTTAGCTTTTTTGAGTTCGGCAGTGCGCCTTTCTACTCTTTCTTCTAGTTGGTCGTAGTATTGACTCAGCAAATTGTGCTGCTGTTCGCGCCGCATTGCTTCTAATTTAACTTGTTCGCTAGCTTCTAAACAGGTCGATACAAAATCTGCTAGTATTTTGGTGAATTCCTGTTCTTCTTCCGTCCACTGGCTACCCGAATTCGCGCGTTCGGTACTGACGATTCCCACCATTTCGCCTGCCAGCAAAATCGGTACGCTTAATAAGGAAGTAATGCCTCGATCGGCAAAATAAACGCTGGCAAGTTCTCGCGTTCTTGGGTCAGTTTCTGCCGACGTTGCTGCGACTACTGTTGCAAATTTTAATGCTTGAAAATAAGCCGGACAATCGGCTGCTGTGATGATTATTTGTACGGAATGGAGTTTGGTATTTTGTTCGTAAAGGTCAATGCAGTGGAGGTGCGTGTGGTTTTCGCCGTACAGCCAAATGCTGGCTCGATCGACTTCTAAAATATTAACAGCGGTTTCTGTTATTTCTCGGATGAATCCTTCTATCTTGTTGCGTTCTTTAGTTTGACTTTTTGCTAATTTTGCGATCGCTTGAGTTTGCCTGCGCCAAATTTTTCGATCGTTTGTCGGCGCTACTGCAACTTTTGCTGTCAGAATTTCTTGGCAAATCAGCAGTACAGTTGGCAGTTGGAAATTGGCAACATAAGAACTATTTTCATCTATTTCCCAGCCAGCTTTCGGTATGGGGTGCGCGGTTGCTTTTACCCAAATAATCTTGCCATCTTTGCAGGTCAAACTACCTTCCCAAGCAGCAATTGTTCGCGCATCTCCCTTATTTTCTTGGTGTGCCAACGCAGCAAATTCTGCTTCCAGCTTCCCTCGATCTTGACAGTAAAATATGTTGAAAATAGAATGAGAAACCAGTTCTTGAGGAGTATAAGCGAGGATAGACGCGCCGAATTGATTGAGTGAAAAAACTCTTCCCAAAGCGTCTAAAACGAAATAAATGCCCGGAAAATTGTCGTAGAGAGTGCGATACCAATCCCTTTCGAGTTCTCTGTTGCCAGAGATGCTTGCTGTCGGCAATTCATCACAGATTTCAGGGCGGTGAGAATTGTTTGTTTCTGGGTTGCTGGAATGGTTTTTTTTAGCAAACACTTTTAACTTAACTCAATTGTAATTAAATGTACTTCCTTGAATTTAACTTTCTGGTGAAACTAAATTAAAATTATTGTTTCTAGAAAGTGGCAAGTTGTAACCAATTTACAACTTTGATAGTGCGATCGTTTTCGCTTCCCGATGCAACCCCTGCGTTTGTTTGTAGTTGCCAACTAATATCTGACCGTGAATTTCCTGCTGGTCGTGCGGACGGCAAGCTTAGTTGCAATTGCTCTATCTGCACTTCCAGCATCCTCCACAATGGAATAAATCGGCAATAAATGGTTTAAAGTATCTATGATAACATTCAAATATCTAGTGTTGGAACGAATTTACTTGAGTTTGGGTTTGGGATATTTTCCCGGTTTGGGGATGAACCGAGGGGGGTCTCAATTGCTGGGTCAGCTTTGGCGGTGGCTTTGGGGATACTCGATCTGAATACTGCTTGGGAGGTGATCGACCCGGGTACGATCGTTTTTTTATTTGGAATGATGGCCGTTAATTCGGCTTTGAGTCAATATTTTTAAATTCAAAAATCTGTGACTGAAACTTTGCCAGAACAACATACAGATAACGTTCAAAATGGATGGCACGGCTATCTCAATTTAGCTTACGCTAACCGCAACGGCGAAACTCAAATTATTCGCAATCAAATGCAAGCGCCACTGAAAGTACAGCGTCCGTTTTATCCCGAAGGAAAAGAGGTTTGTCACAGCGTAATCTTGCACACGGCTGGGGGAGTTGTCGGGGGCGATCGACTTTCTTTGAATTTTCACCTCCAACCCAGCGCCCAAGCCTTAATCACCACGGCTGCTGCTGGCAAAATTTATCGCAGCAACGGAAAGCAATCACGACAAAATATTAAAATCCAAGTAGATGCTGGTGCTAATTTAGAATGGCTACCACAGGAAACAATAGTTTTTGACGGTGCCATTTACAGGCAAGATTTGCGGGTAGAATTAGCGGTAGGAGCAAGTATCTTGCTGTGGGAAATAGTGCGGTTTGGACGCACTGCCAGAGGCGAAAAATTTTTGTCGGGAAAATGGCGATCGCACGCCGAGATCTGGCAGCAAAACCGCCCTTTGTGGATTGACAGACAATTGATCGCAGGTGGAGAAGAAATGCTCGAAAGCTCTCACGGGTTAGCAGGAAAACCCGTAGTCGCTACCCTTGCTTGGGTAGGCGAACCCGTCACATCGGAGATAGTGGAAAAAGTTCGAGCTTTGTGGTGCGAGAAAATGATTTCTCCTTCATCCTTCGCAGTGAATTCAAGCGTTGGCGTTACTCGCATCCCAAGTGGTTTACTGTGTCGATATCGAGGTTCTTCGACTGCTGAGGCTAGAGACTGGTTTGTCGGTATTTGGCAATTGCTGCGCTTGTCTTTTTCGGAACGCCTTAGCTGTTTGCCTAGAGTTTGGATAAACAGTTGACAGTTGATAGTTAACAGCGAAAATCCGAAAGTCTTGCTACGAATAGATGTATAAAAATCATTGATGGCAAGGCTTTCACAGTTAAAAGGCTAAAAAAGAAAAGAGAAATGGTATAAACCCTTGACGTTTTAGATAAAAATGCTATTTAATATTTGCTACAATCATTTCAAGTATTTTCTCTCACAACGCTGATGAATAAACTGCAACAGATGCCCCCAATAACAAGCTCAACAACTTACCGTTAATGTTACCCTCGAAAAGATAGCCGAGTTTTGCCAGAAATATTCGATCGACAAACTTTCCCTTTTCGGTTCTTTGCTAAGGTCCGATTTTAGATCGGATAGTGATGATGACGAGACTGAGATCGATCGCGTATGCTGGATACAACAAAAGAGACTATTTTATTTTCCGAAAACTCAAGCGTAACCGACCTTAACACCAACCGGATGTTAACACTATTTTTGGTCAAATATTTCGATCCGCCTTCACCAGAATAACAATGCAACTCACACCCCAAGAAAAAGACAAGCTGTTGATTTTTACTGCCGCCCTGTTAGCAGAGCGCCGAAAACAAAGAGGTTTAAAATTAAACTATCCAGAAGCATTAGCCTATATTTCTGCCGCGATTTTAGAAGGGGCAAGAGACGGCCTCACTGTTGCAGATTTAATGAGTTACGGCACAACTCTTCTGACGCGGGAGGATGTGATGGAAGGAATACCAGAAATGGTACGTGAAGTTCAGGTTGAGGCGACTTTTCCCGATGGAACTAAGTTGGTGACAGTGCACGATCCGATTCGCTAATATTCGCTACTAATTGAATATAGATACTGGCAGGAAAACGATATGATTCCAGGCGAAATGATGGTTTTAGACGGAGAGATAGAATTAAATGCCGATCGTCTAACGGTGCGGTTGTTAGTGGCAAATACGGGCGATCGTCCAATTCAAATTGGTTCTCACTATCATTTTTATGAAGTGAACGAAGCCTTAAAATTTAATAGAGAACAAGCAAAAGGAATGCGATTGGACATTCCCGCAGGTACCGCAGTGAGGTTTGAACCGGGAGATGAAAGGGAAATTCAATTAGTACCTTTTGTCGGCAGCCGTCGAGTTTATGGCTTTAATGGGAGAGTAAACGGTCAGTTAGTTTTATAACTTTTGACTGAGTGAATATCGGTAATTTGCGATCGAAAATAGTTTTTACAATCGCAAGTATAAAAGGCAAAACCACATGATGAATCCAAAATTAGTTGACCAGCTAAAACTGCTGTTGAAGCAGAGTTTGCTGGCTACTTCGAGGCGCGTCTGGAGAACACCGTTAGACCGCCGTACCAGCGTCAAATTGTTAAAAGGTGATATCGTTTACAAAAATCATCATGAGTCGATCGACCTACCTGCATTAGCCTCGGTAAATGGAGTGCCTTCTCGCTATTTTCCCACGGAAAAAACCGTGTCTTTTGACCCAGATTATGTTTGGCAAATTTCGGTGAAGGAACAAATAGATTCTATAACTATTTGTACCTCTGGGAATACACTGCTAAATCATAAGTTGCTGTTAGACTTGGATTTTCGCATTAGCGGTGCGGGTATTCTGGAATGGCCTTACAAACCCAAGCAAATTACTTATCCGCTGGTAGTTGCTCCTTGGTCGCATTTGTGGTGCAGTTATTACGATTATGTCATTTTTGTGCTTGCTAAACTTTGTCGAATAGAGAAGGCTTTAGGTAAGGAAGTTTGGCAAGAAGCAAAAATTTGTTATCCTCTGCGACATACGAGTTTTGAGTTGGGATTTATGGCAAAATTAGGGATTCCTGAAAGTTCGCTAATCGATACTCGCGTTAGAGATACAGGATACCATGCAGAATCAGTTGTGTTGGGAAACAATCAAGATTGGTATTGTCCCAGCCCTTACGATATAAAACTTTTGCGGAGCAAATTCTGTCTTCAGGAAAATGTAAAGCCTTACAGAAAAATCTATTTATCTAGAAAGGGGCGGCGCCAAGTTAAAAATGAGGCGCAAGTGCGAGAGGTGTTGAAAGAGTTTGATTTTGAAATTTTAGAAGATATCGATCGCACTGTTGAAGAACAAATTCGCCTGTTTGCAGAAGCGGCTGTGGTTGTCGGCCCTCACGGCGCTGCTTTTACAAATTTACTTTGGTGTCAACCCGGTACTAAAGTAATGGAATTCTTTTATGGAGGGTATACTCCACCATTCTTTTATTATATTTGTCAGCTATTGGGCTTAGAATACTCCTGTATGTTTGATGATAGCGATGCCTCCGAGGATTGGAGTTTAATCGGAGAGGATATGACGGTGGATGTGGCTGTTTTGAAAAGTGAAATCAAGAAAATGTTAGAGTAAACTCAGTCGTAGACTTATAAAGTCTACTCGTAGGGTGCTCTTCGGCGCACCTGATATCATGTCAGATTAATCAGTCATCATTTGAGTGCGAGCGTCCCGCTCGCTCGGGCGCGACGCTCGCACTCGTTAATAAATACAAGCGATCGATCGAACTTGATATTACTGATTTTAAATATTTCAAAAATCAGATTGACGAACTCGCTACAGAGTATAATTGGACTGAGCTTAAACTGCTAACTGAAAATTTATTAATATTAGGAGAAAGCATGAGTTACAGAATGCGTCGTCGCGCTTACGCAGAAACATTCGGGCCGACAACCGGCGATCGCGTGCGTTTAGCGGATACAGAATTATTCATAGAAGTTGAAAAAGATTTCACAACCTACGGCGATGAAGTGAAATTTGGCGGCGGTAAAGTCATCCGCGACGGTATGGGACAATCGCCTATTTCTAATGCTGATGGTGCAGTTGACACGGTAATTACTAATGCTTTAATATTGGATTGGTGGGGGATTGTTAAAGCAGATATTGGCATTAAAGACGGCAAAATTTTCAACATTGGGAAAGCCGGAAATCCTTACATTCAAGATAGAGTAGATATTATTATCGGGCCCGGCACAGAAGTAATTGCCGGCGAAGGAATGATCGTTACCGCAGGGGGAATTGACTCTCACATTCACTTTATTTGTCCGCAGCAAATAGAAGTGGCGATCGCCTCTGGAATTACCACAATGATCGGCGGCGGAACAGGCCCAGCAACTGGTACAAACGCAACTACTTGTACTCCCGGCCCTTGGCATATGTACAGAATGCTGCAAGCAGCCGAAGCTTTCCCCGTTAATATCGGATTTTTAGGTAAGGGAAATAGCAGTCAACCCCAAGGATTAGTCGAACAAATATTTGCCGGTGCAATGGGTTTGAAACTTCACGAAGATTGGGGAACTACACCTGCAACGATCGACACCTGTTTGAGTGTAGCTGACGAGTACGACGTGCAAGTGGCAATTCACACGGATACTCTCAACGAAGCGGGATTTGTGGAAGCTACAATTGCCGCTTTTAAGAATCGGGCGATTCACACTTATCACACCGAAGGTGCAGGTGGCGGACACGCACCAGATATTATTAAAATTTGCGGCCAAGCTAATGTTTTACCTTCGTCAACTAACCCGACTCGCCCTTACACTGTCAATACATTGGAAGAACATTTAGATATGTTGATGGTTTGCCACCATTTAGATCGGGGTATTCCTGAAGATGTGGCTTTTGCTGAATCGAGAATTAGAAGAGAGACTATTGCTGCTGAAGATATTTTGCATGATTTAGGCGCGTTTAGCATGATTTCTTCTGACTCGCAAGCAATGGGAAGAGTTGGGGAAGTGATTATTAGGACTTGGCAAACAGCACATAAAATGAAAGTGCAGCGGGGTAATTTGCACGGGCAAGATGCCGGAAATTTGGACGGGCAAGATGCCAATCCCACAAATAGTGAAAATGACAATTTTCGGGCAAAGCGGTACATTGCTAAATACACAATTAATCCGGCGATTACTCACGGAATTAGTCAGTATGTCGGTTCGGTGGAAGAGGGGAAATTGGCGGATTTGTGTTTGTGGAGGCCTGCATTTTTTGGCGTGAAACCGGAAATGGTGATTAAGGGAGGTGCGATTGCCTACGCGCAGATGGGAGATGCTAACGCCAGCATTCCCACGCCACAACCGGTGCATATGCGGCCGATGTTTGGCAGTTTTGGTGGTGCGATTGGGGCAACTTCTCTAACGTTTGTTTCTCAAGCTGCGTGCGATCGAGATATTGCAGGACAGCTAGGTTTACAAAAGCCAACTGTAGCAGTTTCGGGCACGCGGCAAATTAGTAAAAGAGACATGAAACTCAACGATTATTTGCCAGAAATGGAAGTCGATCCTGAAACTTATGAAGTCCGGGCTGATGGAGAATTACTAATTTGCGAACCGGCAACTGTTTTGCCAATGGCGCAGCGTTACTTTTTGTTTTGATGGTTTTACTACCGTAGGGTGCGTCGCCTTCGACAATCTATGAGATCGATCGAACATCTGATAGCGACGCACCTATTACCGTAGGGTGCGTCGCCTTCAACAATCTATGAAATCGATCGAACATCTGATAGCGACGCACCATACAACATACCATACTAATTTTGATTGTACTTGGAAAAACCGCTCGATCGTAGTATCAAACCCTGACAAACAAACCAAAAATAAAGCGCAATATTAACACCACTTAACAACTTGGGTATACCTTCAAGCAAACTGGAAATTACCTGATTTTTCAACGGTAATGCTTCCGCAAAAAATGCCAAAAATAATAAACCCACGCCACTTATTAACAAAAAGTATGGCGTTGATTTTATTTGCCTCCTAAAAGTTAATCCATAAGCTGCGGCAGCAACAGCGTAGATAATAACTATTGTCACTTTCGGAAAGCCAGCGCGTCCAAGGTGAACGTGGGTGCGGAAAACTTCATTGAATAGGAAAAAGCCGGTAACTAGGGCTGAACCTAAAATAAACTGATTTTCGGGACGATTCGGTTGAGTAGTTCTTAGCAAACCAAAGCTAAAAATGCAAACCATCACAGAGAAATAAAACAGCATTTGGAACATCAGGAAGAAGAAACCAGCCCCCGGATATGTCGCCAGACAAGGTGGAAAAAATAAACCTGTTACCGACGAACCAAACCCATTGAGGATCACACTTACCACCCCTACCAGCAAGATAGCTAAACTCCAAAGCCAAACCACAATCCTATAATTTGCCATCACCTAATTTGATTTTCCTCATATAAGGTTACGCCTGTCACCGCAGCTTGAGCTTGTAGCGCGCCAAAATCAACTATCAACTATCAACTGTTTAACCGTGAATTTCTCCATTCGGCATGATTGTACCCCGGAATTGAACCCCCACTAAATTAGCAGTGGTCAAATCTGTCCTAATCAAGTTTGTACGATGCAAAATTGCCTCCCGGAAATCTGTTTTAGCCATGTAAGCATCAGTCAGATCGGCTTCACTCAAATTGGCCTGATTAAAATTAGCTCGACTCAAATCGGCTCTCACAAAATTAGCTCGACTCAAGTCAGCCATAATTAAATTAGCATTGCTCAACTTAGCATCAGGAAGAAATGCACCTCGCAAGTTAGCACCCGCTAATTCAGCATCAATTAATACAGCCCTTTCCAACTTGGCACCTGTCATGACAGCCCAAGACAAATTAGCCTCAATTAAAGTTGCTTCAGTTAAGAATACACCGTTCATAATAGCTTCACTAAAATTCGCCTGAGTCAAATTTGCCTCCCGCAGAGATGCTTCGGTTAAATTTGCCCGACTGAGATCGGCTTTAGTCAAATCTGCATGATTTAAATTAACGCCTCGCAAATCTGCACCCTGTAAATTTGTACCTCGCAAATTTGCACCGTCAAAAATCCGTTGTTCCTTGCGTAAATTTGCACCTCGCAAACACGCACCCCGCAAATCTGCACCTTGCAAATTCACGCCCCGCATATCTGCATCGGTCAAATTTGCATCAATTAAAACTGCCAAAGATATGTTTGCTCTGCGAAGATCTGCACCTTGTAAAGTAGCTCCGTGGAAGTCGGCATCGGACAAATTTGCTGAACTTAAATTTGCCTGATTCAAGTTAGCACCGCATAACTTTGCATTGGTTAAATTGGCACGTTGAAGGTTGATTCTACTCAAGTATGCCATCGCCAAGTTTGCAGAAGAGAGATCGGAAATACTCAAGTTTACGCCAATTAAATCGGCACCGCTCAGGTAGACGCCTCTCAAATTCATACCTTGAAAATCTAGTTCTCCTGATGTGTATCGCCTTAAAAGTTCGCTGGCATTCATAAGTAGTTGTTAGCAGTTGACAGTTGACAGTTGACAGTTACATAGTACCCGAATCAAACCGTTTATGAAGCAACGGAGATCTGTGCAGCCATAGACTTGAGTTGGGCAAGTTAATTAGTAGGATGCACAAATTCTTGAGTCCAAGTGACTGTTTTGTTGCCTAACTGTCGGCCGTGAATTTTCACATGATGCAGAGATTTAGATTTTAAAGTACACAGTTTTTTGTGAATATATAGAGCTGTATCCTGCTGGTTTGGTGCTTGGGCGGACTCCAGAATTACGTGCAGCCAACCGTCTTTAAATCCGACTGTAGCAGTAATGCCCTTAGGTTGTAGCAATTGATCGATCAAGATGCCGATCGCCTTTGGGTTGCCTTGTTTTGCCATTTCCACAAGCTGAGACTGATTTGGTTTATGCTTGGCTTTGGTCTGCTCTATTTTCGCAACATTTTCAGAAATATTAGCTGGGGTTTCAGGAGTCGATCGCCCGCTTTCTTTTAACTCTAATTCTCTCAGAATTTCCATTAACTTACCTGTAAATCCCTGGACTTTTTCTACATAATTTCTGAGACTTTTATATTTCCAATACAGGCGATCGTCTAAACTTTCATTGGAAAATTGTCCGTTGACAGCAGATTCTAGCTCACTGAAGATTTTTTCTATTTTTGCCGTTGCGGAGTTAGCACTTTGACTCACCAATGCTTTGATTTCTTCTTCTAAGTCCAATTTTTGTTTGATCGACTCGCTAATATTGATAGTAGCAGCCGTCGCCCGATCGAAACTTTCGACAATTGTCGGTATTTCGGCAATTTGCGATGTTTCTACCAATTCCGGCTTTAAATCGATCGTCGAACTATTGCTGCCAATTTTTGATACTTCCAGAGGTAAAATTTCAACTCTGTCAGGTACTAGGGAACTCTTCTCTGGGTCATAATAATAGTGAGTCGGAGCAGTTTGAATGATGCGAGTAATATCGCCTGCTTCAAAATATTCGCTGCCCTTGCTAATTGGATTGCTATTTTCATAAACACTTTTGCTTAAATGCGTCAAATCGCACTCTTCGCTAGCAGAATCTTCGGCTCGATCGCGTTCTTCCTGTTGCTGTTTTAGGTAACAAGAATTCATGGCTTTGATAATCACGCTAGCAGCTTGGTCGTTTTCATCCGTGTTGTCGAGATTGCTCGCTGTTCTGTACAATTGAGATTCAAGTTCTGCCAGCGTGGGACAGAAGTTAAATAGTTTTCGCAGCAGATAGTCCAGTTCTTTTGTTTTCAGCAGCAGCCAGTCGCTCTCGCTAAAAGTAAACTCGTGATAAAGACTAGAAAAAATTAGGATTTTTGCCCTCAGCGGATTTGTCTGCTGCAAAATCTTTTGTCTGACATCAAATAGATTTCCGGGGTCTCTTTCGTTTTCCTCCCTTGCTGGCAGTTCCGAACTAAATTGCTCTTGAAATGCAGGCACTTCTTGACCGCCAAAATTAGATATGTTTGTTTCTAATTTGGTAAAATCTTGATATTCGTAAAGCCTGCTAAGTTGGCAGATGATTTGGTCGGTAACTAAAGCGTACTCGGTTTTTTTATTTACTTTAGAAACTATACTATTTAAAACTGCTTCAATATCTTCTAACCTAGTGTATTTAGCGCACAGTTCTTCGACTAAACTCCGTAAATCCCTACTTGCGAGCTGTGAAGGATCGTTTTCCCAAAACTCTTTACAAGCAAAAAACACTATTCTTTTGATGCGCGTAACATTGACATCTTGTTCTAATTCGCGAACAACTTCATCTAAAATAGATAAAGCTTTCATAGCGTCCTCCCGGAACAATCCCCTGTAAACAATCAGCAATAAATAATAAAATTATACCACATTTGATAAATGCAAGACTTTGATGCAATTGTAATTGGTAGCGGCATTGGCGGCTTAGTCGCTGCCTCAATGCTAGCCCGCTACCGCAAGCGGGTACTCGTCTGCGAAAGCCACACAATACCGGGCGGCGCGGCTCATAGTTTTTCGCGGCGGGGATTTCACTTTGATTCTGGGCCATCTTTTTATTGCGGGTTGACAGATCCGCAGTCGTTCAATCCTTTGCGGCAAGTATTTGATATTTTGGAGGAATCGATCGCTACAATTCCCTACCACCCCCTGGGACATTATCATTTTCCTGAGGGCAGTTTGCCGATTTACGCTAATGCCAAAAATTACTTAGATACTGTAGCTACGTTCGCACCACAAGGTGCTAAAGAATTGCAGAAATTTCAACAAAATTTATTAGTTTTGTACGAGGCTTTGCGGGGAATTCCGGCGGTGGCGCTGCGTTCGGACTGGCAATTGATACCCGTTTTGTTAACGCGGTATTGGCCGTCTTTGTTGAAGTTGCTGCCGCTAATAGGTACGATCGCAGGTTCTGCGGGTGAGTTGATGGATCGCGACGTGCGCGAT
Source organism: Microcoleus sp. CSU_2_2 (assembly GCA_012035135.1). Taxonomy (GTDB): domain Bacteria; phylum Cyanobacteriota; class Cyanobacteriia; order Cyanobacteriales; family Microcoleaceae; genus Microcoleus. The sequence continues at coordinate 24,748 of JAAUPI010000027.1, forward strand.
CCTTGGGTGCGACGTTTGATCGATTTGGAATGCTTTTTGTTGTCTGGTTTAAAAGCGCATGAAACTGTTGCGCCGGAAATCGCTTTTATGATTGGCGAACGATCGCGATCGATTATAGAATATCCTGTCGGCGGTAGCAGTGCGATCGTCGATGCTTTAGTTCGAGGTTTGCAGCGCTGGGGAGGACAGTTACGACTGGGAACTCATGTCGATCGAATTTTAGTTACATCCGGCAAAACAACCGGTATTCGCTTGCAAAATGGCGAAATTATCCGCGCGCCAATTGTCATCTCAAATGCGACTATTTGGGATACTTATACTAAGTTATTGGGGGATGAAGATGTGCCTGTAGACGATCGTAAAGTTGCTTTATCAACGCCTGCGGTAGAGAGTTTCATGCACCTGCATTTAGGAATTAAAGCCGAGGGATTGGAAGGTTTGACCGGCCACCACGTCGTCGTTCATGACAGCAATATTGACATTACAGTACCCGGAAATACTTGCATGATTTCGATTCCGACAGTCTGGGATCAAAATCTCGCGCCCGCCGGACATCATGCCATTCATGCTTATACTTTAGAACCTTACGAAGGTTGGGAATACGGCGAATTTTATCAGGAAAAAAAACGAGAGCGATCGCAGTCTCTTTTTAAAGCTTTAGAAAAATCATACCAGATTTGCGACAGCGGATCGTATTAGAGTCGATCGGCACTCCGTTAACTCACGCCCGATTTTTGCGCAGGTATAGAGGAACTTACGGGCCTGCAATTGCAGCCGGAAAAGGTACGTTTCCCGGAGTACAAACACCTGTCAAAGGTTTGTATTTAGTAGGAGATAGTACCATGCCGGGAATTGGTGTACCAGCCGTCGCAGCATCGGGAATACTGTGTGCAAACACCCTTGTAAATCCCGCTATAACTGCACAATTTTTGTAATTTCAATTAACTGGTTCCTAGGCTCTGCCTGGGAACCGAGCTCCAGAGGCTCTGCCTCGAAGAGCGAGGAAAAACCGGAGGCAGAGCTTCCAGAAATGCGTTCCCAGGCAGAGCCTAGGAACGAGGATTTACCAGCCTAAATATACAGGTTTTGCGTAAGTCTTATTGATTAACCGCCAGCGGCAAAAGAGGCCATAATTGCGATCGACAAACCCAAACCGGGCAACAGCAGCAATCCTAACATTAAAGCATCGTGTCCGCTCATCACTTTCTCCTTTTACTGAGGTTCCGTACTTTATTGTAGCAACTACAATCTGTCACAGATCTTAAGAAGAATTTAAAATTTACATACAGATTCGGGATTGACGGGGCAAATTTTATTTGCAACCGGATTCCGGCGGAGGTCGAGGGAAGTCAACTTTTGCAAAGATTGCAGGGAACTAACATCAGAGATTTGATTGTTGTACAAGTCGAGTAAAAATAAGTTAGTTAGAGATTGCAGCGGGCTGCTATCGGCAATAGGATTATTGAATAGATAAAGTTGAGTTAGTTTAGTTAGCGATTTCAGCGGGCTGATGTCAGATATTTGATTGTTGCCGAGGTTGAGTTCAATTAAATTAGTCAGCGGTGCCAAAGGACTAATATCCGATATTTGATTTTGGAATAAAACCAGTTTAGTTAACTTTGTCAAGGATTTTAACGGACTGATATCGGATATTTGATTGCCGAAGAGAAACAGCGTTGTCAAATGTTTTAAGGAAGCCAGGGGTCTGAGATCTGATATTTGATTATCATAAAGGTATAGAGTATGTAGCTCTGTTAAATCTGCCAGAGAAGTTAGATCGGAAATTTGATTTTTGTAAAGAATCAGCGCCTGTAGTTGAGTTAGAGATTTCAGAGCACCGATCTCGGAAATTTTATTGTCAAACAAGACAAGGGTGTTAAGATTAGTCAGAGATGCCAGGGGAGTAATATCTGAAATTTGATTGGTATCGAGGACGAGTTGAGTCAGATTTACCAGAGATGAAAGCGGGCTAATACTTGATATTTGATTTACATCCAAAACCAGAGTATCTAGTTGGGTTAAAGATTGGAGGGGAGTCAGGTCAGATATTTGATTGCTGTCGAGAATTAGAGAAGTAAGTTGAGTAAAAGATGACAGGGGATTGAGGTCGGTAATTTGAGAACGTTTGAGATTTAGTTCTGTGATGCTAGACAGTAGTTGGTTGGCTCGATCGCACTCAGCAGTTTCAGATATTTGCAACAGAATTTCTACACTATGTTTGGCATCGACAGAGAGATTTTCTTTGTGCAAACACCAATCTGTAAAATTATTATAAGTTGTTGGCATGAGCTGTTTGGATTTTAGATTTTAGATTGCTTTCGGTGAGATGGTAAATTTTTTATTGCGAAAGTTAGAGTTAAGTAAGACCACCTAAAAAACAAAATACCCCGATCCTCGACTTCGCCGAAGTTGTTGAGGATCTAACGGCGATCGCATTTTTAGATATTTTAGCAAAAATTGTGTAAACTAATCTTATCGCAACCGCCAAGGCGGCGCCGGACATAAATAACCTGATGAATAGAGTCCTTACCCCCGCTCCGCATCAACGGTTTGATTCGGATCAAATGTAACTGTCTTCCCCCCTTGGGGGGTGTCAACTGCTATAACAGTCTTCATAATATTGCATTCATTCCCAGGAATCAACAGCCGACTATGACACCAGAACTAATTTTCACAGCAGGCAACTTATTTGTCGTACCATTCTGGGCAATAATGATTTTATTGCCGAATTGGGGAATTACCAGAAAAGTAATGAATTCATTCATTCCTTTTGTAGTGCTAGCAGCGCTGTACATATATTTGTTTGGCAGCAGTATCACTGCTGAAAATGCAGCAGCTTTGTCAAATCCTAAACTAGCAGATATTGCCAAATTTCTAGGGGAGGAAACGGCAGCAGCGACGGGATGGATACATTTTTTAGTGATGGATTTGTTTGTCGGACGCTGGATTTATTTAGAAGGACAAAGAACTGGTGTTTGGACAGTTCATTCTCTGGCGCTGTGTTTCTTTGCAGGGCCGATGGGATTGCTTTCTCACATTGTTACTTCTTGGATAACTCAGAAATTTTTCCCTGGTTCTGAGAATCCTTCAGGGGCGGACAAGATGCCCAACCCTTACTCCCCACAAGAAAATTGATCCAGCACTAACCTCCGAATAATTAATGCTCAACAATGACCGGTGTTCCCACTTCTACCTTCTCAAATAAAGCCTGGGCATCTTGATCAAACATTCTCACACAACCGTGAGAAGCCGCCCGTCCGATCGACTCTGGATTCGGAGTACCATGAAAACCAATCACATTCTTACCATCCGTCCAAAACCCGATCCACCTACTCCCCAAAGGATTATCCGGCCCTGCTGGAACAAGTTCTCCCGTCCAAGGATGTTCCCAAACTGGATCTTTGATCATGTGTGTAATTTTAAAATTGCCTCTAGGAGTTTCCCAGCCACCTTTCCCAACCGCAACTGGGAAACTGGCTTGCACCTTATTTTGTCGGTAAACATAGACGCGACGTTCTCGCAATTTCAGCACTAAACGCACTTCTTCAACTGGATTGACCGGCGCCTGTCGATCCTGTGGAATATACCGAAATGGTTCTCCCAAGGGGGGTAATTCTGGTGTTCCGAGATTCGGCAGTTTTGGCTCTGATTTGACCGACTGCGAGGCGATCGCACTATTATTTAAATTAGCAATAGGTTCGGCAACAGCGGCCCGTTGTAGAGTAACTGGTAGCGCGGCTACACTCAATCCCAGGACAATTAACTTGCCAAACAAAGATTTGCTTTTGACCATTATTTTGTTCGCTCAACTCCTCGACTTGTAGGGACACGACATTGCCGTGTCCCTACAAAATTTATATCTAAATTATCTGCAAGACGCCACCGAAATTAAGAGTTTTAAGTAGTGACGCGGCAATGTCGCGTCCCTACGAGTCGATCGAACTAGCGGTGGTGTATAAAAACTGCCACGGTCGATCGCTAAAACTCAATATATCACGCGAACACAAGCGAATGCCGATCGACCCGAGTAGTCATTTTCTACTACTTGCACCGAAACTCCAGCAAAGCAATTGCTTTCTCCTTTGAACCCAATAGGGTACGGCAAATTGCTAATTTCACAGAGACTTGCGATCTCAATGCTACACGCCAAGGTTCGATTACCGATCTCAGTAATTTTTCAAGGGAACTTTTGAGGTATAATCTAGTCTTCAAAAACTTGTTTGATAATCTTTTTTAAGATTGTCCTAAATTTCCTACTCTGGGGATTAAACTGGATTAGGTCTCAAGGTGGGGACTTTCGCACAGCGGAAGCAAACCCGACCCTAAATAGCAGTTAATGTGAGGTTTCAATGCGTCTTCAGAACATCAAATTATTCACAGGTGCCACCCTATCGGTGCTAATTTCAGCAGTATCAGTGGCTCCAGCGATGGCTAACCCTGCAATTCAAATAGCCCAAACGCAGAGCACCACAACAGCCAACACTGAAACCATTATCGGTATTGTCAAAAATATTTCCGGCGACATCATCACAATTCGCCCAGAAAACTCGCCGTACAGAACTCTGCGCATTCAAAGATGCGTCCTGAGAATTACGGCGCTCGTACCGGGAATGAAAGTCAAAGCCAGCATAGTCGGAGGCTCTCAGGTTGAAAGTATCATGGTGATACCCAACGTTAAGGTAGTCACTACAACTGTTGAGCGCCGTGCAATTACTCCCATTCCGGCCCCAGCACCAGCCCCAGCACCGGCTCCTCGTCCGGCTCCCCCTCCCCGCATCCAACCCCAAGCTCCCCGTCCGATTCCGGCTCCGGCTCCCCGCCCGGCTCCACGGCCTGTGAGAGGACTTTGGTAGAGTTACCTACTTAGAAGGAATTTAGCCACCGCGATGCGCGGTGGCTTCGCTTTTTAACAAAAATTGTCATAATTAGGATTGTCCAGCAATGCTTGAGAAATTGCTATGTATTATCTGCGTTTCTTACTGCTGATTCTACTGCTGCCGATGATCGCGTGCGATCGAGCTACAGATGCTATCGCCCCTAATGTCCCCGAAGCTGACCCCCTGTCCCAAATTCCCTCCCAAGCACAGCGGGCGAATTCTCCCACCAGTCAGATAGTACCCACAAAGCCACTTTCGCCACAACCAATCCGCATCGCCGTTGGAAACTTACCCCAGCCTTTTGCCACCGACAGCGCCTCAAAACCTCCTCAAGTCATACCCCCTCCTCAATCGCCCGTTCTGCGAGTCCCTGCGGGCTTTGTAGTCAACGTTTTCGCCGACAACCTCGATGCTCCCCGATGGCTGGCTCTGACGCCTACAGGCGATGTTTTAGTCACAGAAACTCGACAGAATCGGATTAGATTGCTTCGGGATGCTAACGGCGACGGAGTTGCTGAGGTTCGCAAGAATTTTGCTAGGGCAGAAAATGGGTTAAATATTCCCTTTGGGATGGCATTTGGTCAGGGCTATTTTTTCCTGGGAAATACTGCGGAAGTTCGCAGATTTCCTTACACAAAAGGACAGCAAAAACTCACCGGAACGGGTCAAAAAATAGCAGATTTGCCAGGGGGTGGCTACAACCAACATTGGACGCGCAATGTGGTGATGTCGCCGGATGGTAAGAAACTTTATGTATCAGTTGGTTCGCAATCAAATGCCGATGCCGAACCGCTACCAAGGGCATCCGTACAGGTGATGAATTTGGATGGCAAAAATCAGCAAACTTTTGCTTCTGGCTTGCGCAATCCCGTAGGATTAGATTTTCACCCAAACAGCGGGCAACTTTACACCACAGTCAACGAACGCGATGGTTTGGGAGATGATTTAGTGCCGGACTATTTGACGAGAATTCGTCAAGGTGAGTTCTACGGCTGGCCTTATGCTTATTTTAAGCCGAATCTGCTAGATCCGCGCCGCGTACAAAATGGCAGGAGCGAACGGCCTGATTTAGTTGCTAAAACATTGACGCCAGATGTGCTGTTTGCATCCCATTCAGCGGCTTTAGGACTTCAGTTTTATGACGGCAAAACGTTTCCTGAAAAATATCGCAATGGAGCATTTGTCGCGTTTCGTGGCAGTTGGAACCGCAACGCTGGAACTGGTTACAAAATCGTGTTTGTACCTTTTAATAATGCGAATTCGCGTGCCCAAGGTTATTATGAGGATTTTCTGACTGGTTTTCTGACCAATCCGTCTGGGCCGAAAACTTGGGGGAGGCCAGTTGGTTTGCTAGTATTGCCTGATGGGAGTTTGTTGTTTACTGAGGAGGCAAATAACCGGATTTATCGTGTTCAGTATCAAGGGTGAGTCACCCCCACGATCGTCTGTAGGGTGCGTCGCTTGTGAGATTATTGTTTGGGGCGAGAATTGTTCGTGGCGACGCACCTTACACCCACAAATTAATATTACCGGAAATCAGGACACGGCAGTGCCGTTTCCCTACAATTAATTGGGCGATGGTTATATCCGATGCCCTAAAATCCAGAACCGGGCTGTTTGAGAAACTCTGCTTCTTCTGGGGTTGTTTCGCGTCCGAGAATCTGATTGCGATGTGGAAATCTGCCAAAACGCTCGATGATTTTAAAATGCTCAATGGCGTAGTTAATGACTGATTCGCTGTCAGGTTCGCCCTGAAGATTGCTAAATAATTCGACAGATTTCTGTTGGTGTTTGAGATTTTCGCTGTGTTCAAAAGGCAGGTAAATAAACCATTTTTGTACAGTCAGCAATTCGCGATCGAAGTTATTTTTAACAGCGTGTTCAGCGGTGGCTAAGGCTTTGCTATCTGTGGCGAAGGCTTGGGGTGTTCCGCGAAACATATTGCGCGGAAATTGATCGAGCAGTATAATTAGTGCTAGGCAGTTTTCCGGGGATTCTTGCAAACTATCTAGTTGACCGGAGGCTGCTAATTCGTATTGTGAGAAAAAGCTCGATCGCACTTCTTCATCAAAGGCTAAATCTTTTTTAAACCACTTATTGTGGACTTTACCAAACTCAGGAGAGTTCGATCGACCGAACCAAAAATCTAAAACTTTATTCATTAGCAATCTAGTGTGCGATTGATTGTTGATTGCAGCTTCTGTGTCTGTAGTTGCACAAAATGCGCTTTCTGCACAACTACAAACCGCAGCGATTAATGATTAGCAATGATGACTTAGGAACTTTTGTTGTCCGGTGCTGAAATTTACGAACTAGCAAACAATCTGTTCCAAGTTCCTGGCCCCACAACTCCATCTGCACGCAGGTTGGCTTGTCGCTGAAATTTCTTCACTGCCTTTTGAGTTGCCGGTCCGAATACGCCATTAGGTACAAAGGATTTCGGACATAAACCCCGAGCGAGCAGGACTTTTTGCAGCCTCTTAACATCTTCGCCCCTCGATCCGTGTTTTAAAATCCTTCTATGCGGCTTATGCAGTTTCCTTTCCGGTTCATTGCAATCATCGTGCGGCGCGCAAATTGCGTCACTTGATGAAGAAGTATATGCTCCGCCACCGATGCCAGTCAAAATCAATAGAACTAGAACTGCTAGTAAAATAAAAAAAGGCGGATACTTAGGCTTAGGCGGAGGCGGAGGCGGGGGAGGGGGAGGGGTCGGTTTTGGCTTGCATTCTAGTGAAATAGTACCAGTACAAACTTTTTCGGACATAGTTTTCCTGTTAATTTTCTCAAGCGTATGTTGTAGGTTTGACGATTGTTTGAGAGTGAGAAACCGGGTTTCTGGGATGGGGCATCCAATCTCGATCGACCGGGTTTCTGGCCGCAGCCAGGAGACATTTTACAATATAAGTGGTCGTACTGCAAAATCTCCGATCGTACAAGTTAAATTTTGTTGCTCCTGGGTAGCGACAAAGGCAACAATTACTTCGCAAGCAACAGCAACTGTCAGCATCACCAAGTTTCTCGCCAACGGGTAATCGCAAACGTCATCATTTGCCGGTGAGGGAACACGATAGTGTTCGTTCCAAATTATTTCGGAGTAATCAGCAGCTAATCCGACGTGGAGGCAGGGAACTGAGGCATTTGCACAGTAATCCTTGATTGCTTGTCTTCCTATGCTGTTATCAAAAGTATCGATGACTGTGGCGCTGTTGGCAAGCAGTCGATCGGCATTTGCGGGTGTCAATTCTTTTGAGTGCGCGTCTACTTTGACTCCCAAAGCGCGGTAGAGGTTGTTGGCGAGAATTTTGGCCTTGAATGCGCCGACATCCGATCGATAGTATGGTTGAGTGGAAAGGTTGCGTTCTTCGATGCGATCGCGATCGATTACTGTTAACTGAGAAAATCCCGATCGTGCCAAACTTTCTGTAATATTCGCACCTAAAGCGCCGGCACCGCACACCGTTACCGGGAATTTTTTTAACAGTAACATCACTGAGGGCGATCGATAAAGTTGTTCGTGAAAGAATATAGTCATAGAAATGGGTAATGGGGAATGGGGAATGGGTAATGGGTAATTGGTAATGGGTAATTGGTAATTGGTAATTGGTAATGGGTAATGGGGAATGGGGAATGGGTAATTGGTAATTGGTAATTGGTAACTAATAGACATCTCCCATAATTCTTGTGGAACAGGCATCTTGCCTGTTCTTTACAGGCTTTTTAGGAGATGTTTAATGACTAACTGTCAACTGTCAACTGACAACTATCAACTGTCAACTGTTTATCTATCTTCGACTACTCCAACTAATGATTGCAAATCGAAGTTCCTGTCTTCTCCACTGAGACAAATCCCAGCACTAATCACAGTCAAGTCATTTTTGGCAATAGCAGAAGAGTGTCTTTCACCTGTCCGGCTAGTCCATTCAACCAGCCAATAATCATCGCGATCGCGAAATTCCTGTAACTCTCCCCCACCCATTTTTAACGCTCGCTGCAAGCGCTTTTCATCCAAAAACTTTGGATCGAAATCTTTGAGGTTCTGTGTCACTAATTCGTAAACAATTCGCATTTCTGGTGTCATGCCTTTAAAGCGAATTTCTTGAGGAAAAGTCAATTTTTTTAAAGCTGCTCTCAATTCTTCAGAAGGCAGCGGATCGGCGCGTCTGTCAATCTCCTCAAACCACCAAGAATGACCATCCCACCTTGCAACGATCGGCTCAAACTGCGAACCTTCAGTTACTAAATGAACTGGTACGGGTTTAACAAAGCCTGTACGCTGTTGAGCATCAGATTCATTAACAGGATAAGCCAGCCAAGTTTGTCCTTGCAGCACATGAGCTAGTTGCAATCGCATTGGTACAAGCAGTTGCAAATACTCTGCCATTTGTGGCAAATTTGGCTCATCAACCACCTGAGCTATCTTCTCATTTACTGGTTGAAAAATACCCCATCCTTCAAAGTTGCGTGGCTTGGGTTGAAAGGTATAAACCATGCCACCCGCCTTTGTCCGCACCCTTCCCCTGCGCACGCAAGGTGCTAGGAATTGAGTATCGAGTAGCTTGGCTTCTTGGGTAGCAAGTTGGTTGAGGATTTTACGGATATCTGTCATTTAGATTTTAGATTTTAGATTTTGGATTTTCGATTTTCGATTGAAGAATTGAAGGATTGAAGAACTGAAGCAAGCGATCCGATGAATACCTCCGGGGGCTTGGGAGCAAATTGTTTTGGGTAACAGGAGTTCGATCCGTAATATTATCTAGGTTAGCAAATTTGATTTTACAATGGATGACAATTTTACTGAGAAGTAAGTAGACTCACTTTAAAAAACTGGATACCCAGATTCCCGACTTATTCAAGAAGTCCGGGAGGCAAAATATATCTCACTAACACAATTATAAAAAATATTGACATCGAGCGAGATGGTAATTTAATATTGTTGAAGCCCGCAAATTGATCTTTTGAGAGGTAGGGAGTAAATATGTTACAAAAAGCCTTTTATAAGTTAGTTGTATCGACAGTTTTTACACTTCCAATTCTGGTATGTACCCAAACAGCTCAAGCTCAGGATACTCATGGAGCTACTGCTTATTCTCCCACTTCTGACGCCACCGGGATTAGTTGGGACCACGCTACAGAAAAAGAAGCATTAAACGCAGCAGTAGCAGCCTGCAATCAACAAACTGAGGGGGCGAATGACTGCGCACCACTGACATCAAATACCAATAATTGTGGAGCAATTGCAGTAGGTAAAGGAGGTGCTGGTGCGGGTTGGGGTGATGATAAAGCAGCCGCAGAAGCTCAAGCTCTCGCGGGTTGTAGCGAATTAGAAGGAGGGAGTTGTAAAGTTCAACTTTCGGCCTGTAATCAATAGATATCTCGTAAAAAGAATCTCTTGCTGTTTGATAAATGTAGGGGGTAGGGGCGGTGCCCCCGTGCCCGCCCTGAGTGGCCGACTGTAACGATCGGGTGGTTATAATCTTTAAAAAAGAGTGAATTGTGGGGAAATTTAAAATTCACTCTTTTCTATTTTGTAGGACTTGCGATCGCATCTTTAAATGTCTATGCACCCTCAACACGTTACCCCGGATAATCTCCCATTTCAGAAGTAACGACATCCGGTTTGAGCAAACTTTCAAATCTATCTTTAGACCAATATTCAGTTGGATAAGCGACTGCAATAATATCTGAAAGTCGAATCAGCCAAGTGACTTGTCCGTAAGCATCGTTATTTTCCCCGTGTTCGCTAGGGGGAACTATTACCAGAAGTTCCGCAAACTTCCCGGACAAATTAATCGGGATGCCGCCGAAACTGCTATTATTTGTTTTAATCCAAACCTTACTGCCTCGATCGAGAGCTTCTTGCAGTCGTTGGAAGAGCAAACAGGATTTTTTGACCTTAGACTGTTTTGCCATAGTTCAAGCTCAAGTAGTTGTACTGTGTGTTAAGGTCGAGGGCGATCGCATTTTTACTCACTCAACGGACAAAAGCAAAAATGCCGATCGAACTCGCTGCTCATTACTCTACTGTATAAGAAAGTGGCAGAGTGCGATCGGGATTACGGTTTAATGGCAAAATGGGACAAAGGTATCTGCGATCGATTTACAAAATTAGTCACAGCTTGTTCTCTCTTTTGCACTCAAATCGAGTATTATAAAACTTTATTAAGTTTGTAAGCAAGAGTAAGCAAAGGTAGTATCATATAGTCAAAAGGATGAACAAGCGAGAATTATTGCAATCGTTAAAAAATGGAGAGTCTGAATGCGACTAGCAGAGAGACACATCATTAAATCCACAGAACCTCGTTTCGCCCCGATTGATGCCTTAGCTTTTCAATCTAAAAATCTTTACAACGCCGCTAACTACGTAATTCGCCAAAACTTCGTATACGGATGGGGGTATCTCAATTACCACAAAATGGCTCAGTTAATGAAATCTCATCCAGCATATCAGGCATTACCAGCCAAGGTAAGTCAACAAATATTAATGATATTGGACCAGAATTGGCAAGCTTTTTTTGAAGCAGTCAAAGCTTACAAAACTGAACCCACAAAATTTACTGGTCGTCCAAAATTACCCAAGTACAAAGATAAAATCAAAGGACGAAACATTCTCATTTATACGATTCAGGCAATTAGTAGCAAGGAATTGAAGAAAGGAATTATCCAGCTTTCAGGGACTAATATTTTAATTAAAACCCAGGTAAAACCCGATCAAATTTGTCAAGTTAGATTGGTTCCCAAATGTGATTCCTATGTGATTGAGGTAATTTACAATGAACCGGAGTCCCCCCTGGATGAAAACCCAAAAGAATCAGTAGCTAGTATAGATTTAGGATTGAATAATTTAGTGGCGTTAACTTCAAATCAGCCGGGATTTGTCCCTTTACTGATTAACGGGCGAC
>JAAUPI010000273.1 GCA_012035135.1 Microcoleus sp. CSU_2_2
AATTCCTGACCGGAACAGGGGGAGACATCATTTCCTTCAGTGGCATTGCTGCGATCGATGTTGTCCAATCCGGCAGCAACACTTTGTTCCGAGTCGGAGACGGTATTGCGGGCAATATAGGATTTGGTACAGGTGCTGTGTTGATTACCTTAGCCAATACTCCCTTTACCTCGGCTGACATCACCACCAATATCAATCCAAGCAATATTCCTATCTTCCAGTTTTCCTAATATCTCGCTCCACAGAGTGAGAAATGCAGAACTTAAGGAGGTGGTTATACATTAATCGGGCTATGTAATTGTTTGTCAAAATTTGCAAAAATAGCATCATGTTGACTCTGTTTTTCAAATAATAGATGTCTTCATTTAATTTTTGCTGTCTATTTATAAATAAATCAAAAGAGATTAGTAGCAAGCAAAAAAGCATTGCTTCTAGTCTTTTTTGTGGATTTTTAAGCTTGATTAATTTGTGATTTGTAGCAGGAGAATAATTATAAGAAAATTCTCATAATCCTTGACAAACACAATCTATTCAACTTAAATAAGGTGAGTCAGAGATTTAAGTAAGTCAAAAAACTTTTGAGTGCTTAATTTGGCTGATAAATAGACATCTCCCAAAAAGAATGTAAAGCCTTGTCCTGTATAGACAAAAACTATTTCCTGGAGATGTCTAATGAATACAAACAGCTTGCGATCGCGAAGATTGACTGTTTATAAAATTGTTTGCGAATTAGGAAAGTTGAGATTTTTGAGTTCGATGTAACGGGCTTAATTTGATGCGATAGTATTTCGGAAAACTTTGACAAACCGAACTACTTGAACTCACTGGAACAAAATTCATTATTCAAGTTACGTGAATCCAAGCGTAGCTATTATACTTCTGGAAGGATTGCATTATGGCAGTGGTAAATTATGACGGACAAAACTTAGTCGGAACTAGCTTAAGAGGTGCTAACCGCAACGGCTCGACCTTTATCGCAACCAGACTTGAAAATGTCCGGTTCGATCCCAACAATGCGGGGGTTCGCACCCAACTCAGAGGCACCAACTTTTCTGGATCTACTTGGATCGGTGTTAATGCCAATCAAGCTATCTTTGCCCCAAATGTCAACTTTGGGCCTGCTAATTTATCCTTAGCAACATTAGAGAATGTCAATCTCAGCGGCGCAGATCTCAGACAGGCTGATATGTCGCTGATCAACACATTCAATCTCAACTTATCAAATGCCAACCTGACCAATGCTAATCTGCGAGAAGCCAATATTAATGGCGAACAATCCGAGCCACCCAACCTGACTGGGGCAAACTTTACTGGGGCTGATTTGTTCAAAGCGAATCTCAAAGCAGCCGATTTCACTGGGGCAACTCTGGTCAATACCAGTTTCTTGGATGCGAATATTGAAAACGTTGTCCTGGTTAATGTGAACGCTACGGGCGCCGATTTTCAACTGGCAAACTTTACAGATGCTACCCTCCAAAACGCGGTTTTTGACCTAGCTAATTTGAGTGGCGTTGCGTTGAGTGATAGCAACCCCCTCGATCCATCAACTGCCACTAATGCCAGTTTTCGGGGTGCGAATCTGAGTAATTTGTTGGTAGAAGATGTCAATTTTAGCAACTCTAACTTCAGTCCTTTTGTTGCTGCCAATGGTACTGCAACAGTTACGAATCTGACTGGAGCGAGATTCTCTGGCAGTAATTTGGATGGCGCAAACTTCACGCAAGCTGACGCAGGAGGCATCTCTATCAGCGGATCTGCAATTGGTGCAAATTTCACCGATGCCAACTTAAGTAACGCTGACTTGTCGAAAGGCGACTTTTCCAGTGCCAATTTCTTGGGTGCGGATCTCACAGGTGCGATCGCAGTTGATGCGATCGGGCTTTATATTGGTGATGCCGGCGATAACGTTCTCAACAGCAGCACCGACACCAGCCCCAACGATAACCTGTTTGGCAATGAAGGCAACGACACTCTCAGTGCTGGTGGCGGAAATGATTACCTCGATGGCGGTGCCGGTAGCGATCGGATGAACGGTGGGGGTGGCAACGACACCTACGTCTACACTACTGGCGATACCATCATCGAAAACGCTAACGGAGGCACGGATAACGTTCGCGCTAACGCTAACTATACTTTGCCCAATAACGTAGAAAACCTGATCCTGCTGGGCAACGTCCTCAACGGCACTGGTAACGCCCTTGGTAACAATATCACTGGTAACAATGCCAACAACAACCTCAACGGAGGTGACGGCAACGATACCCTGAGTGGTCTGGGTGGAAATGATACCCTCAATGGCGGAACTGGCAATGATGCACTCAGTGGTGGGACAGGCAATGACACATACATAGTTGATAGCACAGGCGACAGCATCATAGAAAACGTCAACGAGGGTACAGATGCAGTTCAGTCTAGTGCCTCCACCTATACCTTAGGCAGCAATCTGGAAAACCTCACCTTGATCGGTACTGCCCAAGATGGCACAGGTAACGAACTTGACAACATCATCACAGGCAACGATGCCAACAATAGCCTCAACGGTGCTGGTGGTAACGACATCCTGAGTGGCCTTGCTGGAGATGATACTCTCGATGGTGGCACCGGTAGCGATGCTATGAGCGGTGGGACAGGCAACGACACCTACATCGTCGATAGCATCGGAGATAGCATTACAGAAAACCTGAATGAAGGAACCGATGCAGTTCAATCTAGCATCGACTACACCTTAGCCAGTAACTTGGAAAACCTGGTTCTGACAAACACTGCACTCAACGGCACTGGCAACGGACTCGCCAATACCATCACAGGCAACGAAGGGAATAATAACCTGAATGGCGGACTTGGCAACGATACCCTGCTTGGCAATGGTGGTGCCGATATCCTCCTAGGAGCAGGAGGTGCCGATAGCCTCAAGGGTGGTATGGGCAATGACACCATTACAGGCGGTATAGGCAGCGATACGATTCACTATGCCAGCGGCGATGGTTTAGACAGAATTAACGGATTTATCACAGGAGCAGGGGGAGACTTCCTTTCGTTCAGTGGTATTGCGGCAGTGGATGTGCGTATTGTCACCACCCCTACGGGGACTAATACCCAGTTCATAGTCGGCGACAACATCGCCGGAAACGCTGGTTTTGGAACAGGTACGGTTTTACTCAACCTGATTGCCACCAACTTTACTCCAGCGGATATCGCTACCAATATTGCCAACTCAGCCGGTACTACCTTCCTGTTCACTTGATACTTTCCGATCGATCGAGAAGCAGGAAAAAGGTGTAGGGGTAGTGCCCCCGTGCCTACCCTCCGTGACTGTGCATTCAGCACTTCCAGATTCAACACAAATTCATCTAATCAAACGAGGTAAATAATGGCAATCAGAAATGGAACAGAGGGTCCTGATACTCTCAACGGAACCGCCCAAGCCGACACAATACGGGGTTTTGCAGGAGATGATATCCTATCCGGCTTAGGTGGCAATGACCTCATCCAAGGTGGGGATGGCGGTGATGATTTGCTTGGTGGGGGCGGTAACGATCGCCTCTTCGGTGAAGCAGGCGATGACCTCCTCGACGGTGGTATTGGTGATGACACCCTCGATGGTGGAGAAGGCAAAGACACCCTGATTGGTGGTACTGGTAACGACTTCCTCTTTGGTGGATCGGAAGATGAAGTATTTGGGGGCAGTGGCAATGACGTTCTTTCAGGTGAAGGTTCCCTCAACGGGGAAGAAGGCTCAGATACCATAACAGGTAGCTTTTTTGAAGACACGCTTCAAGGCGGTAGTGGCAATGACTTCCTGGATGGCAGCCTGAGCAATGACTTCCTGTTAGGCGAAGACTCCTTGAGCGTCGCGGGTGCTGACACCATCCTGGGTGGAGATGGGAGCGACACCATTTACGGTGATGCAGATACATTAAGTGCCGGGGGCAATGACTCGCTGCTGGGCGATGCTGGCGATGACAACATCTTTGGCTTTGCGGGTAATGACTTCCTCAGTGGCGGAGACGGGATTGACTACCTCGAAGGCGGAGACGGCAATGACATCCTCGATGGTGGGCTTGACTCTAATACTCTCTTGGGCGGTACTGGCAACGATACTGTCACCGGCGGACTCGATGTTGACTTAATCGAGGGTGGAGAAGGAGCCGACAGCCTATTAGGGGGTGATGGCAACGACATCATTGAGGGTGACGGAATAGATGTTCTCGCTGGCAACGATACCCTCAATGGCGGTGCTGGCGATGACTTCCTTGATGGAGGTGCTGGAGTCGATCGCATTCTGGGTGCGGCTGGCAGCGACACTCTCTATGGTGGCGATGACATATCCGGTCAAACCCAGCGAGACACGCTAATCGGTGGCACGGGCGGTGATTACTTCCGCCTAGAAGACTCAGGGTTGAGTGGGCAACCGGGCGACTACATCTCTGACTTCCAAGATGGCATTGACTTCTTGCAAACAGGGTTCAGCTTTGAAGCCCTGACAATCAGCCGCGTCAATCTCAACATTGGTGGTGTTTCTACAGGTAGCACTCGAGTCGTCGTGACTGCAACTGGCGAAGAATTAGGGGTTGTGGCTGGGTTACTCCCCGGACGGTTCACAGCAGCAGACTTTGTGGCCTTGTAAGTCCTGTTAGGAGTTTCTTAGATGATTACGAACCTTCTATTTCTCCTCTCTATGCCTTTGGTGCCCCTCTCCTAAATCTGGGAGAGGGGGAGAGACGGGGAGATTAACAAAAGAAAAGCAACAAGTCATCGGATTTGTTGGTGAATAGCGCACTTTCAGACATAACCCAATTTATTTCACAAAAAAAGAGGAATCAATCATGGCAACTCAAGGACCCGATACCCTTATGGGAAACAATCTAGCCAACACGATTAACGGCTTAGGTGGCGACGACTTCATAGATGGTAAAGGCGGTAATGACCTGCTCCGAGGCGGGAACGATAAAGACACCCTGTTTGGTGGTAACGGTAATGACAGGGTATTTGGGGATGTAGGCGAAGACGAGGTGTATGGTGATGATGGCGATGACACCCTCTATGGTGGGACGAGTGCTATCGATGGCGTCGATGGCAAAGACTTCATCGATGGTGGTGCTGGTAATGACTTGGTATATGGCGGCTTAGGGGATACTGCTCAGGGCGGTGCTGATAATGACACCGTGATTGGTAGCTTCTATGACGACGTGCTGTACGGCGACGACGCAATGGGTATATCTCCGAGTGGTGCTGACTCGATCGTCGGTGGACAGGGCAACGATACTATTTACGGCGAAGCTAACGATACTATACAAGGCTTCAACGATACCATCAGAGGCGAAGCTGGCGATGACCAGATATTTGGCTATGGTGGTGATGACTCCCTCAGTGGCGGAGACGGTGTTGACTACATCGACGGTGGCGACGGTAACGACATCCTTGATGGCGGCACTGGATCGAGTACGCTGATCGGTGGTGGTGGCTTAGAAACCATCAGAGGTGGCACTGAAGGCGACTACATCGATGGTGGTGAGGGCAATGACAACCTCAGTGGCCTCGGTGGCAATGACACCATCTACGGCGACGTGGGTGTAGCTGAATCTCTCGCTGGCAATGACATCCTCAATGGTGGTGTTGGCGATGACTTCCTAGATGGCGGTGCAGGGGTCGATCGGATTATCGGTGGCGCTGGCTTTGATGTACTCTTTGGTGGTGAAGATGCAGAAACCCAAACCACACGCGACACGCTGACTGGCGGGGCTGACACTGATTACTTCCAATTGCTGTACACAGGATTCATACCAGAGCCACCTGTAATTGGTGAGCCGATCGTCTCGCCTCCTGTTGGTGACTACATCGTTGACTTCGTAAAAGGGACTGACCTCTTCTTAGTGGAGGGGATTACCTTTGAGCAGTTAGGGTTCCAGAACATCTCGCTTACAGTTGGCGGGGTTGCTACTCCGAGTACCCGGATCTACGTCAAGCCTGAAGTCGGAATTCCGATCGCTCAAGCGGAAACGCTAGCTGTGGTTCAAGGGGTGCGTACATTTAACGCCTCGCATTTCATTTTTGAACCGATCGTCTAAGAAATGAGCGTGTGTATCCGGGATCAACCGGATGCACACACTTTTGCGCTCAATCGTATTGAGCAAATTTCTGATTCTACTGTTTTCATTTCCTGCTGTCTCTGGCCAAAGAGGCGACAGGAATTAATACTAATTGTAAGCAGTCTTGCTACAAATTGTCAACAATATATTTAAGATAGTAGGTTATAGCAGTTGACAGTTGACAGTTGACAGTTAGATCATTTATCATGGCGAGTCTGTGGATATATTCATGAGCTTATTTATTTCCTAATCCATGTGGCGGTTGCTATAATTTTTGGAATTGGTATTCGATCGAATCCGACTCAAATACCCCCTTTATTATTAGTCCGCGTCAGCGGGCAGCGGGCATAGTCGAATAAAAGTACGTTAAATAGTTGACAGTTGACAGTGGGGTTTTTAGGATGAGGATTTATACTAAATCCGGGTTACTTACCCCCTTTATAATCAGCAGTCTCGTAGGGTGCGTCGCCACGAATGATTTTCGCTATAAACCAATATTAAACGAGCGACGCACCATACAGTTTATAACGGGGATGAACAACCCG
>JAAUPI010000274.1 GCA_012035135.1 Microcoleus sp. CSU_2_2
ATCGATGTAGGGGTGAAGCATTTGGGCGATAGTCTGTGTCCCCAACCCTCCTTAGTTTGTGTCCAAATGCTTCACCCTCCCCGCAGATCGATCTCGATCGCGATCGCCTAATTTCTTTTTAGGAGATGGGCATTAGACATCTCCAAAAATTATTGTGGGGTAGGCGTCTCGCCTGCCCTTGAGTGGCTTTTTGCCAGATGTCTATTAGTCGGAACTTATAGCAGATGGACTCGGATGGGTGTTGGTTTGGGTGTAAGGGCGATCGTATTTTGTCTTAATTCTTTAAATCAGTCAGAAGTTGCGGATATTTATCTGCCAAAACGTTGTTTAATGCGATCGACAAACATCTCAAATTCCGGTAACTTCATCTGACTGACAAACACGGCAAAAACTCCTAACCCTGCGAAACTTGCTACACTCAACTGCACTAATTGAATTACCAAACCTTCAGTACCCAAAACTCTTTGACATCCTTGCAGAGTAGCCAAAGCCACAAAAGCCGTTAAAGAACTTCCAGAAGCTAACCCCAGAAATGGCAAACTCCACTCCCGCCAAGGCAACCCACCTAGTTTTTTATCTAATAAGTATAAAAACATAATCATCGAAACCAGATTCACTCCCACCGTCGCCAAAACTAATCCGGGTGCGCCAAAAACTGTTACTAATAAATAGTCCAACAAAGCATTTAAAAAAATATTTATAATACTGACCTTAAAAGGTGTTTCTCCGTCTCCCAAAGCATAAAATACTCTTACCAAAACATCGCGACCTAAATAAACAAACATTCCAATACTGTAAGCCATTAATATCGGCGTGACAAACTGCGAGGCTGACAGATCAAAAGCACCGCGTTCATAAACAATCCGGACGATCGGTCCAGCAAGTGTCACCATTAAAGCACTCAATGGCAGCATCGTGAGGCCAGTCAAAATTAAAGATTGACGAATTTTATCTTTTAATTCCGGCCAGTCTTGCGGATCGGTGAGGCGAGAGAATATCGGCAAAAATGGTACTAGAATTACATTAGAAATAATCCCTAAAGGTGTCATAACTAACAAGCCCGCATAACCCATAGCAGACGCAGCTTGAGGGATATATGATGCGAAAAATAGGTCGGTATAAACATTAATTTGGAGCATTCCTGATGACAAAGTAGCAGGTCCCATCACCTTCACTACTTCTTGAACTCCAGGCCGTTTAAAATTAAATCGCAAACGCAATTTACCTAATCCGGCTTGCCACTGCGCTGCTAGTTGCACCAACCACTGCAAAACTGCTCCCGCTAGGGTTCCCCAAGCTAAGACTAAGCCGCCAATTAATGCGTATTCTGGCTGAGTGATTTTATCTCCGAGTTGCAGTGCGAGAATGCCTAAACCGCCGACAAGTGCAACGCTGGAAAATAAAGGGCTAATTGATGGCAGCCAGTACATATCGGCGGCGTTGAGAGTGCCAAAACCAATGCCGATTAAGCCTGAAAGTAATGCCATCGGTGCCATAATCCGAAATTGTTGGATGGCGATGGCTTTGATTTCTAAACCGGATGGTGTTCTATTTAATCCAGGTGCTACCAAATCCATCAGCGGATCGGCAAAAATAATTAAAGCGATCGTTACCAACAACAATAAGCCACCGACTAAAGTAGTAATAGTCTCGACTAAGGGTGCTGCTTCTTTTTTGTCGCGTTTGGCTAAAACACTGACTATGGCGCTGTGAAATGGCCCGTTGATGCCTCCGAGTAAAATAAATAAAAAACCGGGAATGACGTAGGCATAATTGTAGGCATCGACGGCGACACCGACTCCAAAGGCTGCGGCAATCGCAATTTGGCGCACTAACCCGAAAACTTTGCTAATCAGAGTGGCGACTGCGACAATGCTGGCAATGCCTGCTAGAGAACGAGATGGCTTCTGTAATTCAGACACAAATAGTTACAAACGCTAATGCTAAAAGGCTTCACTTATTCTAATAGCGAATGTGGAAAATCAGATCATGAACTCAGAAAATTTTTATTCCTAATTACCTTTACTGGAAAATTTTATCGAAATTACCGAGCTGGGTCACACGATCGCAGCTACGGATTACCGCAAATTTGATGATATGTTGAGAATCGAATATAAGAGAGATGTTGTTCCTGGCAAGATTAAACCAGCTAATCCAATGAATGCCAATGGGGTTATACAATGCGCTGCTGGTACAGGCAAAATTGCTCAATAGATCGTGTCTAATTTAGTGTATAATACCCGGTTTATCTGAAAAATCGAAGATTCTCAATTAGATATCTGCTAAAAAGAAATTAGAGCCACCCACGAGATTATACCTGCTGGGGAAGGGTGAAGCTTCATGACATAAAATCTCCGCTTTTGGGCATAAATTGTCCCCATGAAGCTTCACCCCTACATCGATTCCCAAAGCTTTTTATTCTTTGTTGGAGAGGTCTATTAGATATCTACGAATAAACCCGGTTTTTGGCTTCGACGTGCGTCCAGGACTCGTTGAGATACTCAACCGACTTGTTCGAGATATTGACCTAAATCGTCGCGCAGGCGGCTAAGTTCGGCTTCGGTGGTGACGCGCACGCGATCGTCCCTAACAGTAATCAGCACTTTCGCAGCAAAGGGTGTCGGCCAGATATTGGGATTGCAGAAAACCTCAAAAAATACCTCCCCTGCATAGCGGTATTCCATTGGTTTCTGGGGAGAGGCTTTGGCGCCAGCAGTTTTGGCCGCTACTGCTTTGAGACTTTCCATCAAAGCGGCGATCGCACTTTGCAAATCCCGCGCAGCTTGGGGGGAAAAGCTAAAGGAGACAGAACCATCGCCTAAATTCAGCGTAAATTGAGCAACAGACATAAGCAATGAAATTTAACACGCAATTGTTAATGCTAAAAGATAGCTTAACTCAAAGGCAGCATCTTCTGACAAAATTAGGTTCGGAGAATGCAATTAATTATAAATAATCTCAATAAGCTCGGTAAAATTAATGAATCTCAATCTCGCTACAAGCTTTAGCTAGCAAAATTTTTAACTTTTTATGACTCTAATTAGCTTTAAACTAAATTAGGACTTATACACAAACTCTACTGGTAGGGCGAAGCACACCGCACCTTACTAATACAGATAGTAACTTAATTGCCGATCGAGGAGATTCTATGGTAGCCGATAACCGTTCTGAAGTCCGAAAAGTTTTAATAATTACCTTATTGCTAAATTTGCTGGTGATGGCAATTAAAGCAGTCGTGGGATGCGTCACAGGTTCCCTAAGTTTGCTAGCAGATGCCTTGCACAGTGTCACGGACAGCGCTAATAATATTTTAGGATTGGTGACTAATCATTATGCCAATCCGCAGCCCGATCGCGATCATCCCTACGGGCATCAGAAATTTGATGCGATCGGAGCTCTGGGAATTGCGGTTTTTTTGGGAATTGCTTGTTTTGAAATTCTCAGCGGTGCTATCGAAAGGTTACTAAAAGGTGGCACAGTTGTCAAAATATCCCCAAATGAACTGTGGATCTTGCTGATTGTATTGGGCATCAATATTTTTGTGACTTTTTACGAGCGCAGGGTGGGTAAACGCCTTGGTAGCGCGATTTTAGTGGCGGATGCTCAACATACAATGAGCGATGTTTGGGTGACAATTATGGTAATTGCGGGGTTGATTGGAGTTTGGCAAGGAGAGGTTTGGAATATACCTCAATTGCAATCCCTGGATGTGTTGTTGTCTTTTCCAGTTGCATTGTTGGTATTTCATAGTGGTTGGAAGGTTTTGACAGAAAATCTGCCTTGGCTGGTGGATGAAATGGCGATCGCACCGGAGATTATTCATGCGATCGCGATCAAGGTACCGGGGGTTATCAACTGTCATTCGATCGCCTCTCGTGGCGTTGTCGGGCGTCAAGTGTTTGTGGAAATGCACATGATTGTCGATGCGGCTGATGTGAAAACTGCTCACGGGATTACAGAAGAAGTTGAAGCCCGCTTGGAGGAACGTTTCAGCCCTGTGCGGATTTTAATTCATGTTGAGCCTCCTGCTTACGAGAGCGATCGAATTAGTTATGATGCTGAAACATGAAGGAAGAGGGAAGAAGGTACTTTTACTTACGGCAATTCCTGGAAATCTTTAAATGATATCAATGGTGTTGAAAAAAATAGCATCTAATTCTGTTATGCTTTTCCACAGAAAAATGTGAGTTTTCCACAGAAATAGGCAAGTTTTCCACAATAGATGCGATCGGGCGATCGCTTGTAAAAAGCAACGCACCTGACGCGAGTTTGTACTGCGGACTCACGTAGGGTGCGTCGCCACCAGATGTTCAATAGAACTTGCAGATTGTCGAAAGCGGCGCACCTGACGCGAGTTTGTACAATCATCCCCGCAGACGACCAGACCTAAGAATACTAATAATTAACCACAAACCCAAAAAACTCGCGGCTGCAAACAAACCATTGCTCAAAAAAGATAGTTGAGCAGTTTGAGCATTAGAAGAAATAATTGCCGCCCCCACAATCAGCGAACCTACCACAATACTAAAAGAAAGTCGATTCGCCGAATCTCCCAAAGTGCGGCGCAACGGATCGATTTCTTTTACCGTTAAATTCCACTTCAAAGTCTCCGAAGTAACTCGGTCTAAAAGCACTTCTAATTGCCGGGGAGATTGCAGAGACAAACTTTTCAGATCCAGCGCTGTTCTCAGCAAAGCTTGCACCGGATCTTCACCGAATAACTGACGCCGAAATAAATCCGTCATCAGCGGCTTAACTTGTTCTACAAGGTTAAATCGAGGATTGAAAGCGCGTGCTAGACCTTCCAAATTAGCAAGAGTTTTGGCATACAAACCGAGGTTGCTAGGTAGCCTAATTTTATTTTTGCGAGTGATTGCCAGCATCTCATAAAAGATTTCCGACAAGTTCATTTGCGACAGGCTGACGTTGTAATACTTGCGCAGCATTCTAGCTAAATCATTTTCTAGATTAGCCAAACTTGTAGGCTGGGCAAATTCTGCCATTTGCAAGGTTAATTGAGTGCAGCGCTGAGAATCTAAATCGACAATTGCCAGTAACATTTCGGTCAAACTCTGCTGAGTACGCGGGTCTAATCGACCGACCATGCCGCAGTCTAGCAGCGCTATGCGCCCGTCTTTGAGATAAAATAAATTACCGGGATGCGGGTCGGCGTGAAAGAATCCATCGATGTACAACTGTTGAAAGAAAGCACGGCAAAGCAGGGTGGTAATTTCTTCGCGTTCGGCGTCGGCATCTCCTTTGTGGCGAAGTCCTTGCAAGTCGCCTAACAAAATCGGTACGCCGTCGAGCCACTCCATTACTAATAATTTTTTGGTGGTTAATTGCCACTGAATTTCGGGGACGACTATTTGTTGAGGGTCGAACCAGCGACTTTTAGAAAGGTTGCGTTTGAGTTCGTCCGTGTAGCTGGCTTCTTGAATAAAATCGAGTTCTGCACGCAAGGCGGTGGCAAATTCTTCTGCTAGGGCGACGATATCATATTGTTGACCGAAATCGGTGAGAGCAACGAGTTCTGCTAAGGCTTTGAGAACGGCAATATCTCGTTCGATGATGATTTCAATACCGGGACGTTGCACTTTCAGGGCGACTTCGCGACCATCTTTTAATGTGGCTTTGTGAGTTTGGGCGATCGAACCTGCGGCGACGGCTTGAGTGTTAAATTTGGAGAAGGTTTCTTCGATCGACTGTTTGAGTTCTTCGCGGATAATCACTTCTACTTCCGACCACGGTACGGGCGGCACATCCGCTTGCAGGGAGGAGAGGGTGTCGAGGTAGGCGGGGGGTAAAAGGTCGGGACGGGTACTCAGCAATTGTCCCAATTTTACAAAAACTGGGCCTAATTCGATCAGGATGTTGCGGAGAACTGCTGGGGGCGGCAGACTGGGTTCGTCGGTTTTGCGGCCGGTGAGGAGGCTTTTCATGTAGTCCCAACCGTTACGGAAGACGACCTCTAGGATTTCTCCTTGGCGAGAAGTGGTTTGAACTAGGCTGAACACGTAGTGGCCTCCGGGTCGATCGGGTATGAGGGCTAATAACTACTAGGATAGCGCTGTTGACCGGGCACACCAGTGTCTAGGGGAATAATTTCGGGATTGAGGGGGGGAGAGAAGGGAAAAGGGCGATCGAATTTTGGGGAGGGAGGTGATAGTTAAGTTTGGCTGTTAAACTGAAGTTCCCCCAGTAGAGGGGATGTTCAAATCTTGCAAACCCTTACGCTATAAGTGAATAACAGCTTGTCACATCCGATGGCGTACCCATGTATCTTAAGATTGTTTTCAGACTTTTTGCTCAGCGCTCGTGGCATATTAGTATTGGCGATGATCGTCGCCAGAATTTATGAAAGAAACACCCAAAGCATTGAAAGCGAAGCAGCACTTGACGGTTTGTATGTGATTCGGACTTCAGTAGAACCTGAAGTTTTATCGCCAATAGAAACAGTGAGAGCTGATCAAAGCCTGTCTCAAGTAGAGCAGGCTTTTCGGAGTTT
>JAAUPI010000275.1 GCA_012035135.1 Microcoleus sp. CSU_2_2
AGAGAGAGAGAGAAGGAAGAAGGAAGAAGGAAGATTTTCCGAATGCTCCCCCTCTCCCCCTCCCCAACTCTCCCCTCTCCCCCTCGGATCTTCTCCCTCCGCACCCGGTTCTCAGGCGGGCAATTCCTAAGGAACGCATTCCTAATCTCCATGCTGCGAATCATTACTCAGTGGGTTGAGGCACAAGCTGAACTGCGACGGATCTGCGCTCGCACCCATGACGAACTTGTCGTTCACAAAGAAGCCACCGTGCGGGAGGTGCTGCAAGCTGTAAGGCGCAAAGGCGATAAGGCCCTGCTGCACTATACTGCTGAATTCGATCGCATAATCCTAAATGCGGAAGAATTGCGTGTGAGTGGCGCCGAATTGGATGCTGCTTATCAACAGGTGTCTAAGGAATTATTAAATGCAATCCGCACGGCTTGCAAACAGATAGAGGCGTTTCACCGACAGCGCGTCCCAAAATCTTGGGTACAGTTTGGCGATGACGAGATTGTTTTGGGCAAGCGGTATACGCCGGTCGATCGCGCGGGAATTTACATTCCTGGTGGCCAGGCTGCTTATCCGAGTTCGGTGCTGATGAATGCGGTGCCTGCCAAGGTCGCCTCTGTACCGAGACTGGTGATGTGTACTCCCCCCGGACAGGAGAAAAAAATGAATCCTGCGGTGCTCGTAGCGGCTCAGGAAGCAGGAGTTGATGAGATTTATCGGGTAGGTGGGGCCCAGGCGATCGCAGCTTTGGCCTACGGTACGGAAACTATTCCGAAGGTAGATTTAATTACTGGGCCGGGGAATATTTACGTTACCCTTGCTAAAAAATTGGTCTATGGAAATGTGGGCATTGATTCTCTGGCGGGGCCGTCGGAGGTGCTGATTATAGCAGATGGCTCGGCAAATCCCGTATACGTGGCTGCGGATATGTTGGCTCAAGCCGAACATGATTCGATGGCGTCGGCGATTTTGCTGACGGCGGATTCGGTGTTGGCTCGGAAGGTGGTTGCGGAAGTCAATCGACAGTTGGCAAATCACCCGCGCCAAATTTTAACAGAAAAGGCGATCGTCAACTATGGTTTAGTCGTGGTAGTTGACTCGCTCAAAGCGGCGGCGGAACTTTCTAACGAGTTTGCTCCCGAACACTTGGAATTGCAAGTTGCAGATCCCTGGGCTTTGCTAGACCAAATTCGCCACGCTGGGGCGATTTTCTTGGGCTGCTCGACGCCGGAAGCCGTGGGAGACTATTTGGCAGGGCCAAATCACACTTTGCCGACTTCTGGGGCTGCTAGGTATGCTTCGCCTCTGGGAGTAGAAACTTTTATGAAGCATTCGAGTTTGATTCAATATTCGCCTGCTGCACTTAAAAAGATGGGTAAAGCTATTAATGTTTTGGCCGAAGCAGAGGGGCTACCTTCTCACGCTGATTCGGTGCGACTGCGGATTGAAAATGAGGAGGATGAAGAATTTTAGCTTCTAGATGGTAGATTTTAGATGGTCGTGCTGGTGGAAAGTGAAAAATTGTTGAGATTTTCTACGCAATACGCAAGCGAGACGATCACACTTTTCTGAATCATTGAGGATTGCTAGAGAAATTAATAACTTTTACTTCCCACCAGCCAACTAAAAATTTAATATCTAGTCTGAGATTTAAAATTGCATGGTATTGAAAACAGTTTTGGTAGCGATCGACGATTCAGAATTTGCCGAACAGGTGTTGCAAGCTGTAGGAAAATTCCAGCTAGAACCTACAACAAAGGTGATTCTAGTTCATGTTGTGACTTCGGGAATGTCTGATTTTGAGACGGTGGTCGATCGACCTCACGCTCAGGGAGATGAGGTACCTTACCGAAAGGTGGAAAGGTTGCTGCAATCTTATCAGGAAAACCTGCCTTGCGAGAGCGAATTGGAGATTGTTTCGGGGGAACCAGCCGAAGAAATTGTGCGGTTGGCTAATATCTATAAAGTAGATGTAATTGCGATCGGCTGTAGGGGTTTGACTGGTGTCAAGCGGATTTTGGAGGGTTCGGTGAGTTCTCAAGTAGTGGCGGATGCTCACTGTTCGGTGTTGGTGGTGAAGGCGAAGTAATTAGGCTATTAGATGCTCGACTTCTGGAAGAAGTTGAGACTTTGGGTATTCTGTTTTTTAGCTAGGTTTACTTAAATCCTTTGTTTTGCCGTTAATTACTCTTGATCCCAACAAGAAGGTGCGTCAGGATGGATGATTTTCTACAAGCTTGTTAGCTGCGTCCTGACGCACCCTACGGTTAACGGTTTTTACGACAATCTTATGCTAAATCGAATAGCAAGATTTCAGCATCTTCTGTAGCTTCAACAACCAACTCCGACTCATCGCTAACCGCCGCCCCGTCGCCTTTTTCTAAAAGCCAACCATTGAGCAAAACTGAGCCACGCGCTACTTGCAACCAAGCATGGCGATTTGCCTGCAAAGTATGAGCAACCCGCGAGCTTTTATCCAAAACAGCCGCATACAAATCGACATCTTGATGGATTTTTACAGCACCATATCTAGCATCTCGCGCTGCAACCAAACGCAGTTTTCCATGCCTTTCTGCTACGGGAAAATCCTGCTGTTCGTAACTGGGTGACAATCCATTGGTATCCGGTAACAACCAGATTTGCAGCAAATGAACAGGGTCAGTTTTTGAGTGATTAAATTCGCTGTGCTGAATGCCCGTCCCTGCACTCATCCGCTGCACTTCACCCGGTTTGATTACTGCACCAGTACCCAAACTGTCCTTATGTTCTAATGCGCCTGCTAGTACATAAGTAATGATTTCCATGTCTCGATGTCCGTGAGTGCCGAAACCTTTGCCGGGGTTAATGATATCTTCATTAATTACCCGCAAAGAGCGAAAATTCATATGATTTTGGTCGTAATAATTGGCAAAAGAAAATGTGTGATAACTGTCCAGCCAACCGTGATTTGCGTGTCCTCTTGCTTCACTTTTGCGAATGGCAATCATTTTCTCAATCCTCGGTGAAACCAATCTGGGTGTTTTTGGTATATTTCAAGTTTAGACCGAGTAAAGCTATGATGGGAAGTACGCACTTTTAAGTAAGGTAGTACCCAAAAAGTTACTACCCAAAAATACTATGCAAGTTAAAGCAAGTATCGATCGCGCAAATTGTCCTGTAGAAAGAACTCTAGAGGTGATTGGCGGACGCTGGAAAGTCTTGATTCTCCGGGAGCTATTTCAAGGAGTGAAGCGTTTTAACGAGCTACAACGAGCTGTAAATGGCATTACTCAAAAAATGCTGACGCAGCAATTGCGGGAGATGGAATCAGATGGAATCGTGTATCGGGAAATTTATTTGCAAGTTCCGCCGAAAGTTGAATATTCGCTAACGCCTGTGGGAGCAAGTCTCAAACCGATTATTGATGCGATGCATGAATGGGGAATTAAGCAGTTGACAGTTGACAGTTGACAGTGAAGTTTTTAGGAGGGGATTTCTGACATCGAACTTCTATTTATCAAGTGCTGAGTATTTCCCTCTGGTGCTGTTTTTTAGTTTGGCTTCTCTAACTATCATGGTATGATGATATAACACCTCAGCACTTTTTATCAAGGAAAATCCTAGATAAAAGCTGCCCTTAAGTGCGGGGCTTTAAACCCAAATTTTTGGTAATTCAAGAATGTCTAAAAAGTCCGACCGCTCAGCAGATACAAGCGAGCAAACTTGGTTTGCTAAGGGAAAATCAGATAGCTGGCAAGTTTTACTATCGCAGGTTGCTAGCCGATTCGATCGCGAATACCGAGGAGAATCCTTCGCTTTGCCCGAAGAAGTGGAGTCAATGCCGATTTTTCTGGAATCTGTCGCCGGCACTCTCCAAGCTAAAACAGTTTCTCCGTTCTGGCAAATTGCCAAACCCCAAAAAATCAGCGCTGTTTAGATATTGGCTGTGGAGTCAGCTTTTTAATCTACCCTTGGCGAGATTGGGAAGCATTTTTTTACGGTCAGGAAATCAGCAGTGCAGCGCGGGACGCCTTGAACGCTCGCGGCCCTCAGCTCAATTCTAAGCTGTTTAAAGGTGTCGAATGGGCCCCCGCTCATCAGTTGAATTATGAGGAGTCTCAGTTCGATTTGTGCCTTGCTACAGGCTTTAGTTGTTATTATCCGATCGACTATTGGCAGACTGTCATGGGAGAAGTCAAGCGAGTTTTAAAACCCGAAGGTCACTTTGTTTTTGATGTCCTCAACCCCGAAGCCCCTCTTGCGGAAGATTGGGCAATTTTGGAAACTTATCGAGCCGGTGAAGTATTTTTAGAGACAATTGAAGATTGGGAAAAATTGATTAAAACTACTGGCGCCAAGATAGTCAAAAAGCAGAGTGGCGAACTGTTTCAATTGTATAAAGTTAAATTTTAAGGGGAATTGGGAATTGGGACTTGAGAATTGGAACTGATAACTAAAAACTAACCATCAAAAACCCATAAATAACAACCAAACAATTACCGATTCCCAATTTCCAAGGTATAGCAACCGCCAAAGTAGGGTGCGTCGCTACGTACAACTCTCGCTACAGACTGAGATTAAACGAGCGACTACAATTTATAACTAAGCGCGAACGTAGGGTGCGTCGCTACGTACAACTCTCGCTACAGACCGAGATTAAACGAGCGACGCACCATACAATTTATAACGGGAGTGAATCCTGCATTAATTTTGAGTAGGTGCGGGAGAAGGTGCAGTTGACGGCGACGGTTCGGTGGTGGGAGCAGGCGTAACTTCAGGCGACGGCGATGGTTCTGCAGGAGCAGGCGTAACCTCAGGTGACGGCGACGGTTCGACGACGGGAGAAGGCGCAACCTCAGGTGACGGCGACGGTTCGACAACGGGAGAAGGTGCAACCTCAGGCGACGGCGACGGTTCGACTGCCGGTTGTGGTTGAGGTGAGGGCGACTGTGTAGCCGCTGGTTGTGGTTGAGGTGAGGGCGACTGTGGAGTCGCTGGTTGTGGTTGAGGTGATGGTGCCTGTGTGGCGGCTGGTTTCGGTTTGTTTGGCGCTGCCGGAGACGTCTCAGACGGCGGTTTTACCTCTGTTGGGGTAGCTGGTGCCACCTGTTGGCCTGCTGGTTTTGGCTCAGTGGGAACGCTACGTGGGGCCAGAGGAACTCCGCCACAGATTTTCGGGTCGTATGTAAAGGCGACAGCCAACTGATAAAGCTTGTGCGTGCTGGCTGCTGGAAATATTAGAGAAGGATTAATAATCGCAGTTTTAGCTGCGTCGTCAAGAATGCCATAACCTGTCGCGACAATCGTTTTAGGCTCAGCCCGGATCAACCCTTGAGGGCTGACAACTGCTCCGAACACAGCTACTCCTTGAAGTTGTTGCGAGCAAGCTGCTGTCGGATAAGCGACATTCACAGGAGTCGGCCCGGTCGTTACTAAGTCAGGATAAGCTCGTTTAAATTCGTTAAATAAGGCAATATACTTATTTCCACTATCAAGCATTGCTTGTCGATCGCCCGATAAATTTGAACCCGGCTGTTCCGGCTCAGGATTTTCTGGGTTCCCAGATGGTTGGCTATCCCGTATTCCTCCGGGAGTTGCTGTGGTTTGATTATTTTTATGAGGATATTTTCCAGGTAAATTTGATAGTTGCTCGACTCCAGAATTGTTGTTACCTATTGGAAACTCAGGGGTAAACACCGGCGCTCCATCTGGAAATAGAGGCAATCCGCCTCTACTGGCTATGATCTTTTTGAGTTTCTCTGCCTCATCTTCCGTATCTCCACCTGGAAACTGGGGCGATTCCGTCAGTGACGGCGGTAATGGTGGGGGCGGGATTATTGGATCGAAATTACCGGGTAGTGGCGGAAAAATCAGACCGGAATTCGGCTGTTGGGGGATGACAATCTGTTGTTTTTGTGGGGGCGTTTTGAGAGTTGGGGATGGAGTCGGAGGTGGGGGGGCTGTGAATGAAGGGGATGGGAGAGGGAGAGGGGAAAAGAATCCTGGAGGTGGCATTCCCGGAGGCATGGCCGGCAAGTTAATAACAGAAGGTTCCGGCGGCAAGGGCGGGGCTAACTTGGTATTGGACGGAAGGGGAACAGGGGCGATCGCAAATCGCGAATTGGCCGATCGCGGTGGTATTGTTTGGGGCAGGCGGCTCATTTCTGCCGGAGTTAGTTCGATCAATCCGACTGAACCAGGCCCATTTTTTGATGAATTTCCACCATAAATTAGATTTGAGATCGTAGGGGCGCTGGCTCCGAGAGTTCCATGAAGGCTGATAGAAGCTAGGGCCGCCCACCAAAAAGGCTGGCGTAGCGGTTCGGAAAGGGTGTTGGCGAAGGAGGAAGAGTCAGTCATGACAACTGGGAATGGGGAATGGGGAATGGGAATGGGAATGGGAATGGGGAATGGGGAATTGGGAATGGGGAATTGGGAATTGGGAATTGGTAATGGGGAATTGAAACAACTACTGATAACTCTCATCAGTCATTAGTCATTTGTTAGCAGAG
>JAAUPI010000276.1 GCA_012035135.1 Microcoleus sp. CSU_2_2
AGTTTCTTAGGAGTTTCACTCCTGAGGACTCAAGAACTCTTCAGTCCTCTTTGAGAGGACTTTCGCTTTGAGGCAGGGGTTTAAACCCCTGCCGGACTATCGGTTTGATGCTAAGTTGACACCAATGGGCTCTTGGAGTGTCCCTACTGCTGCGTCCCTATTACAACCGGACTCGCACTGGAGTGCGATTAGCGCGAACTTCAAAATCAGCCGATCGAATCATAGAATGTCCCGTCATCTCCGGGGGCTGAGGCAACCTCAAAAGCTCCAGAATTGTCGGTGCAATATCAGCCAAACAGCCATCTGCCCTCAGAGGAACATCAGTGCCGTGACCTGGAATCTTCCGACCTTCGCCTTCTACTAGAATAAACGGCACCGGGTTAGTAGTGTGAGCCGTCCAAGGATTCCCGTCCTCATCGAACATCTGCTCAGCATTGCCGTGGTCAGCAATAATAATTGCCGTACCTCCAGCTTTAGTAACGCCAGCCAACAGCCGCCCCAAACATTTATCTACAGTTTCGATCGCAACTATAGTCGCATCCATCATCCCCGTATGGCCCACCATATCCGGGTTAGCATAGTTAATCGCCACAAACGAATAAATCCGCTTCTCGATAGCCGCCACCGCCACATCCGTAACCTCGGCCGCCGACATCTGGGGCGCCTCATCGTAAGTCGCCACCATCGGACTCTGCACCATTTCCCGGTCTTCCCCCTCAAAAGGCTGTTCCAGACCCCCATTAAAAAAATAAGTCACATGAGCGTACTTTTCAGTTTCCGCCGTCCGCAACTGTCGCAAACCATGTTTCGAGATCACCTCGCCCAGAATATTATTCAAATTCTGCGGTTCAAAAGCCACCATTACTGACGACAACTTCGGGTCGTACTGAGTAAAACTCGCAAACGTCAGTGGCTCAATTAACTGCCGTTGAAACCCATGAAAATCGGGAGCCACAAAAGCCTGAGTCAATTCTCTAGCCCTGTCCGGGCGAAAATTAAAGAAAATCACCCCATCGCCGGATGTCACCGCCCCCGGAGCAATCCGAGTCGGAATCGCAAACTCGTCCGTCACCCCTTCAGCATAAGATGCTTGTAACACCTCAACGGCCGATCGACTGTCAGGCTCGCCTTCAGTCGTCATCACCTCGTAAGCTCGTTGCACCCGATCCCAACGCTTGTCTCGATCCATCGCATAATAGCGACCGCTGATGGTAGCAATCCGACCTAACCCTACCTTTTTTATATAACCTTCAATTTTTCCGAGAGCCTCGACACCCTCTTTCGGATTAGTATCACGGCCGTCTGTGATAGCGTGAATGCAGACATCAGAGATTCCCTGTACCTTTGCCAATTGCAGCAGTCCCAAAATGTGACTGAGATGGGAATGAACCCCGCCTTCAGAACAGAGCCCTGTCAGGTGCAACTTGCCGCCCGTGGCCCGGACTTTCTCACAAAGCTGAACCAGTGCCGGATTGCTCAGCAAAGAACCATCTTCAACTGCATCCGAAATCCGTACCAATTCTTGAGGAACCACTCGGCCAGCACCGATATTTAAGTGACCAACTTCGGAGTTCCCCATTTGACCATTTGGCAGCCCAACTGCTCTACCGGAGGTTTGAATCAGAGTTCTCGGATAAGCAGCCCAGAGGCTGTCCATCACAGGTGTTTTTGCAGAGGCGATCGCATTTCCGTCTTTTTCTTCACGATAACCCCAGCCGTCCAGAATAATCAGCACTACAGGAGATACAGGCGCTTGTGCCATGCGAATACCCTATTTACAAATATAATTTTTCAGTTAAGTAGACAGAATTAATATAACGAATTGACATCTTGATCGCTGCTATCAGAACGGAACATTAGCACAATTCACTCTCAGATGTCAAGACTATTAACCACAAGCAGCCGACTTATACCAAGTCCAGGTTTGCTCCCCTTGATGTTTGAAAAGGGGGAGAGGGGCAGGGCTGTAACATTGCTCTTGTAGGGTTCGACCTCAAAGTCGAATAACGAGTTTGGGGTCAAATAGCAGCATCTGAGACTTTGAGGTCGAAATGCCCCCCGTGGCTGCCCCGATGCTCGAAGAACTTGGCAATTGTCAACCGATCGCATAACATCGAACACAGATAAACTTAGAACGACAACTGGCTGTAATTGCAAAGCCGTGTTGGAGATCTTAAAATCAAGGAGTTAGGGGCGATCGGCAATGCACAAATTTTTATACTTTGCAACTATAGGACTACTAGCTTTCTCGATCGGAGGATGCGGTGACGGCGGGGGTGGCAACACAGCCAGCCCCAGCCCTGGTGCAGCTTCTCCATCTCCCACCACCGCTGCCAGCCCTACCCCAGCCACTCAGACTTTCCAGTCTCCAGTGGTCGCTGCCCAGCCCCCAGGGTTAATTCGATCGACCAACCCAGACGAACGGGCAAAACAAGCTCAAACAGGTATCGGCGACAACAAAAACAGAAATCCAACGCTGCCTCTTCAGCCGGTGCCACAAGGCCCTTTGACAGCCACTCCTTCTCAGGTAGACCCCTTTGGGCCGCTGCCGCCGATCGCGATCCAAAACCCTCCCGGACTCAACGGAGTAGGGCCGATGACAGCCAATCCGTTACCCAAACTACCACAGCGACAAGTTGCCGTGCTACCCAAACTGCCAGAGTTATTGGCTCCTCCCCAAATTGGCGGCTCACCCACGGGTACCCCTTTGGGCACTCAGCAAGTAGCAGGCCGCCCAGGAGACCCTTTACTGCCGGGAGGCAATGGGTCGCAAATTGGCTCGACGCCTCTAGTTCCAGGGCTAAATACTCCTCAGATAGGTCGCGGTGGGAACAATGGTTCCTTACCCGGAGGCACCGGGGCGCAACTTGGCTCGCCTCGACAAGTTCCGGGGTTAAATGCTCCTCAGTTAGGTCGCGGTGGGAATAATGGTTCCTTACCCGGAGGCAATGGGGCGCAAATTGGCTCGCCTCGACAAGTTCCGGGGATAAATGCTCCGCAGTTAGGTCGCATTCGTACATCCCCGCCTGGACTCGAACCCCTTGCAGCTAGACCCATAGGTGTGCCGGATCTGCCGGAACTGCCAGTAGATAAGCGCCCCCCCCGCTGGAGAGACCGCAATGCCGTTGCAGCTAGACCCCTAGGTGCGCCGAATCCGCAAAATCGCCGCCCAACACCCCCGCGCCCGCCCCAGCCAATTGCAGCTAGACCCATAGGGGTGCCGGATCTGCCGGAACTCCCAGTAGACAAGCGCCCGCCCCAGTGGGTAGACCCAAATCCCCCGCCCCCTCCGCAGATCCCAGTAGTGCCGCCACCGCCTTCTACTGACCTCGCTACAGGCACTGAAGTCAGCGGGGTGGTAAAAGTGGGTACTGAGACGCAAGTGATTGTGAAAGTACCGAACGAACCAACTAGCCGATATGTCAAAGTCGGGCAGCGGTTGTCTAACGGGCAAGTGTTGGTGAAGCGGGTTGACATTAAGCCCGGAGCCGATCCAGTCGTAATCCTAGAGGAAAATGGCGTTGAAGTTGCCAAAGCTGTTGGCGAAAAACCTGCAAGCCCCGAACAAAAACCCGCTAATGCAGTTATTAGCCGTCTGCCAAATACTAATCCCTCAGCGCGACGCTGAAAATTGACAGTAAGGCATAAAAAATGCTAAAGGCAAAAATTAGAGTTTTTGCCTTTTTGCATTTATGGTCGATCTCGAATCTGAAGGTAAAATTAATATAGAGTTGGTTAGTCGCTTCTGGAAAAAAACATGAGGGATTCAAAAATAGAAGACTTTTCAGCAAGTCTTAGGTTCTATAAAATCCCTATTAGTAATTAAAGTCAAAGGAGATTTTTCATGCTCGGTTCAATTCAAAAATTAGGGATGGCAATATTAGTTGCTTCTGGCATCGGCGCCGCCACTAATCTATTCAATCCCCAGCCATCAATGGCTCAACAAAAAGGAGAAGCAAAAAAAGAAGAAGGAAAACGCCCCCCCTTCTGCCAAGGCAACCCTCCTACGGGGAGAGTGAAATGTAATTACGAGGGAGGCGATAACTACGAGGGGAATTTTGTCAACGGCTTGCCCGACGGTAGCGGAGTCTACGTGTATGCTAATGGCGATCGCTACGAAGGACTGTTTCGGAATGGAGTGCCAAATGGCAGAGGGACATTCATTTTCAAGGATGATGCCCGCTACACGGGTGTTTTCCAAGACGGGACGATGAGGTCTGGGACGGTGGTTTTCGCCAACGGCGAGCGCTACGTCGGAGAGTTCGCAGTCGTCAGGAACGTTCAGACTGATGTCATTAGCAGCCAACCCGCTGGCCGGGGTCAATTCTTTTACTCCAATGGCGATCGCTACGAAGGACAATTCTTTGCAGGCTCGCCCTTTGGCCCAGGGGTATTGGTGCGGGTAGACGGCACTCGCTGTTCCGGCAGATTTTTCAATCAAGAACTTGATGCTAGTGTCTCCTGTACTTTCCCCAACGGTACGCGCTATGAAGGAGAATTGCGCAAGGGAGTGCCTCACGGTGTCGGGACGATGATCGATGCTAGTGGCAGGCGCTTTCCGGGGGTATTTCGCAACGGCAAACCAGGGGTTTCGTAAAGGATAAATTGAGGTTTTCAGGCAAGTTTTGACCGGAAATCGGACAAAATACAAAGGACAGAAGAAGATAATATCTAAAAGCGCATAGGAGAAAGTTGATTAATGATTTCCCCTTCTCAGACCAGTGGAATCGCTCTATTAGTTGCATCAGTGTTGGGAATTGGTGCTAACCTGACTTATCCTTTGCCCTTAATGGCGCAAGGAACAGAAGCTAAAACCGGTCGCTGCGTGCCAAGTATCGCTACAGGTAGGGTCAGGTGCGATTACGACGGTGGCGACAGTTACATCGGAGGCTTTGTTAACGGTTTGCCCAGTGGCACCGGGGTATATGTATACTCCAGTGGCGATCGCTATGAAGGTCAGTTCCGTCTCGGCCAGCCAAACGGTCGAGGACAATTTATATTTAAGGACGACGCCCGCGTCGAGGGCATATTCCGAGATGGCAAAATTAGCTCCGGAACAGCTATTTTTACTAATGGCGATCGCTATGTGGGGCCGTTTTCTCTGGATTGGAAAGTGGGTACGCCGACTGGACAAGGGCAATTCATTTTTGCTAACGGCGATCGTTTTGTCGGTCAATTTTTGGGGGGCAAGCCTTTCGGTACGGGAGTGTTCACCCGCGCTGATGGTAGTCGGTGTTCAGGACAGTTCTTTAGTCAAGATCTTGATGCTAGGGGTAGCTGTGCGTTCTCCAACGGTATCCGCTATCAGGGAGAGTTACGCAAGGGATTGCCTCACGGCAAAGGGATAATTATCGATACCAGAGGTCGGCGATTTCCGGGAATGTTCCGTGAGGGCCAGCGACTGGAACGATAAACTGGGAATCAGTAGAATAAGTGCGATCGTTTAGTAAGGTGCGTCAGGCGAAGTTCTCGATCATCGTTTGAGAAGTTCGCCTGACGAACCCTACGAGTCCATTAGATTGTAACAGTTCGTCCAGGACTATATTGATAATTTATGACCGACTTTTTCTCAACCGAATTGCTAATCTTAAATTTCCACTGAATGGAGGCGTTTTGATATGACAACTACTGCTTCTGCTTCCCCCCAACTCGGCCAGTTTCCCTTCGACTTTGCTCCCCAACCAACTCAAGATGCCGACTTGTTGCGACAACTCGATTTTGTCCCCGGCTTGAAGGAAGTCTTGACCTTGCGACAAGTTCACGCTCTAGAACACGCTACCGTTTGGGTACTCAGCCAATCTAGTGGTACGGCGACAGCAAGAGCCGATAATGAATTATTGGGCGGAATGTCTACAGACCAAGGGTTTTATCTCTACGGCCGCGTCAACGATTCGCAGTTGAGGCAAGCAGTACAATCAGCTTTGCAGCGAATCGCCGGTGGAGAGTGGGATTTAGCCGTTCATCCTCGCTGCGGAACGAATTTGTCCGTGGCAATGATGCTGACTGCTGGACTTGCTGTCGGCATCAATTTAGCCCTGCCGAAGGGGCCTATTTTACAACTTTTAGGTTTAGGTGCGGCGGCGGCTGCTGCTGCTCAGCTAGCTCCTGATGTCGGAGCTCTGGCTCAGCGGTATGTGACAACTGCTATTCCGTTTAATTTGAGTGTGGTTGATATTTCCGTAACCCACGACTTCTGGGGACGCGAAGCTCATTTTGTGCGGGTGCGTTGGGTTGAATAGTTGCACAGTATCAAGCCCGATCGCTCATTGTCTTTCGGTTAGTTGTTATTGGTTATCAACTTATTCTCCTGACTTTAATCCAATCGAATTTTGAGCTAATCTTAGGAACGAAAATTTAATAACTTAAACAGCTCCTACAGTCCTCTCTCCTACAAGCTGGTTCGTAAAAGGAGGCAGAGCCTCCGGATCTGCTCTGCCAGGCAGAGCGAAAGTAACAAGCAAGTCGCTTAAGT
>JAAUPI010000028.1 GCA_012035135.1 Microcoleus sp. CSU_2_2
TTGGGTGGAAGATGAGCAATAGTTATAATTAGGGGCGAGCGATACAGAAAAACTTATCTTTAAACCCTCTTTCAGATTATCGATCGCCCTTGTTTTTGGCTTGCGATCGATTATTCAGCAAGCCCTAAATACAGTTACGATCGCCCTGCCAATTCCTGAATAAACGCCTGATGCGCATCCTCAGCAATCCCTAGTTGCAGCACATTCAGCACTTCTATCATATTGCCCTCCAACAACGCAGGCACTGCTAGCCACAACCCTGGAAAAGTGTTGCTGCGGATAATGCCATCGGCATCGGGTTCAATTAACACAAATTCTTCGGCTTGCAATCTGAACCAACTGAAGCGATTCTCAAAAGTTTGCCAAACCAAATATTCCTGCACTCCATTGCGGCGGTAGGCGTTTTTCTTTGCCCCTAAATCAATTGTGGCGCTGCTAGTAGCAATTTCCGCTACAAGTTCTGGTACTCCTTCAATGTAGCCATCATCACTGATGGTAGAGGTACCACCAATTTGAATCCGCAGCAGTGCATCTGGTTGGGGTTCATTGTCCAAATCCAGCCTCGTAGTCGTATTATCGGCAGCACTTACGCCTGGTGTGGCAGTCCAATAAACTCCCAGCCAAGTGATTAAGGCTGCATGAGGAACACCATGAAAAACTCTGACAGGGGATGCCACGTAAACTACTCCTTCAATTAGTTCTGCTTTAAATTTCTCCGGTGTCGCTTCATAGCGACGTTCAAACTCAGCACGAGTCAGGCGATCGCCACTTTCCAAAGCTGGAACTGGTATGGAACGGGCAGGCTGCTGCAACACCATAATCTACCTCTAGAACGTGAAATAAATAGCTTAATTATAGCCTTTCTCAGTAACAGGATGTATGACAGTGGGTAGGGGCGGTGCCAAGAGTGCCCGCCCTTCTTATTTGATAGTTGACAGTTGACAACTGATTCATTACCAATCGGGTGGTAAATTATAATATTCAAGAGTCGATCGATCTTTTAGCAATTCTTGAGTTTTCTCATCTACCCGAATTTGACCATCGGCCAATATTAACGCCCTTTCAGTCGTTTTCCCAATCCAATTCAAGTTGTGGGAAGCGATCAAAATTACCTCGATCGGCAATTGCGACAAAACCTTAGCCAAATGCCTCCGCCACGAAGGATCGAGTCCATTTGTCGGCTCATCCAAAATTAAAATTGCCGGCTCTAATGCTAAAATTGCAGCTAATGCTGCTAACCTTCTTTGACCCCCAGAAAGCTCGTGAGCCGAACGGTTGGCAAATTCTATTAAACCAAATTCTGCTAATAGAGACAAAGCTCGATCGCGCGCAACTCCCAGCGGCACCCCATAATTGCGCGGCCCGAACATTACATCCTCTAGAATAGTTGGCATAAATAACTGATCGTTAGCATCTTGAAAGCAAAATCCAATCTGCCTTCGTACTTCCGATAAGTTCGCCTGTTCCAGCTTTTTTCCCTGGACTCTGATCTGCCCAGATAAAGGCATTTTTAAGCCAATTAAGTTTTCTAGCAAAGTGCTTTTTCCCGCGCCTGTTAAGCCGAGTAAAGCAACTCGTTCTCCTGGTTGTAGGGTCAAGGAAATTCCCTGTAATACTGGTTTTTGTTGCGGATAGCCGAATACCAAGTCCTGGACTTCGATGGTTGGCGTCATTTTGAGATTAATCAATTTTTGTTTGCCTCGATTTTCGGATTAGGAGTTTTTAACCGCAGAGGGCGCAGAGAGGGGAGGGGAAGGAATTACAGCAGATTGCAGGTTTATGAAGTACGCTCCTCCCCTTACTAAGGGGTTGGGGGGGTCAAAAATGTACCTCACTCATGTGCAATCCGCTGTATGTAAAAAATTACCAATTACTGTAAGATGCTATTGTTAATCCGGCTGCGGTTAAAATTGTTACTGTCAGCCATAAGCGCTCTTTTGGTGTTGAGTTTGACTCGGCAGGTAAAGTGCCTTGATAGCCGCGAATTAGCATGGCTGCGTGTACTCTTTCAGCGCGATCGAGACTTCGCAAATAAAGAGATCCAATCATCGAAGCACTGGCATAGCGCAGCCATCCTCCCGTACCCGATAAGCCTCGCAGCCCGGCCGATCTTTTCATGTGGTTGACTTCAGCAAGCAAGATTTCTAAGTATTGTCCCGCTAAAAGTACAATCTCTTTTAATGCTGCTGGCAAGGGCAATCCTTTGAGGGCAATTCCAAAACTATGCGGCGGCAAAGTGAGCAGAAAACTGTTCATAATTAGCAGGGAAATTAGGGAACGGATCAAGATAAAACTGGCACGTTCCCAACCTTGTGGCAGCACTAACAATGACAGGAAAATTAATTCTGCTCCTAATAGTTGTACAAGGGTTCGCAGAGGTGCTCTTAGCCAAAATGACCAAAAAAGTGCGATCGCCCCATAAATTCCCAGCCACAGCCAAGCGCCTGTCTTCATAAAACCAATCCCAATCACAATTGTGAGAGACAGTCGCAGTCGAAAAGGTATGGAAAATTTAAGCATCTTTAGGTTTAACCAACTGAGCAATTCCAAAAGCTGCACCGAAACAGACAGCAGAGCCTAAAACCCCAGCAATGCTAGTACCGATCGGCTGTTCTTCTAATCCTTTTACACTATAATCAGCAAGAGGAGTTGGATTTTCGATCGCCACAGCTTCTTTATCTTTAAAGCCGTATTTTTCGGCTACCGCTTCTAACCCGTCGGGCCAACTTGAAGCAAACAGCGACAGCACGCCAGAAATTAATAATACCCCAATTACTGGCACTAACCATTTCTGTAATTGTGGCTGTTCTCCTGGTAGTAAATCCGGCCGCACTTTCACCAGATAAGTTAAAACGCCACCTGTAATTAGCCCTTCGCCAATGCCAATTAAAATATGCACACCTACCATTGCTGGAAGTGCGATATTCAGCGCTACTGTTCCAGAAATTGCTAGGGCGATCGTACAACAAATCGAAGCGGCAACGACACTGAGGGCGGCTGCAATCCCGGCAGCTAGTGGC
This sequence comes from Microcoleus sp. CSU_2_2, assembly GCA_012035135.1. Lineage (GTDB taxonomy): Bacteria > Cyanobacteriota > Cyanobacteriia > Cyanobacteriales > Microcoleaceae > Microcoleus. Next base: position 3,021 of record JAAUPI010000028.1, read on the forward strand.
AAACGATTTCTTGAACCTCCCAACAACCGCTGCAATGGCTGCAACAGCAACCAGCCAGCCCAAATTCCGACTAGCCCCATATTAAAAATATTCGCTCCCAGGGCGGTGATCCCCCCATCGGCAAATAAAACGCTCTGAATAATGAAAACCGTGCTCATCGCCAGAGTTGCCGCCCAAGGGTTCCCCAAAACCACCGAAGCTAGTGCGCCTCCCAGCAAGTGCCCGCTGGTGCCACCTGCTACGGGAAAGTTAATCATCTGGGCTGCAAACACGAAAGCTGTAGTTAAACCCATGATTGGGGCTTGTCGCAGCCCAAGACTGGCGCGGGTTCGATTCAGGGCAACCGCTATTGCTGCTGCACTTGCTATGCCGGTGGCAATGGCTACGGTTGGTGAAAGAAAACCATCAGGTATGTGCATCGATTTATCCCAAACGAGAGAACTCTCAACCTTTTAGTCAACTATTTTTTACAAAAATTAACAATCCCCTCTGGGGGGATTGACTTTCCGAAGGCTGAGTTCATAAGTAGGGCTCACTTGAGACTTGTGAGACTTACGCATGGGTGATCAGAAACCGGGTTTTTCACGGAATATCGTGCTTCCAACGCAGGATTTTCGTAAAAACCCGGTTTCTTTGATAGGAGTGCGTAATTCCCTACAAAAAAAATCAGCACATGGCAAGTTTTGATAATTTTTATCAATAACTTTTAGCGGAGTCAACATCATGAGCCAACTAATGTAATGATTCTGTGAAAAGATTAAAAAAATATAAAGAATTAATTGAAAGTCAATAATTGGTTTTATTCTGAACTGTTGAGAATCTATTGCATTACTTGCTCTCTGGAAAACAGCAGCTAGATCGCCAGCAATCCAGTAAAGCTAAAAGTTTTGAGTTTTAGAGCTACTAATGAGCCAGGTATATTACTAATAAGCTTGGTAGATTGCTATTTTATGTTTTTTAGATCGCGCGTCAGTTCGATCGGCTATTTTCCGCACAGGTGCATTCTCAACAACTTCAAAAAATTAATGCAACCATTCTCAAATACCTTCCTAAAATATCTACACTTAAGGAGAACCCCCAGCAGTGCAACAATCAACCCAAGATTCCAATATCGATTTAGTTCCCTCAGAATTTCCCAAACAGTTAGATATCGCTCAAGTTTCTATCTACGGATTGAGCTTTTTATCTGCTGGGATGTTTCTGTTTTTACCTTTAGTTAACCTACTGCATCCGAGTCATTGGCAGCGGTTGATGGGAACCATTCACGGCATGGGTGCAATGTTGGCAATGGTAGTGATGGTTTACACGGGGCATTTGGCTTTTCCCTTGCTGCGGGGATCTGGAAAAATCCTACCGCAAATGCGCACATTAGCTTTTTGGTCAAGCCTTTTGAGCTTTTTAGCTATCGCTACCGGCAACTGGGCTTATATGCGGTATCGGGCGGGCCTAGAATTCGGCGGAGCTCGCGCTTTGTTGAAAGAAAACTCGCCTTTAGTGCAGTACGTTTTGATGGAATATCACGAATTTAGCGTGCTGTTTACCTTGCCTTTAGCAGTAGCTTGTACTTGGATTTTGTGGAATTACGGCGACAAAATTTTAGAAAAGCAAAATCGCCCGGTTTTAACCGCAACCTGCGTAGCTTTGATGGCAATCATGTTTTTTTCAATGGGCGGCATGGTAAGTGGCCTTGGCGTTGCTAAAATTCAGTCTCTGTAGTCAGTAGTCAGTAGTTATTCAACTATCAACTGTCAACTGTCCCAGGTCAACTATTTGCTGTCAACTATCAACTGTCAACTATTAACTGTCTTAGGAGATTTGCGAAATGACTCGACAATTATCCCGCCAAAATTTTGCGGGTGAAGAACCATTTTACGGAAAACTTTGGAGCAAATTAAAACACTTTCCCAAGGGTTTATCTGAAGGTTCGGAAAATGCGCCTAGCGTTTCTGGCCCGGCAGCAGCAGCAATAATTAGCGCTGCAATTGGTTGTTTTACGATGATGGTGAGTCACCATTAGGGGACACATCCAAAGAAACAAACGAATGGCTTTGGAATCTCGGTAGTTGGATTCCGGGAAGCAAGACTAATGATGAATTGTGGGGCAACATCGGCAGCTACACGGGTAAAGAAACAATGTTGCTTATCGGTTGGCTTGTCAGTTGGCCGATACTTCATGCGATTTGGAAAAATAAGAGCGTGAAAAGCCGCACCATATTTTTCTGGATGTTTGCTTTGTTAGTTGCTGCGACAGCTATGTCTTGGCATCCTTTATTCCCCTATTTGCCGTTAACTTAAGTAATTGCGAGGTTTGATGATGGAAACAAAAAATAAGCCACTCCCAGCCAGGGAGATGCACAAAATAGTTTGGATTAGTATGGGAGTTTTGGTTCTTTTCTTTGTAACTTTTCCCATCTCCATGTGGCGCGTTAGCCAAAAAGAAAAGTTTCGCGGTTTTCACGTCAAGTCTTTGACTATTGAAGGGAAAAATCCAGCTAAAGCAGCAGATGCTGTTGCTAATAAACCGGCGGAACCTTCTATTGCCAGTAGCGCTGCACTGCCGGCGGCAAGTAATGCCAATTTAGCTGTTAGCGGTCAAAAAAATCTGCCCGAAAAGTCTCCTAATGCTGTACCTTTCACCAATCAGTCTGCTGCGACGGCTATTGCGAGTAGCCCTACAGATAAGACTGTCCAAGCTGTGCCCGTGTCAGCAGGCAAGCAGGAAATTCAGGCAGCCGAAGGAACTAATCGAGCAGCAGAAATTACCGATCGCACTCAGCTAGAGGAGTTAACTCTGAAAGTGTACGATCGAATTAACGAAAGTTGGCAAACTAGCCCTACCTTCAATCAAAATCTAGTCTATCGAGTCAGTGCAAGTCAAGATGGGGCGATCGGTCATTTCGAGCCCCTCAATCAACCAGCCAAGGATTACAGCCAAGAAACTCCTTTGCCAAATCTGCTCAAATCTTCCGAAAGTAGCAGCAGTAGTGCAGCATCAGTAGCTAAGTTGACAGTAGTATTTGCTCCTACTGGAACCTTAGAAGTTAACCCGTAACTCACCTACAATATCTATCCTGTAAGGTGCACAGTGTGCACCTTACTTTTACTTGTTAACTTAAATATGATATTATAACCAATGCCCTTTAAGGCATTCTACATCTAAAACAACAAATGAAAGAACTTGACGACAAAAAAACCCAAGAACTGCTATGCACCATCATGGAATGGGAACTAGCAGGTGTCGTGCGCTACACCCACTATGCACTCATGGTAACAGGACCAAACCGGATTCCCATCGTGCAGTTTTTTCAAGCACAAGCAACAGAATCCCTACTCCACGCCCAACAAGCCGGAGAAATTTTAACAGGTTTAGATGGGCATCCCAGCCAAAAAATTGCTCCCATCGAAGAAACCTACAAACACTCCATCAAAGACTTGTTGGAAGAAAGCTTAAATCACGAGAAAAAAGCGCTCAAAAAGTATAAATCCCTACTTGAAGTCGTCACAGACTCCAGCATTTACTTGGAAGAATATGCCCGCACTCTGATTGGACAAGAAGAATTGCACCAAGTAGAACTCAAAAAAATGCTGCGGGACTATAGTTGAGTTAGTCTCTTGGTAATTGGTAATCGGTAATTGGTAATTGGTAATTGGTGATTGGTAATGCCCGATGCGCAATTACGAATTACCAATGCTTTTCTGCCCAATATCCAATGCCCAATTCCCAATTTCTAAGAATTATAAAAAATGAATTTTACTGAAGCCATCCCAACTTTTGTAATAACCCTCCGCGAAGGCGTAGAAGCAGCCTTAGTGGTCGGAATTGTCCTAGCTTGCTTAAAAAAAGCCGAGCAAAGTTACCTCAATTCTTGGGTTTATGCAGGTGTGGGAGCCGGAATTGCTGCTAGCGCTTTTGTGGGAGTATTGTTTAATGGATTGCTCGCAGCACTATCGACATCTAATCAGCCTTACGCACCGGTAATGAAACAGCTATTAGAGGGCGTTTTGGGCATTGTGGCGATCGCCATGCTAAGCTGGATGCTAATTTGGATGACTCAGCAAGCCCGTTTTCTCAAAGCTGAAGTGGAAGGGGCAGTTACAGCAGCTTTGCAAGAAAATAATCAAGTCGGCTGGGGCATATTCGGCTTAATTTTTATCGCCGTACTTCGCGAAGGTTTTGAAACAGTTATATTTGTCAGCGCTCAATTTCAACAAGGTTTAACTCCTGCTTTAGGTGCTTTGGGCGGTTTGATTGGAGCGGCAATCGTTGGTTCCCTAATTTTTAAGTGGGGTGTCAAAATTGATATTCGCCAGTTTTTCAAGTTCATGGGGATTTTGTTGCTGCTAATCGTAGCCGGTTTAGCAGTATCTGCACTCAAACATTTTGACCAAGCGGCGGCTATTTTGTCGCAGACGGATAGCAAGTATGCAGCTATTTGTGTTTATTTCGATCGCACGGCACAAATCCATTCCTGTATTTTAGGCCCGCTGGTGTGGAATGCAGAGGCAATTTTGCCCGATCGGCAATTTCCGGGAGTGCTTCTGAAGACACTATTTGGATACAGAGATCGACTTTATCTCATCCAAGCTGCGGTTTACATAACATTTTTAGCCACCATCGGCAATCTTTATTTCCAAAAACTAGCCGGTAAGGCAACCGTTTCGGACAACAATACTCAGCCTACTCAAGAGACAACAATCGTTCCGTAGTTGTCAACCCTTTGCTTGCCTACCCACCCAGAATTTTCTCTAATCCCTCAAATCAACGGAAAAACCTCTCTTCCGAAGTCTTGCCCGCAGGTAGATGTTCCACTCCAGGCAGGATTTTTGGCGATCGCCCTTTCTAATAGACACCCTTAGCACTTATAATTAGTACAACAATTTTTACATAGCTCAAAAAGTTCTTAATAAACCTTATAATCCTTAATGAAGCTTAAAATTAGTAAATTGTTAGTTAAAGTTACCTGGAACCCCCAGAAGGCTGTACCCTCCCCCATCTGGTTAGTAATGAGATAAATAATGATGCCTCGGATACTTGTTATTGATGATGACGCGGCGATTGCCGAACTCGTAGCCGTCAACCTAGAAATGGCTGGCTACGAAGTCACCCAGGCTGAAGACGGCATCAAAGGTCAGGCACTAGCCATACAACTGCTGCCTGACCTGATCATGCTAGACCTGATGCTGCCTAGAGTAGATGGATTCACCGTATGTCAGCGTTTGCGACGGGACGATCGTACCGCCGACATTCCCGTCTTGATGTTGACCGCCTTAAGTCAAACTCAAGATAAAGTAGAAGGCTTCAACTCCGGCGCCGACGATTACCTGACCAAACCCTTTGAACTAGAAGAGATGCTGGCACGAGTGCGAGCTCTACTGAGGCGCACAGACCGCATCCCCCAAGCAGCCAAACACTCCGAAATCCTCAATTACGGCCCGCTGACCCTTGTCCCCGAAAGGTTTGAAGCTGTTTGGTACGTTAAGACAGTCAAACTGACCCACCTAGAGTTCGAGTTGCTCCACTGCTTACTCCAGCGTCACGGTCAAACAGTCTCTCCCAGCGAAATTCTCAAAGAAGTCTGGGGTTACGATCCCGACGACGACATCGAAACAATTCGCGTACACATCAGACACCTGAGAACCAAGATGGAACCCGATCCCCGCCATCCTCGGTACATCAAAACTGTATACGGGGCGGGTTATTGCTTGGAGTTGCCGAGCAACGAGCAAGTAGCCGAGGAAAGCAAATCATCTGCTTGAGCTAGGGTGCCAGATGCAAGAAGCAATTACAAATCTAGCGAAAAAAAGCCTGAGAGCAACTGCTCTCAGGCTTTAGTGTTTGGAGTTTGAGATGAGAATATGTCACTAAGTAGGCATTTGCTCTGTGGAATTATGAAAAAAATAATCCTGCACCGCTTCTAGGCCCACTTTTTTAGAAGCCGATCGAGAAGAAAGTACCGGATTGCTGTTCCACTGTATTTTTTTTGAGAGGAGGCATGACTACTTAAACAATATATTAACTCTACTAAGAGTTCTTGTCAATAAGATCTTAAATATTCCTCTAGTTATTATTTGCCAAGAAGGCAAGCAACGTTTCTGCCAAGCCTCAAAAGCATTCATAGGATTGATTATCCGATATTTATTCATCCTTCATTTACATATGTTTACCAAACTTAATGATATTTTTTAGCAAAAAGCCTTGACGAAGCTAGCAAAATTGTTGATTATCTATATCAATAAGCAGCACAAGCTTAAAACTCAATTGACATTCTTCTCAAGAGGTAACTCGCCGTGACAAACATGGCAAAAACATCCTTCCCAGCCGAAGGAGAAACCTTTCCCTGGTGGGCCGGGAACGCCCGCTTGATCAACCTTTCCGGTCGTCTGCTAGGCGCCCACGTCGCCCAGGCCGGCCTCATCGTCCTCTGGGCGGGAGCTTATACCCTATTTGAGCTTTCCCGTTTCAACCCAGAATTGCCGATGTACGAACAAGGCTTAATTCTGCTCCCCAACCTAGCCAGACTAGGCTTGGGAGTCGGTGCCGGAGGCAAAATAGTTGATACTTATCCATATTTTCAGATTGGTGTGATACACCTAATCAGTTCAGCCTTTCTCGGCTTCGGCGGCATCTTCCACTCCCTCATAGGAGAAGCCACCCTCGAAGAAAGAACTCCTTTCTTCGGCTACAAATGGGAAGACAAAGACAAAATGACCACCATCTTGGGCATCCACCTAGTTTTGCTAGGTATCGGTGCCTTCTTGTTGGTGGCCAAAGCTATGTATTTCGGTGGTTTGTATGATACCACGATCGGGCAAGTGCGGGTAATTTCCGATCCCACTTTCAACCCGGCTGTGATTTTCGGCTATCTGTTCGGTGCAGGTGGCAAACACTGGCTCGCCTCTGTTGACAACCTCGAAGATGTTGTCGGCGGACATATGTGGGTAGGAATTCTCTGCGTAGTCGGCGGGTTGTGGCACATTCGCACTCAACCTTTTGCTTGGACAAAACGGCTCTTCATCTGGTCAGGGGAAGCTTACCTCTCCTACAGTCTCGGCGCTTTAGCTTTAATGGGCTTCATCGCCACCTACTTTGTCTCAGTCAACACCCTGGTTTACCCAGAGGAATTCTACGGCCCGGCCCTAAAAATTGGCTTCGAGCAGTTTCCCTACTTTCACAACGAAGGAATGCTGACCTCCCGCGTCTGGTTGGCTAACACCCACTTCTGGCTCGCTTTCTTCTTTTTGCAAGGACATTTCTGGCACGCTTTGCGAGCAGCAGGATTTGACTTCCGCCAAGGCAAAGTCGTGCAACCAATGCGCGAAGACATCCAGCCGGGGGGCGAAGGAATCGCAGCCAGTCCAGCCAGTTAACCACACCAGGAGGAAAGCAAAAATGCAAGCAATCGCAGATCCGAATTTAATCCCAGAGCCGGACAAGCCAGAAAGCGAGTACGGCTGGTGGGCCGGCAACGCCCGCTTCATCGACCTTTCAGGACGAATTTTAGGAGCTCACGTAGCTCACGCGGGTTTGATTGTACTCTGGGCCGGGGCGATGACCCTGTTTGAACTGTCGAATTTCAACCCAGAGTTGCCGATGTACGACCAAGGTTTAATCCTGTTGCCACACTTGGCAAGTTTGGGTTTGGGAGTAGGACATGGTGGTCAAATTGTTGATACCTATCCCTATTTTGCGATCGGAGTTGTGCATTTAATTAGTTCTACCGTTCTCGGTGCCGGTGGACTTTACCATTCCTTGCTCGGCCCGAAAGTATTGCCGCAAAACAAAACATTCTTTGGTTCCTTCGGCTACGACTGGGAAGACAAAGACAAAATGACAACCATCATCGGCATTCACCTATTACTGTTAGGTGCAGGTGCTTGGTTGTTGGTGGCAAAAGCTGTATTTTGGGGCGGTCTTTACGATCCCCACGTTGCTGGCGTGCGGGTAATTAGCGAACCGACGCTCAATCCCGCCCGCATTTTCAGCTATCTTTTGCCAGTGCACGGCCCTGAAGGAATGGCAGCAGTTGACAACTTAGAAGATGTTGTCGGCGGTCACATTTATGTTGGCTTGCTCTGCATTCTTGGCGGTTTCTGGCATATTTTCACCAAGCCTTTTGCTTGGGCCGAGCGAGTTTTGTTTTGGTCTGGAGAAGCTTACCTTTCTTACAGTTTGGGCGCTCTGGCTTATATGGGCTTTTTGGCGGCCTACTTTGTGACTGTAAATGACACTGTTTATCCAGAGGTTTTTTACGGCCCGGTGGGTTTGAGTGGCCCAGATGTAGTGGTTGTTTCTTCGCGGACTTGGCTAGCAACAAGCCACTTTGTGTTAGCGATTTTGGCGCTTTCCGGTCACATTTGGCACGCCTTGCGCGTTCGGACAAAAGCAGCGGGATTTGACTTTCGATCGGGAGATTTTGTAACAGCAACTCCTGCCGTGGTTCAAGTTGCAAGTGCAGCAACAGCCGTGAGTTTTTCCGATGTGACTGTAACTTTTTTGCGGAATTTGCCGATTTACCGCAAAGGATTGTCTCCCATAGTCAGGGGATTAGAAGTTAGCTTGGCTCACGGCTATTTCCTGGTAGGAGCTTTTGCAGTATTGCTGCCTTTACAAGAAAAAGGTTTAGCACCGCTGGCCGGATTGCTGGCAACTCTGGTACTGGTGTTGATTTTGGCAATGGGACTCTCGGTTTACGAGAGTCATAACGTCGAAGCAGGTAAAGTTTTGTACTGGCATAAAACGCCGGAAGATTGGAGTTTGTTCCGGGGCGGTTTGGTGATGGGCGGTACGAGTGGAGCTTTCCTCGCTTATTTACTGCTAGACAACTTTGCTGGCATTGATGCAATTTTCCGAGGTGTTGTGAACTGATCGGCAATGCCAAATAACCTGGTTTCGGCTTGCTACCTGCGTCCTAATACCTTCAATAAACCCGGTTTCTCTTCCGCTCATAGTTCAATCGAGTTCACACCAAACAAGTACAACAAGGAAACAAAAAACGATGCAAACCTACGATAATCCCAACGTTAAATATGACTGGTGGGCCGGCAATGCCAGGTTCGCCAATCTTTCGGGATATTTCATTTCCGCTCACGTCGGTCAAGCAGCTTTAATTACTTTCTGGGCAGGAGCATTTACTCTGTTTGAAATCTCTCGCTACAACCCAGCAATCCCTATGGGTGAACAGGGTTTAATTTTGCTTCCCCACCTAGCAACTCTTGGTTTAGGTGTAGGATCTGGCGGCAAGATAGTCGATACTTATCCGTATTTTGTAGTCGGAATGGTACACCTCATTTCATCTGCTGTTTTAGGTGCTGGTGCTTTATTTCACACTTTTAAAGGGCCTAAAAGCTTGAAAGATGCTAAAGGTCGTGCTGGGAAGTTTCACTTTGAATGGGAAGACCCGAAAAAGTTGGGCTTCATCCTAGGACATCACCTGATTTTCCTAGGTGCAGGGGCGCTGCTATTGGTAGCAAAAGCGATGTTTTTCGGCGGTTTGTATGACTCGACAATTCACGAAGTCCGGACTGTTGTCAGCCCTACTCTCGATCCGTTAGTTATCTACGGCTATCAAACTCATTTTGCCAGCGTTGACAATTTGGAAGATTTAGTTGGCGGTCACATTTATGTCGGGATTATGCTCATTCTTGGTGGAGTTTGGCACATTGTCAAAGAGCCATTTCCTTGGGCGAAGAAAGTATTGAGTTTCTCTGGGGAAGCTATTCTTTCCTACTCTCTCGGCGGTATTGCTTTGGCAGGGTTTACAGCGGCTTATTTCTGTGCAGTGAATACTTTAGCTTATCCCGTTGAATTCTACGGGCCTGTGCTGGATATCAAGCTTGGTGTTAGCCCTTATTTTGCAGATACGGTTCAATTACCACTCGGCGCTCATACTCCTCGCTGCTGGTTGGCAAATGCTCATTTCTTCTTAGCTTTCTTCTGCTTGCAAGGTCATTTATGGCACGCTCTACGGGCGATCGGCTTCAATTTCAAGCAAGTTGAAACTTCCTTGAATGCGGTAGGAACTGAGTCGTAAGACTTAAACACTCCTGGACGCACTTCCACCAAAGAAACCGGGTTTTTACCGAATCTACGGGTGACAACACGTCTTTTCATAAAAAACCCGGTTTCTGACCCAAGGAATGCGGCGGGCAACAACACTTAAGTTAGAAATTGCCCGCCCTAACTATAATTTTACGAGGTAAAGAACTGTGACAATTGCTAACATTAATGACTTTGGACGGGATGGAAATAATGTTAAGTGGTGGCTTGGTAATGCCCGCTTAACTGATTTGTCGGGTAGATTGTTGGGGGCTCATGTTGCTCATGCGGGTTTGATTATGTTTTGGGCGGGAGCAACTACTATTTCGGAGGTTTCTCGTTTTGTACCAAACACGCCGATGTACGAGCAAAATCTGACCTTACTTCCGCATTTAGCAACTTTGGGTTGGGGTGTTGGTGCTGGAGGTGCGGTAATTGATACTTATCCTTATTTTGCGATCGGCATATTGCATTTAGTTGCATCGGCTGTGTTGGGTGCTGGAGGTCTTTTTCATGTTTTTCGTGGTCCGGCAATTTTGCACAATGGAGGCGAACTTGGTGCTCTGTTTCACTATGAATGGAATGACGCTAAGAAACTGGGTTTCATTTTGGGAAGTCACTTAATTGTTTTAGGATTGGGTGCTTTTCTGCTAGTTCTCAAAGCGATGAAGTTTGGGGGGATTTATGACATTGCCATTGATGATATACGCCTGATTACTAATCCTAATCTGAATCCAGCAACAATTTTTGGCTATCTGTTTGGATTTGCTAATGGTGGCTGGACAATCTTAGGAATGGCTGCTGTTAATAATTTGGAGGATGTGATTGGGGGTCATATTTGGATTGGTGCAATGTTAATTGCAGGTGGTGTATGGCACACTCGCGTTGAGCCTTTCCCTTGGGCTAAGCGACTTTTAATTATTAATGCCGATGCTCTTCTTGCTTACAGTTTGGGGGGTTTAGCTTTCATGGCTTTTGTTTCCTGTGCTTTCGCAGGATATAACACGACTGTTTATCCTGTGGAATTCTACGGGATCGATCGCCTCGGCTTGACAAATGCACAATTTTTCTTAGGTATAACAGCGCTTGCGGGTCACATCTGGCACGCTTCTCGCGCCCGTCTTAATAGAAACTAAATGCGATTGTCCTTCTGACTAACATCCGTTACATTCGTTACACACTCCGTTGCCGAACTTCCTTCGAGTATACCTTGAGTAAATCATCCTATGACTGTTTTTATTTGCTGTTCCTGTATCGTGACTGCGATCGTTCTGTTTTTGTGGAGTATTTCGGTAGCATTGCGAGAAGGAGTCTATCAAATTCGGCGACTGCATCAAATTCCGTGTTCGGATTGCGAGTTTTTTACCAATGACTATCGCCTTAAGTGTACTGTACGGCCGTGCGTTGCTTGTACTGAAGATGCGATCGGCTGTACAGACTTTGAACCGAAAACTTGTTTTGCAAATTCTTGTCAGCAACATTACTCTAAGTTTCACAAAGCTTATGCAGAAATACCGACAACCAATCCTCCAATTACATCTGCCGAACTTTCTTCTTCCTAACATCCGTTAAATCTGTTACATAATCCGTTGCCGAACTTCCTTCTTCCTTCACGAATATGAATTTATACAGTGCTAACTCACTCAAAGTGGAACTCAACCAAAGAGGTTGTCGTCTGACTCCCCAGCGAGAAACTATTTTGAGTGTCTTTCAAAATCTGCGACAAGGAAATCATTTGAGTGCGGAAGAATTATATAATATTTTGCATAATCAACGAGAAAAAATAGGCTTGTCTACTGTATACCGAACGCTGCACTTATTAGCAAGAATTGGGATTTTACGAGAGCTAGAATTGGCAGAGGGACACAAACATTACGAACTAAACTTGCCCGATATGCACCACCACCACCACCACCTGGTTTGCATTCAGTGTCACAAGACTTTTGAATTTAGCGATGAATCGATTTTAAAAATCGGCAAAAAGCAAGTTGAAAAAGCTGGTGTAGAATTGCTTGACTGTCAGTTAACGGTGCGGGCTGTTTGTTTGGAAGCGCTGCGGGAGGGATGGCCTTCTATGGTGCCGAGCAATTGGTCGTGTCCGAGATCTCATTCAGAAATGGAGGATGAGATTAGTTAAGTTGAATGAGATAAACTACGGAAATTGATAATGGGTAATGGGTAAGGGGATCTAGACTTAGGAAAAAACCAGATTTATCAAGGATTTCAGGCTTAAGTTGACACCAATGGGCACTGTCAACTGTCAACTGCACTCAAGCAACTTCTGAATCGTAAGGTTGATGTTCCATCCGAAATACATTGGCGTACAAACTCGCAACAATCTGTTTTCCTTCCTGCGTCAACTGTAAGTAGCCGAGAGATTCACTGATGTGCGGATAAATGTCACTCCAGTAAAACTTCGAGTAGCTTTGCAGCAAGTCGCCCGGATGTCGGTAGCCTAAAACTTTAGTAGCACCGCTTTCTTCTAACTCGTAAAACAGCGCGCCAATTTTTTGTAAATACTGCGGATTGCTGAGTTGGCCTATCAAGTCAGCACCGCGAACTAAACTTGAATAATTAATTGCATCTTCATGAGTGTTGCTGTCAAGCACAAAAAAGCGAGTCTGCTCTATATTATGCTTAATTGCTTCAGCATTAATTAGCTTGTGGTTCCCAAAGCGTTCGTCAATGAACAGTTTCGCTCGATCGACTCGGTAAGGAGCTAGACTTGCGGCTGTTGCACCGGGAGCAAGCGCAATTCTCATGCCATCTTTTCCAGTAGCATATAATCCTTTTGCTGCTAGATCTTGCCTGCAAACCCCTTTGACGTATCCGATATCTTGGCACAGTAAAGAAATGATGAAGTGCAGCCAATTTTCGCAGGATACTCCGCCCTTGCGAATATGTTTTCCTCGCAAGATTTCTTGACCGACTAAGGTAATACAAATGGCGTGTTCTACATTATGATATAGAGCATCGCTGCTGGCGATGTTTTCTAACGCCATTGCACCCACCCAGGCAATAATGTCAGCGTAATCTGATTTGTAGCCTCCGTAGGTGCGGCTGTAACCGTTCTCAAGTTGTTGAATGAAAGCCTCGATCAGCAATTCAGTAGAATTAAACATACCCTGTCCTTTTACCTTGCTAACACGTTTAAAGAGTTGTAATTTTATTTTAAATCCCTCTATCTTTATTGATGGGATTTTTACTTAAAACGCCAAACTTAAAACTCTCTAGGGGGTCAGTCCATTACGGACAGCCATCCCCGGCGTACTGCATACAGCAGCCTGCTGACTATTTTTCGCTCGTCTGAATTTCGGAAACTTTGAGAATTAATTGCGTATTGAATTTGGTGGAACTGAGTTCGATCGATCGTGCCGGATTTCCAAATATTGAAGTATAATTCGGAAATTGTGTATTCAGGAATCAAAGCTTGGGTTCTCATTTCTGCGGTCAACTCAATGTATATTTCTTATGTTGCGGCAATTTTAAATTATTTTATGTGATGCCGATCGACCCCTGGCTGTGATGCAACCCCCTGCTACCATTGACGGACATCTGCCTAAAATTGTGATTCGATCGACATCTGGGTATTGATAGCGATGACTTGCTCTCAATCCTGTGGCTACTTTGACACCGATCTCGATCTCTTAAATTATGCGATTGGCGACAAAACTCGTTGCGATTAATCTTTGAATCTAAAATCCAAAATCTAAAATAGTATCGATCGCCCGCTACCGAAATTTCTTGCCAAAGAAAACCGAGTCGTGTACAATATAGAGTCTGGTATCCTGATCTATCCATAAGTTTTACCAAAATCCCGTCTCCGTAAAGGGGAAGGGACTTTCAGTGCGGATACCGCAAAATCACTTGATTCAGCAAAAAGCTAGAAATGCCGTAACTCATGCCCACTATTCAGCAACTCATTCGTTCAGCACGGGAACAAACGCAGAAAAAAACCAAATCGCCAGCTCTCAAGAGTTGCCCCCAGCGCCGCGGGGTTTGCACCAGAGTGTATACGACCACCCCGAAAAAACCCAACTCAGCGCTGCGGAAGGTGGCGCGGGTGCGGCTTACCTCTGGTTTTGAAGTGACCGCCTACATCCCCGGCATCGGTCACAACTTACAAGAACACTCGGTAGTAATGATTCGAGGCGGCCGGGTAAAAGATTTACCTGGAGTTAGATACCACATTATTCGCGGTACATTAGACACGGCTGGGGTGAAAGACCGCAAGCAGGGTCGTTCCAAATACGGGGCCAAGCGTCCTAAAGAGAAAAAATAAAGCTGCGATCGCTTGTTAGGGGTTTAAGAAGCACAAATAAATCTGCGAGCGTCGATTAGTAGCTAATTGATAGCAAACTAATAGTCGATCGATAGCTGAGCAAATAAACCCAAATTCAATCATTCAAAATCAAAAATCCCAGATAGAACTATGTCTCGCCGCACAGTTATTCAAAAACGTCCAGTTCCTCCAGATCCAACCTACAACAGTCGGTTGGTGAGCATGATGGTGAGACGGATCATGCAGCACGGCAAAAAATCCGTTGCTTCTAGCATCGTCTACGACGCCCTCAAAACCATCCAAGAACGGACAGGAGCCGAACCGTTAGACTTGTTTGAAAAAGCAGTCAAAAACGCTACACCCCTAGTAGAAGTGAAAGCCCGCCGGGTGGGTGGTGCCACCTACCAAGTGCCAATGGAAGTGCGTTCCGATCGCGGAACCACACTAGCCCTCCGCTGGTTGATCCGCTTTGCCAGAGCTAGAACTGGTCGATCGATGGCTGCCAAATTGGCCAACGAATTGATGGATGCAGCCAACGAAACAGGCAGTGCCATTCGCAAGCGCGAAGAAACTCACCGGATGGCCGAAGCCAACAAAGCCTTCGCTCACTATCGGTATTAATTGCCAACTCAGGCAGGTTCCATTGGCGGAGCTTGTGGTATGAAAGCACAGGCGAGGATTGGAAATTGGAAGTTTTGAGTATGGAACACGTTGCATTAGGCACAAAACTGCCCAACTCAAAACTCAAAACTTTTTCAATCCCCCATCCCACATCCTTAATATTTTTGTGAACAAATCTTGCAAAAAATATTAAAATGTAACAACAGGCTCCATACACTTTATGTTGTAAGCCGCTAGTATACTACAAAACCAGAATTATGTAGTATAATAGTATTATAACAGCAACACAAACTCAAGGAGGTAGCTGTGGCACGTACTGTCCCGCTAGAAAAAACTCGCAACATCGGCATTGCCGCTCATATTGACGCGGGCAAAACAACGACAACTGAAAGAATTCTGTTCTATTCCGGCATAATTCACAAACTAGGTGATGTGCACCATGGAACGGCAGTTATGGATTGGATGGAGCAAGAGCGGGAGCGGGGAATTACGATTACTGCTGCCGCTATCACCACCACTTGGAAAGATTACAAAATCAACATCATCGACACTCCCGGACACGTAGACTTCACGATCGAAGTAGAACGCTCCATGCGAGTGCTCGACGGAGTGATCGCAGTATTCTGCTCGGTAGGCGGAGTACAGCCACAATCTGAAACAGTTTGGCGTCAAGCCGATAGGTACAAAGTACCTAGAATCGTGTTTGTCAACAAAATGGATCGGATGGGCGCGAATTTCTACAAAGTCTACGGTCAAATTCGCGATCGGATGAGAGCGAATGTCGTACCCATCCAAATTCCGATCGGCAGTGAAGAAAACTTCCGGGGAATTGTAGACCTAGTGCAAATGAAAGCCTATATCTACAAGAACAACATCGGCACCGATATCGACGAAATAGAAATCCCCGATGAATTAAAGGATCTAGCCGTTGAATACCGCACCAAACTGATCGAGTCCGTAGCAGAAACCAGCGACGCCCTCACAGCGAAATACCTTGAAGGCGTAGAACTAACGGAAGCAGAAATCCGCTTGGCCCTGCGCGACGGTACTATCACAGGTACGATCGTCCCCATGCTATGCGGTTCGGCCTTCAAAAACAAAGGCGTTCAGTTGTTGTTAGATGCAGTAATTGACTATCTGCCATCACCCTTGGAAGTTCCCGCAATTCAAGGAATTCTACCTAGCGGTGACACAGCAGAGCGCTTTGCCGACGACAACGCGCCCTTGTCAGCCCTGGCATTCAAAATCATGGCAGACCCCTTCGGCCGCTTGACCTTCGTTCGCGTCTACTCCGGCGTCCTTAGAAAAGGTACTTACGTCCTCAACTCCACCAAAGACAAAAAAGAGCGAGTTTCTCGCCTAATTGTACTCAAAGCGGACGAGCGGATAGATGTAGAAGAACTCCGCGCCGGAGACTTGGGAGCAGCCTTGGGTCTGAAAGACACCTTCACAGGCGATACCATCTGTGAAGAAGGCTCGGAAGTGATTCTGGAGTCCCTGTTCATTCCCGAACCGGTCATCTCCGTCGCTGTAGAACCCAAAACCAAACAAGACATGGAGAAGCTCTCCAAAGCCCTCCAGTCTCTCTCGGAAGAAGACCCGACTTTTCGAGTCAACGTTGACCCGGAAACCAACCAGACAGTGATTGCTGGCATGGGCGAACTTCACCTAGAAATCCTTGTAGATAGAATGCTGCGAGAATTCAAAGTAGAAGCCAACGTCGGTCAGCCACAGGTAGCCTACCGGGAAACTATTCGCAAAGCCGTCCGCGCCGAAGGTAAATTTATCCGCCAAAGTGGCGGTAAAGGTCAGTACGGTCACGTAGTGATCCAACTCGAACCCGGAGAGGTAGGAACTGGTTTTCAATTTGTCTCTAAAATTGTCGGTGGCACTGTACCCAAAGAATACATCGGCCCCGCCGAACAAGGGATGAAAGAAGCCTGCGAATCGGGTATTGTAGCAGGATATCCAGTGATCGACCTCAAAGCTACTATGGTAGACGGGTCTTTTCACGACGTAGACTCTAATGAAATGGCATTTAAGATCGCAGGTTCGATCGCGATCAAAGAAGCTGTAATGAAGGCTTCGCCAGTGCTGCTAGAGCCTATGATGAAAGTAGAGGTGGAAGTTCCCGAAGATTATATCGGGAACGTCATCGGCGACCTCAACTCCCGTCGGGGTCATATTGAGGGTCAAGAGACTGATCAGGGAATTGCCAAAGTTTCTGTAAAAGTTCCACTAGCAGAAATGTTTGGTTATGCCACTGACATCCGCTCAAAAACCCAGGGTAGGGGCATCTTCACAATGGAATTCAGCCATTACGAAGAAGTGCCGCGAAATGTGGCTGAAGCCATCATCGCTAAGAACAAAGGTAACTAACGATTTTAAATTTTAGATTTTGGATTTTGGATTAAATCCAAAGTCTAAAATCTAAAATGTTAAAGTCTAAAATCGCTAAAAGAAACAAGGAACAGATCGAGAATGGCACGCGCAAAATTTGAACGGAATAAACCCCACGTCAACATCGGTACGATCGGTCACGTTGACCACGGCAAAACAACATTGACTGCCGCGATTACGATGACTCTCTCTGCACTAGGTCAGGCAAAGGCTAAGAAGTACGATGAAATCGACGCCGCCCCTGAAGAAAAAGCACGGGGTATTACGATTAATACTGCTCACGTTGAGTACGAAACCACGGGTCGGCACTATGCCCACGTTGATTGCCCCGGACACGCTGACTATGTGAAAAACATGATCACTGGCGCGGCTCAAATGGACGGTGGCATCTTAGTCGTGTCAGCGGCGGATGGTCCCATGCCTCAAACTCGCGAACACATCCTGCTGGCAAAGCAAGTTGGCGTTCCTAGCTTGGTTGTTTTCTTGAATAAGGAAGACATGGTAGACGACGCAGAACTCATGGAACTGGTGGAACTGGAAGTCCGCGAACTCTTGAGTTCTTACGATTTTCCAGGCGATGACATCCCCATCGTCACAGGTTCGGGATTAAAAGCTCTCGAAGCGATGATTGCTAACCCCAAGATCAAGCAGGGCGAAAATCCTTGGGTTGATAAGATTTACAAGCTGATGGAAGAAGTAGATGCTTACATCCCCACCCCAGAACGCGAAGTTGATAAGCCATTCTTGATGGCAGTTGAAGATGTATTCTCGATTACTGGTCGGGGTACTGTCGCCACTGGTCGGATTGAACGCGGAACCATCAAAGTCGGCGAAACAGTCGAATTGGTGGGTCTGAAGGACACTCGCAGCACTACGGTGACTGGTGTGGAAATGTTCACCAAGTCTCTGGATGAAGGCTTGGCTGGCGACAACGTGGGCTTACTGCTTCGGGGGATTTTAAAGGCGGATATTGAACGGGGCATGGTGATTGCCAAGCCGAAGAGCATCTTGCCTCACACTCAGTTTGAATCTGAAGTGTACATCCTGAAGAAGGAAGAAGGCGGCCGTCACACGCCCTTTTTCTCTGGCTATCGCCCTCAATTCTACGTCCGTACTACTGACGTGACTGGCACGATCGCACAATTCACTGCTGACGACGGTACTGAAGCTGAAATGGTGATGCCCGGTGACCGGATCAAAATGACTGTTGAACTGATTCACCCGATCGCGATCGAACAAGGAATGCGCTTCGCCATCCGCGAAGGTGGCCGCACCGTCGGCGCCGGCGTTGTTTCCAAAATCCTCAAATAGGACGGCGCTAACAGCCTTGCATAGCAGAAAAGCCACCAAATTTAATCAGGCTTTTCTGCTATTTAGTGAATAGTTATTGTTTAGTGGTTAGTGATTAAATATTCACTAACTAATAACTAATGACTAATGACTAATGACTAAAAATAAACTGAACCTCGAAAATTCAACAAAAAAATGGCAACCATTCAACAGCAAAAAATTCGCATTCGCCTCAAAGCTTTCGATCGGCGCATTCTAGACGCATCTTGCGAAAAGATTGTAGATACAGCCAATCGAACAGCAGCCACTGCGATCGGCCCGATTCCCTTACCCACTAAACGGCGGATTTACTGCTTGTTGCGATCGCCCCACGTAGACAAAGATTCTCGCGAACACTTTGAAACCCGCACGCACCGCCGCATTATCGACATTCACCAGCCTTCGGCCAAAACAATTGACGCTTTGATGAAACTGGATTTGCCAGCCGGCGTGGACATCGAAGTCAAGCTGTAAATTGACCGTTTTGAACATAACTAAAGAGGGAACAAGGGAAAAACTTTGTTCCTTTTTTTATTAAATTGTTTCTCATCAAAACGATGAAGCAGTTTAAGAAAACCAGTTTTCGATCTGCAAATCTTGAAAGTTTGCATAATCAGCGACATTTCGCGTCACCAGAATCAGATTATTGACTTTAGCGATCGCTGCAATTTGTCCATCAGCATAAGACGGTGTAAGACTGATGGGAATGAGTCTTGCTCGTTCTTTAGCGAACCACTCAGCAGCTTCTTGGTGTAGGGCAAAATCGGTAATTTTCCTTTCACTGAGGGCGATCGCAGGTAGAACAAGCTGACTGGTCACATTCGAGAGAATTGCTTGGGCTTGAGTCCCCAATCTTTGATTTCCTTCCAGAAACCAGATTAGCGCGTGGGTATCGATGACATATTTCATCGGCATCTACGACCAATCTAATCCATCGTCAGTATCCCCTTGAAACTCGGCAATCTCGAAATCGGCTTCGGCGGATTGCCCAGTTCCTGCAAACATTCCAAACTGGATAAATGCAGGCGATCGAGGAATGGATGGCGCATTTAGAAAAGTAATCAGTACGCGGCTTTCAGAAATATTTTCAGGAAATTCTAACAGTTCGATAACTCCATTTCTGTAAATTCCTTCAAATGCTTGGAGCATAATGATTCACCTCGCCTACAAAGTACGGTCGATCGACTCGCTAGCTAATAATGCCAGTTTAACAAATCTTTCCCCAAAAACACAAATTTTTGATATGAATAGTTTCAGCGATCGCCAGCATTAATGATTAAAAGTAGGATTTATCGCCTCAATTCGTAAATCTCAGAAACCGGGTTTCTCTCGATATTTCTCGTTACTCAACCAAAAACTCGTAGAAACCCGGTTTCTCGCCTCAATGCGAAAAATTCCTGTCACAATAACATGAAAACAATCAAATAAACGAGCCAGATGTAGGGGTGAAGCATTTGGGCGACTGTATCTGTTTCCCATCTGATAATTTCATGTCCAAATGCTTCACCCACCCCCCGCGACAGGTTAACAAAAGTTCGATCGCACTTGGAAACCTCTCATGGGGCAGGATGAAGCATTTGGATATTAAGATATCGCGTTTTCAACATGAATTGTCGCCCAAATGCTTCATCCCTACGTCTCTCCCCCATCAAGCAAAAAATTCTGTCACAATAAAACGAAGACTACCGAGAGACAAAGGGCATGACGCGAGAGGAAGCACTGCGGCGAATTCACCGGGCAGCCGAGGAAAAATTGACCGAACTGGATTTGTCGGGGTTGGAGTTGGAGGAATTGCCACCGGAGATTGGCAAGTGCACGCAGCTTGAGACGTTGGTGTTGGGGAAGGTGGAAAAATGGGAATGGGTTGATGATAAACCGATTCCGAAACTAATCACTAATCAATTAAGAAAACTGCCAGAGGAATTGCGCTCGCTCTTAAATTTGCGATCGATCCACCTCAGTGGCAATCCCTTCGGAAAAATGCCAGAATTGCTACTGAAAATCAAGCAATTAGAGAGTTTAAATTTAGTCAGTATTGGTTTAACAGAAATTCCAGAAGTCATCGGCCAACTGTCGAATCTGACAAGGCTTTACCTCAGTAACAATCAGATTACATCCATCCCAGAAGTCATCGGCCAACTGTCGAATCTGACAAGGCTTGTCCTCAGTAACAATCAGATTGAAAAAATTCCAGAATGCTTAGAAACACTGCCAAAACTTGAAAAACTCGACCTCCGCGGCAATCCCCTGCCCATTTCTCCAGAAGTTCTAGGCCCGGTAAACTTGAGCGAGGATCCTGGTACTCCCACCGCCATCTTCAACTATCTCCGCAAACTCCGCAGCGGCGAAGTTCGCCCCCTCAACGAAGCCAAAGTCCTCCTCGTCGGCCAAGCCAGCGTCGGCAAAACCTCCCTCATCAACCGCCTCATTAACAACAAATACAACCCCAACGAACCCCAAACCGACGGACTAAACATCACAAACTGGCAAATTACTGTCAACACCAAAAACGTCAAACTCAACGTCTGGGACTTCGGCGGACAAGAAATCTACCACGCCACCCACCAATTTTTCCTCACCAAACGCAGCCTCTACCTGCTAGTGTGCAACTGCCGCACCAGCGAAGACGAAAACCGCCTCGAATACTGGCTGAAACTGATCGAAAGCTTCGGCGACGCATCCCCCGTCATCATCATCGGCAACAAGTGCGACGAACAACCCCTGGATCTCAACCGCAAAGCCTTGCGCGACAAATATCCCAACATCAAAGCCATCCTCGAAACCTCCTGCCAAAGCGGAACGGGAATCGACGAACTCCGCAGCGCCATCCACACCGAAATCTCCCAACTCAAAGAAGTCTACGATCTTTTGCCGCTAAGCTGGTTTCAAGTCAAGCAGAGTCTAGAAACCCTGAACAAAGACTTCATCAATATGAGTGAATACGCAAGTATCTGCGGCAAACAAAACATCTGGGAAGAAACCGACAAAACCCAATTGCTGGAACTGCTGCACAACCTGGGCATTGTCCTCAACTTCCGCGAACACCCCATCCTGCAATCCACCAACATCCTCAACCCTCACTGGGTGACAGAAGGAATCTATGCCCTCCTCAGCGACGAACATCTCAAAGTCAAAACTAAAGGCATTCTCACCTACGCCGAACTCAGCCGCATTCTCGACTCAAATAAATATCCCCGCCACCGTTACAACTGCCTCACCGAGTTGATGGGCGAATTTCAACTCTGCTTCCCTGTCAGGGATTGCGCCGCGCCGACTTTCCTCATCCCTGGCATCTTGCCCAAAGAAGAACCGGAAAATACCAAACTCGAAGGGGAAACTCTGGAATTTCAATACCACTACGACATCCTCCCCGACAGCATCGTCTCGCGCTTCATTGTCCTGATGCACGACAAAATCCACGACAAAATCCACTGGCGGACTGGCGTAATGCTTGCGTACTGCGAAGGCGCTGAGGCGTGCAACATCGCCCGCATCAAATCTGACCCGAAAGATCGAAAAATCTTTATTGCCGTTAGCGGGCGGGAATCGACGCGGCGTTCTTTTCTCACCATAATTCGCGATACATTTAGCAAAATTCACAACTCTTTTGCGAACCTGAAATTTGGGCAATGGGTTCCTGTTCCCGGTTATCCCGATGCCGATCCGCTGGATTATGAGGAATTGCTGGGACACGAGGGTGAGGGCCTGAACAAATATTTTGTCGGCAAAAAACTTAAGCTGTGGCTGGATTTGCGGCAGTTGCTGGATGGGTATGATGCGATCGAACTTCGGCGCATGAGGCAAAGGGGCGATCGAGATTTTGACTGTGAAGACGGCTATCCTGGAATTAATATTCACGTTCATCAAAAAAATGTCGATCGGCGTTCTGCAACAACTCACCAACACGGGCGTGGCGATAATTTTGGGGGCGATCGAATTCAAGGAGACAAGATAATGGGCAATGCCGATGAAACTCCCCAACGCTGAAGCTGCATTTATCGATATTCACAAATTGCGTGACTACAGCTTAAACACCGAACACGATCGGGGAAAACACAAAGCTAGATTATTTCTTGCTATCCTAGGGTTAAGTGTTGAAGATGCCGAAGAACTCCAATCTATCCTGTTAGAAGTAATTCAAATCTATGATGCCATCTCCACCAGCCAAGATGAATACGGTCAACGCTATGTTGTGGATTTTCCTCTAACTCGCAATGAAAACACCGCAACAATTCGCAGCACTTGGATTGTCCGTCCTACAGAAACTTTTCCGCGACTCACTAGCTGTTATATTCGGAGATAAATTATGCTAAAGACAATTTCAAAATTACAATTACTCGATGTTGTTGCCCTCACAGAAGATTTACCCGACCATCATTTATTGGCAGGTCAAGTAGGGACGATCGTTGAGTTTTTAGCTGCTGAAGTTTATGAAGTCGAATTCAGCGATGACGACGGACAAACTTATGCAATGTTGCCATTACACAGCAGCCAACTGTTACAATTAAAATATAATCCTACACCAGAAAATACCCAAATGTCGAACAATATCTATCAATACGGTCAAGGCGATAAAGTTGCCGGCGATAAAGTTGCCGGCGATAAAGTTGCAGGTGATAAAATTGGGCGAGATAAAATTATTAATAATGCCAACATGGCAGAAATTTTCAAATTAATTTTATCGATGCGCGAAACCGCCTTGCAGTTTCCTGAAGATATTCGCGAGGGCGTAATTATCGATATTGAAGATGTGGAAACTGAAATCAAGAAACCGGAAAGCCAATGGAATAAAGCTCGATTAAAAAAGAGTCTGACTGCGTTGATTGCTGCGGGTACTGCGATCGCGATTCCGATCGCAGGGATGACTGATTTTGCTAATACTGCGATCGATGTGGCTAATAAGGTTGGTATCGAAATTCAGCTACCAACACGCTAAATTATCAAAAATATCCCCAAATCCTGTAGGGGCGGGTTCGCCAACCATCTACAAATTTCACAAACAATCTCAAAAACCCGCCCTATCCCCGTGATTGTTTAGATGAACATCTTACCCATAAAATCGCGGTACATTTATATTGTTGGTGTAGTGGGGGCGGGTTTTTGAGATGATTCATTTTTATTGTGAATTGTTGGCGAACCCGCCCCTACAAATATGGTTGATAATAATCTAATGCCAAAAATATTACCCATAAATTAATGGTACATTGGTATTGTTGGTGTGGTGGGGGCGGGTTTTTGAGATGATTCATTTTTATTGTGAATTGTTGGCGAACCCGCCCCTACAGATTATTGACAGCAGATAAGCGAGGAAGAGCCTCGATCGTCCCCATACAGCAAATTCCTGATATAAAAGATCGCGTCCGGTGAACTGAGAGCTTGCAGGCCTTTCAATAATGCTGTTAAGTCTCAAGTCCCGATCGCCCTCCCCGCTGTTTCCCTCGATCGCTCCTGCCCGGAATTGCCTCAAATCAGTTAAAGTAAGAAAAATAAGCGCAAGTACCGTCACTTTTGAGGGACAATGGCATCCTCTTCCTCTGTAGCAGTTCGCGAACTCCCCCTATTTCCGTTGCCGGAAGTGGTTCTATTTCCTGGTAGACCGCTGCCGCTGCAAATTTTTGAGTTTCGCTACCGAATCATGATGAATACGATTTTGGAGAGCGATCGCCGTTTTGGCGTCCTCATGTGGGACCCCAACGAAAATAAAGTCTCTGCCGTCGGCTGCTGCGCCGAAGTCATTCACTGTCAGCGCCTCCCGGACGATCGCATGAAAATTATGACTCTCGGACAGCAGCGGTTCCGAGTGCTCGACGCCGTTCGGGAAAAACCCTATTTAGTCGGTCTAGTAGAATGGATTGAAGACGCACCGCCGCAACAAGACCTCAGACCTTTGGGAAAAGATGTCGAACAACTACTTCGAGATGTAGTTCGCCTCTCCAGTAAATTGATGGATCAGTCGATCGACTTGCCGGAAGATATTCCCAGTTTGCCTACAGAACTATCCTATTGGGTCGCCAGCTACCTTTACGGCGCAGCGACAGAACAGCAAACTCTTCTAGAACTGCAAGATACTGCTGCTAGATTGGAACGCGAAACAGAAATTTTGACTTCGACTCGCAATCACTTGGCAGCTAGGACTGTACTCAAAGATACGCTCAGATAGTCAATTTTTACAGAATTGAACATCCTCAGTTCTGCCTCGGACCACAACTCCTTTCCAGGTGGCCGTCCCAAACAGCGATCGATCGAAACATCGAAAACACGCCGATTTTAAACTTTTTGTTCCGAAAAGCTAAGGGAAGGGGAAGGAGAAACCCACACTTAAAAGCGTGGAATTGCGATCGAGGCATTTTGTCAAAATTCGCTGCCCGTCTTCATACAATTCTGGTTTTTGCATGGGCTTTCAACTCACAAAGGCAAGTTTTTTTCTTCATCCTTACCTTCCCCTAACCCTTCCTTTTCCTCTTCTTTAATAACTGCTTGTGTTAGAAAATTTCGACCAACCGAAACCATACGATGCTGTCAGAGGCGGTCAGTTATCGCCACCTGTAGGCGGTCTTGTCCTCGGCGGACTAGCAGGAATTAAGCACCGACTGTCTAGTTCTGTTAACGAACATCGAATCGCCGCCCTGAATGAGACTTTGAATTACGGGGATGCAGGCTTAAAAATTGCGATCGCAATTTGTCAAAGCGAAACAGGACCAGTGCAACAAGCCGCCTGCGATTTACTCCGACAAAGACTGAGTGCGATCGCCAGAGAAAAGTTACTGGCATTTGTATCTTCAAGTTCAAAAACTGAAGCAGACAAAGGTGTCAAAAAATTAGGAAAATCGGTCGGTGCGATCGGACAAAATAATGTCCCAGAAAAAAACAACGATCGACACTTGTCTGAAGCACAACTAATATTTGAAACAATTGCCCAACAGATTGCACCAAATTTGTTGCTTTTAGAAGCATTAGTAGCGTCTGTAAGTCTTGAAGAATTTACTAGCGAACTGATGAAGCTGTGGGAATTATTAATTTTAGAAATTCAGGAACCCCTCAAAGAATTGCGTCAAGCTGTGGCTAGTGCTATCTCTTCTCAACTGCGGATTCAGTGGCAATACAACCAAGCTGAATCTCAAGCAAATCAGTGGAAGCAGAGGGCTCTGATAGCTCTTCAGAGAGGCGATGAAAATTTGGTTCGCCATGCCTGGGTTCGCAAGCAGATTCAAGCCGATACGGCAGCCGAACTCAAAATTGATTTGGACGAGGAAACCGTGCGAGTAGAAACTCTTAACCGCAATTTACTAGCTTTGGAAAGTAAGATTACTGAAGCTAATTCTAAGAAAGAAACACTCAAGATGCAGCTTCATTTTGCCAAAGTACAAGAGCAAATTAATTGCACTTTCAGCCAAATCAACAACATCTTTTTTAGTCCTTAGCTCCCACATTCTGAGAAGGCAAATTGTTTGATTTCAGACTTGTTAGAAACAAAACTTTATTGAATCAATTAAATTTGCGCGATCCAACTTAGCCCCTTCCAGATTAGCACCCCAAAGAAATGCTCCGCTCAAGTTAGCATCGCGCAAATCTGCTCCTCTCAAATCAGCCCCGTGAAGATTGGCTTGACATAAACAAGCTCCTCTCAAATCGGCTTCTTTCAGAGAAGCTCCCCGTAACTTTGCCTCAGATAAATTCGCTTTTCTCAGGTTTGTTGCATCCAAGCAAGCATCTATGAGGTTCGCCTCTATGAGGTTTGCCTCCTCCAAGGATGCTCCGCTTAAATTGACACCCAGCATTTTACTGTCGTTCAAACAGGCATTTTCTAGGTTCGCTTCAATCAAGTCAGCTCCTGTTAATCTTGCGAAAGTCAGATCTGCTTCCGTTAAGTTTGCCCAATTTAATTGACTCATAACTAAGCAAGCATTTCTGAGGTTTGCACCTATTAAGTTTGCCCAACTTAGGTCTGCCAAAGCTAAATTGACCTCTTTTAAATTGGCACAGGCGAGATTAATATGACTCAGGAAAGCTTCTGACAAAGAAGCTTCTTTTAAGTTGGTTTCATGAAAATTCCTCTCTCCGGCTGCATATCTTTTCAGAAGTTCATCGGAATTCATGTTGTTACCCTCTAAGGTATAAGGTATCTCATTTAACATTCTACTACCGAAATAACACTGTAACAACCAAAGATTTTTAAAGTTTCTGTGTGGGTTTTTAGCTCCTCTAGTGCCGATCGCACTAATAATTCACAAACATCTGCTTCAATGTCCATAAAGAAAAGATATTCTCCGAGCGATCGCTTAGTCGGACGAGATTCAATCCGACTTAAATTAATACCCCGACTAGCAAATACTTGCAAAGGTTTTACCAGCGCTCCCGGCATATTTGCAGGCACGCTAAAAGCTAACGACGTATGGGTACAATTAGATGGTTCCGCATCAGGGATCGAGCGATCGACAGATTTGGTGACAGATTTAATTAATGGGCGATCGGCTTTTCCGGCGTTTCTAAATTCATCAACACTTTTGCCGAGGGCCCAAAATCGAGTGTAATTGTCGGGATAATCGTTAATCGGGTGAGCGAGCATCGGCAAATTGTAAAGTTGGGCTGCTCTTGGGGCAGAGATTACCCCTATACTTCTATCTTCCAGGTATTGCAATGCTTCAGTAGTTGAATTTGCCGGAATTAACTCAGCCGATGGGATAAACTGCCCCAACCACAACTGACACTGAGCTAGCGCTTGCGGGTGAGAGTAAACTTTTTGAATCTCCTGAAAACTTGTAGCATTTGACAGTAGGGCGTGGGAAATTGGCAAAACTAATGCGTGTTGAATGCGGAGTCGATCGAGTCGCCACAGCGTATCTAAGGTTACTGTCACGCTACCTTCGATAGAATTTTCCACCGGTACAACTGCATAGTCAACCTGACCTGTGGCAGATGCCTCTAGCGCTTGGGAAATGGTTGAATAAGGACAAAGGGTGCATTCGGAATTAGTTTCTTGGCTCAACCACTTGAGATAAATCAGAGCGGCTGTTTCTGCATTAGTGCCTACGGGGCCGAGATGTGCGATCAAAATTTTCATAATCTGACAAGTTATGTTACAAATCTTTGCTTAACTCTCATCAAGGAGTAACTATGATGAGGAAATTACTGACTTTCTAGAAGCTTTTTTCAGTTATTTCTCGGATGACATTGCTCGCTGCGTGACCTATGTCACCTGAAAAAGAGTTATGGTTTATTAAGATATGCTTACGAATCCTATATTGTGACATCCTCTCATGTATATCCGGTTTAATGCTTCCCAATCAGTTGAAATAGCCGTACCAGAGGAACGGGTTCCCATTCAACATTATCTGCGTCAGCCCCGGCGACTTGTAAACGCCCTAGTCGATGGAAGTCGTACTGAGCAGCTAAGCGATGAGTGTTTCCGGCTAAAAATGCGGCCGTTAGAATTTATGATGCTGAGGATTCAACCCACAGTAGACATGAGGGTGTGGGCGCAGTCGGACGGCACAATCAATTTGGAGTCTGTCGCCTGTGAAATTCGCGGGGTTGGCTATATCAACGATCGCTTCGCTCTGAATCTCAAGGGACGACTTTCTCCGCATCAAAGCTGCGGGACAACGTATCTGAAGGGAAAAGCAGATTTAGAAGTACGAGTAGAGCTACCACCGCCTTTGTGGCTGACACCAAAACCGATTTTAGAAGCTACGGGGAACAGTCTGCTCAAGAGCGTACTTGTGAGTGTCAAACAGCGATTGATGTACCAGTTACTGTTAGATTACCGTCGGTGGGCTGGCAACGAAACTGACTTACTTTTGAGCGATCGCCCTCAAATATTATCTTTAGAAGGGTAAGTCGAATAGTTAATTTATGTATTTGTAGGGACAAGTTTAGCCAATCGACTTTCTGGATGTAGATAAAATTGGTAAAAAACTGCCCCGATCGAATTAGAAGTTATATCATGTCCGGATGAATATCGATCGCTCCTGTTCTTGGGAAAGCGATCGCTTATTCAGCAAGCCCTACTTAATGGCTGAAACCATTGGTTTTATTAATTTTCCTTCTTCCTTCTTCTTTCCATCTTCTTCTTTCCATCCGTTACATCCGTTGCCGAACTTCTTTCTGCTATAAAGAGTAGACCTGACCGTCAATCAACAGCCTAGTAATTCCCTTAGCTTGCAAATACGGTGCTGCCTTTTGCAGCATCTTGCCGTCAGGAACCTGAAAAACTCTTTGATTGCGAGTAGAAAATCGGCGAGCTATTCGGTGGTTGTCAAAAACTGGCAGAGTTTTCTCCCGAATTTCGTCAGCCGGAATTTGACCGAGTTCGCCAAAAGCTTTCAGAGGTCTAGTAATTAACTCCGCCGCCCGATCGACCACCAAATAGCAAATTTTGGGAAGAGACGCTTCACTTAAAGGTAAAACTTGAATTAGTGTTTTAGCCTGAAGCTGAATCGATGCACCGGACGATCGCAAACCCAGCAAACTCCCTTCAAACAGAGAGTCTTCATCCTCTAAATCCTCTCCGTCGAAGTCATCTAAATCTGCATCATCCTCATCCTCATCCTCATCCTCGTCGAAATCGCCAAAATCTTCACCTACCAGCAGCCCTTCTTCTGGCAACCTTGCCTGTAAGTCGCCACTCACAGCCACGCGATCGCTGTTGCGAGTAATATTGGCTACCTCAGCTTCTGACTTGTCAGAAACATCCAAATCAGACCCTAGAGTGGCTTCCACTTCCATTTCAGCAACTGGTTCAGCAGCCGATAAAGAACGCTTTCGGATCGTCGGTCTCAAATTTGGGACTGACTGGGGGGAAGGGGCATATACCACAGAGTCAGGATCGCTGGCAACGGTAGAGGAGTCAACTGTGACATCGATCGGTTCCGAAACACTGCGATCGGGCAAACGCTTTTGTTTTTTCTGGACTAGAGATTCATATTCGGGCTCTGACAAAGCACTCTGAAGGAGGCGCCTCACTGTCGAACTACTCACTCCATAGCGCTTTGCCAGAGTGATCGTGTTCTCGTCTGACTGTCGGTACAGCCTGAGGATTTCGCGTTTGTCTGAATCGGAGAGTTTTGTAGGCGTCATGCCAAGTTTTCCAGCAAAAAGACGTGTCCATCGGTCGCCAGGGGCTTGCGCCTCGTTTTTCGGTCAGCGAACAGTAATTTTTGATTTTCGATTTGAAGTTAAAAGATTTTGGCAATGACCAAAAAGCTGGTGCGTCCCCATGGCTTGCCCATAATCCCCAATCTCAAATTGCTACGCCCCACGCCGACCGCGCCTGCTCTGGCGAGAACGGGTTGAGATGTCATGTTCCAAAATAGCTCCTATTCCGAACAGGACGGCACTGAAAACAAAAAATACCTCCAGCAAACTGCCACTTTGATAAGAACCCTCCGCTTGAGTATCGCGCCATTTAAAGTACATATCTGCGACGTAAAGCGAAAAAGTTGCAGCCGCAATCATTCGCCAAGATTGGGAAAAACGTCCTCCCCAAAAAGCCAACAGCAGTGCAGTAGCAATAATCAGCAGAAAAACGTCCCCCACAATGTAAAACAGATTGATGGCATAGCCATAGGGCGATAGTTGCTTATCCAGCGCCGCCACCCATTCTGGAGCTTGAGTTTCTTCTGCTTCTTCTGCGGGTGCGGACTTTGCAGCAGAGGAGTCCTGTGCTTTTGCCTTTGACTTGGACGAATTGTCCAAAGCAGGCGCAGTGGGAATTGATTTGGTTGCTGGTGCAGTTTCGGTCACTACTTCCTGAGTAGCTGCTGGAGCCAGACCTAGTTGTACCCTCCAGGAGTCAGGTGCAGCAACCCAGATCGCTACAACTATCCCAAAGGCAGCAATTCCCGATAACAGCCCCCACTGCCAAATTTCTAGATTCAGTCGCTTGGATGTTACAGCTATAACCATGCCTCCGATCAGCACCACATAGCTGCCCAGATAGAAGGCATCGGCTGGGGACACGTCCGGGTCAATTCCGAAATAGAGTTCCCAAATGCCGAACAGTACGCCAGCGATAAAATAGAACAGCATCCCCAGACCAATGCCCAGCCAAACGTTGCGCCCGCTGACCATGTGAGGGCTTTTCCAGTTTCTAAAACAGACTAAAGCCGCTCCAAGGTATGCCCCGCATTCAAAAACATAAGTGCCGAGCGAGTACCAAAGCGGTAAACCCTCTTCTTTTGAGAGGGGGACGCTGAACAGCAAAAAAAACAGCAGCGCCATTACAGCCCAGACAATGCCCACAATGACGAGATTCTGAGCTGAAAGTAAAGATGAAGACGTAGATGACTTTTCAGAAGTGCTACTCATAGGGATTCCAAGAGGCAAAACTAGCAATTTAATTGCCAGACGGTAGGTAGCATCTACACCGACTTTACAATCGGGTCGCTGAATACAAGTTTGCAATCTTACTTGCATTTTGCGTGCCGCCTACCGTGCAATTGTCAAAGATTTCTTATGTTGCGATCCATAATTTGTTGAGGGCTGATTGTTTGAGCCAATCTAGAAACTGATTGCGCTCCGGTGCTGGCATATCTTGCAGCACGTCGCTCACTCCCTCCGCGAAGCCTGTATCGCCAAAATATGATTTGCCCAAACGGTGCAGTTCTTGTAACAAGGTTTTGAGATGCTGCTCTTGCCAAGGGGGCACCTTGTGACCTTGCAAGGGATTAACGGTTAGCCAATTTTTGATCGCATCAGGGGAGTCTGCCTGGGGGAAGTTTCCCTGCTGAAATACCTTGGCGATATCTTTCTGAAACGATGCGGCTTGCCTTGAGCCTAAAAGGTCTTCTACATCGAAGTAAACTGCTTGGAGCAGCAACAGACAAGCCTGTGCGAACAGCGGTGGTTTGGCTGATGCATCAGTCCCCGCCGGCTCTTCGCCGATAAGCTGGTCTAAACGAACTTTGCCCCAGACGCTATATCGATCCGGCTCTTCTAACAGAACGCAGGCTTTGCCTCGATTGTCGGTTAAATCCCGCCACAAGGCTCTGGCGTCTTCTGCTTGCTTGCCGTTGAAGGCGCTGATTAGGCGGAACGTCTGCCCCTGGTAATTGAGAATTGGGATTTGCTGATCCCGTTTTGGGTGTTGAAAATTGGTGATTTCAACATCCTGCCGTTTCAGAATAAACATGACACTGCGATTTGACTCCTGTCATGGCCGAGGTGCTGTGCTTTTGACGTTCTCTCCGACTATCAAGGTACGGAGATTCTTAGAATTACTTCTAAGGTTTCCTCTTTCAGCGACTAACCTTAAAATCGACTATCCATTGCTGGCAATGCTTAAACCAATTAACCGTTCAAGAGAACCAATCAATGAGCTTAAGTTAGTAGAACCCAGAGGGCTAGATCTCCAGAAGCTTACTAGGATATCAAACCTAGTGTTATCGTGCGCCCCACGATACATCAAAAGACAAGAGAAATATGTGGTTTTCTGGTTTTTGCGATGCGAGTTATTTTCGCCGGCTTTGATTAGACTCGTTTTCGCCACCGAGTTGTTTTTATTTTTTCCCAGCCTCAGAGTGTTTCACTGATTTGAGTCGTCCTGTACTGGCGGATATGCTACCTGAGACATCCTCTGTTATACCACAAAGTCGCCCGGTCAGGACGAGGCTTTCAACCCAATTTCTGGGTAAATTTATAAAACAAGGACGGAAAGCGGAAAACTCATCAGCTTTAGCTATGAGATGTAAGCGACACGAGCGGTTTTAACCGCCGTCAATCTTTCTTGAATCTTAACATTTTTAGCGGTGTAAAAAGGGCTTTCGCCCTTATACTTAAGATGATAATGAATACACAGGCTGGAAAGTC
>JAAUPI010000277.1 GCA_012035135.1 Microcoleus sp. CSU_2_2
ATTTGGACACAAACTAAGAGGGTTGGGGACACAGACTATCGCCCAATAAGAAGGGCGGGCTCTCTTGGCACCGCCCCTACCCCCTACATCGATCGAATGGCTTAAGATTCTTTTTAGGAGATGTCTATTGTATATTTCAAAAATCGATCGACAATTGTCAAATCCTCTCCCTCTCTCGCGCCATATAGAACCCATTTGAGATCTATGGTATAACGGAGATCCGAAAAGAGTTACACCCGATTTGTAGGTTAGGACCTTACGAATTCGTAGCGGGCGATCGTTAAACCTCTGTTTTTTCATCAGTGATTACCGTAGGGGCTCTCGCATTCCGGCAGTAAATATTAGATAATCACCCATAAGTTAGATGCCGTCAGGCTTCGCCCTCCAGGGCAAAAGTGCTCACCAAGACGCGGGCTGGTTCTATACAATCTAGATGCAAAAGAGTTTAACTGTCAGGGCGATTTAAAAATCCATCTTAGGATGGATGTTTTTGCGCTTCTAAATTTGTTATTTTAAAACAATTTTTTGATTGCGATCGCGTAGCGATCGACCAGCCAACCAGGGTAGAGGATCGAGCAGACAACGGAGCAACTTTTGACTTTTTTTCAGATGAGTTATCAGAATTCAGTAAATAATGGATATATTCAAGCGAGTTTAACTGGTAGAAAACAGTGTAGTAACAATTTAATTTGATACTCCCCAGGACTTCAGCCCTGGGGATTATTGAATGAATCCGAAAACTATCAAAGGCGTTATCAAAGCACCTCTATTCGCTCAAAACAACTACCAGTACCAAAGGTATTGCAATTGCGCTTACTTTTAAATTGTGTTTGCTTTCAGAGTCCATCACTTTTGCCAGATAGGTACGCTCCACACTCTGCCATTACTTGTCAGTTATACAGGCTTACTACTTATTAGTAGTGGTGGCTCACTGTGCCGGGATTTCTCCGATACTAGAGTGTTTCAACACGTAGATGGTTGTTCCTACTTAACAATCTAACTATAACAAGCCTTTCGATCAATTGTGTAAAATATTGAAGGCGGTTGAAACCGCTGCCGACATCCTCCCCATGTCTCAAGCCAGGGGCTTCCGTCTCGTTCTTTGGTGAAGTTGCACATATTCCGATTCCCCTCACATCCACGCCACTTGCTCCTGAAGGAGAAGCCCCAAGACAGCAGTGGCTCCCCTTAATAATAAGGAGGACTTCGATCGGAATCTTGTCCGCCCCTTTTTGTAGGGGCGTGCCCGCTCCGGCTAGGGGGGATCAGCTTCTATGCAGCCTCATAAAAAATTGATATAAGTCACAAATATTAAGTAAAAGGAAGTTTTGTGAAAGCGTTAAATATTCTCTTAGTAGAAGACAGTCCGCTGGATGCCGAACTGATTCAGGCATATCTAGCTGATGGCGGGATTGAGTTTTCTTTGCTCTGTGTAGAAACTCGGGAAGACTTTACAGCAGCACTGGAACAAAACTGTTATGACATTGTTTTGGCAGATTATATGCTGCCTCGTTTTAACGGGATAGCAGCGCTGGAAATAGTCCGGGCTATGTGTCCGGGAATGCCGTTTATTTTTGTATCGGCTACTTTGGGTGAAGAAGTGGCGATCGAAACTTTGAAAAGTGGCGCTACAGATTACGTCCTCAAACGCCGTTTGACGCGACTGGTGCCTTCAATTGAACGGGCGCTGCGAGAAGTTCAAGAACGGCTCGATCGCAAACAAGCCCAAGCACAGCGGCAAGAAAGCGAAGAGAGATTTCGGATTATGGCAGATACCGCACCAGTAATGATATGGATGTCTGACGCAGACAAACTTTGCGATTACTTTAACAAAGTCTGGCTGGAATTTACGGGTCAAACTTTGCTAGAGGCAATAGGGAACGGCTGGATGGAAAGCCTTCATCCAGAAGACTTACAGCACTGTCTGGATACCTCGGCTGCCGCCTTTGACGGCCGGGTTGCGTACCGTGTGGAATACCGCTTGAGGCGCTATGACGGCGAGTACCGTTGGGTTTTAGGTACGGGAGTACCCCGGTACAGGCCCGATCGCACTTTTGCCGGTTACATCGGTTCCTGTATCGATATTAGCCATCGCAAATTTGCAGAACAAGAACGGGCTGTGGCTTTAGAAAGGGAACAAATGGCTAGGGCTCAAGCAGAAGCGACAGCAAAAGCGCTGCTGGTGGCGAACTCGCGTATTGCTAACATACTCGAAAGTATTACCGACGGTTTTTTCAGCGTGGATTTGGAGTGGAATTACACTTATGTCAACCGCAAGGCAGAGGAACTTTTGGGCAAGTTGCAACCTGAGTTGATTGGTAAAAGTATGTGGGAAGTTTTTCCCTGGCACAGCGATTCACAATGTTACAAAATGGCTCATAAAGCGTTAGCAGAAAAGGTAACGCTGGAATACGAAGAATTCGATCGATTCTTGAATAAATGGTTTAACGTGCGCTTGTACCCGTCGGAGTCGGGTGTGTCGGCTTATTTTCAAGACATTACCGATCGCAAGCACACAGAAGCAGCACTCCAAGCGAGCGAGGCAAAGCTACGATTTTTGGCAGATTCTAATTTGATGGGAATTCTGTTCGGCGATGTTGACGGCGGTATTAGCGACGCTAACGATGAGTTTTTGCGGATAGTTGGCTACACGCGGGAACACTTGCAGCGCCGGGAACTCCGCTGGATCGACATCACGCCGCCGGAGTACCTGCCCCTGGACGAGATCGGGATCGCAGAGGCACAAGCCCGCGGCGTTTGCACTCCTTACGAGAAGGAATACGTGCGCTTGGATGGCAGCCGCATCTCTGTTTTAATCGGATATATTTTGATTGGGGAGAATCGGGAAGAATCAGTTGCTTTTATTCTGGATTTGAGCGATCGCAAGCGGTTGGAAGCAGAACTTCGCGATCGAGCCGAGGAATTAGCGCGCGTCAACCGCATTAAAGACGAGTTTCTGGCAACTTTATCCCATGAATTGCGGACGCCACTGAATGCAATGGTAGGGTGGACGCAACTGCTGCGCTATCGCAAGTTTGATGAGAACACGACGATTCGGGCTCTGGAAACGATCGACCGCAACACTCGCTCTCTGGCGACGCTGATTGAGGATTTGCTGGACGTGTCGCGGATTATTACGGGTAAGCTGTCGCTGAATTTGCGATCGGTGGATGCGATCTCAACTGTCGAGGCTGCGATCGATACTCTCGCACCTGCGGCGGGGGCAAAAAATATTGAAATTGTCACCGACTTCGACCCCTCAGTGGGGCGGATTTACGGGGATTCGGGCCGCTTGCAGCAGGTGGCGTGGAATTTGCTCTCGAATGCGATCAAGTTTACTCCTGACGGCGGACAGGTAAGCGTGGCGATCCACAAGGTTGAGGGCGCGATCGCCTGCAAGCTAGAAGGAGGGGAAAATGTGTCGCCTGCTGCGATCGAAATTGAGGTCAGCGATACTGGAGAAGGGATCGAACCGGAGTTTTTACTCCGAGTTTTCGATCGCTTTAGTCAAGCTGACAGCACCACAACGCGATCGCACAACGGATTGGGTTTGGGTTTGGCCATCGTCCGCCACTTGGTGGAAATGCACGGGGGGACGGTGCAAGCGGAATCTGCGGGGAAGGAACAAGGATCGAGGTTTTTGGTAAGGCTGCCCCTGCAACAGCACAAGGGTGACAGCGTTGTTTCGATCGCTAAAAGAGAAAATGCTCCGATTCGACAGAGAAGGGCGTCAATAACTATAGATCAGTCTCCATTTGAAACAAACCTCTCTGGCGTGCGGGTGTTGGTGGTCGATGACGACGAGGATTCGCTGAATTTTGCGCGCGCTGTGCTCGAAAATTGCGGGGCCCAGGTGGAGACCACTGGGTCGGCAAGGAAGGCACTGGAGGCGATTAAAATACGGAAGCCGGATGTTTTGGTGAGCGATATCGGAATGCCTCTGCAAGACGGATACGATTTGATCCGGCAAGTGCGGGCGATCGATGGCGGGGCAGAAATTCCGGCGGTGGCACTGACAGCCTATGCTAGGGTCGAGGAACGGGTGCGGGCGCTGCGGGAGGGTTTTCAAATTCATTTGCCCAAGCCGATCGATTCTGCTGAGTTAGCGGCGGTGGTGGCAAGTTTGGTGAGTCGATCGACAAAATAGTTATTGGTTTTTGGTTGTTAGTTGGGTAATGGGTAATGGGTAATGGGTAATGGGTAATCGGTAATGGGTAATGGGTAATCGGTAATCGGTAATGGGTAATCGGTAATCGGTAATGGGTAATGGGTAATGGGTAATGGGTAATGGGTAATCGGTAATGGGTAATGGGTGATTGAAATTGAAATTGAAATTGAAATTGAAATTGTTACAACTGTCAACTGCTAACTGTCAACTGTCAACTGTTATATGACCCATTTTGCTATTATTTGTCCATCAGCAATCGGACATCTTAACCCCATGTGTGCCTTGGGGCGAGAATTGCAAAGACGAAATCATCAAGTCATATCGTTTCCGGTAGCATCGGAATTATTAGCCAAAATTAGGACACGGCACTGCTGTGTCCCTACCGAAAATAATATTGTAGGGACACGGCACTGCCGTGTCCTCTATATCATTCCGATGTAACTGGATTTGATATCACTTTGTTCGGCATTCCTGAGATCCGTTCCAAAGTCATCAACTCTGGTTTGAACTTTGAGACTCTTGGCGAAACCGAAGCCCCGTTATAAATTGTATGGTGCGTCGCTCGTTTAATCTCGGTTTAAGCGCGAGAATTATTCGTGGCGACGCACCCTACGCTCCTGCTCATTATAATAAAGGGGGTAACAAACCCGGATTTGGTGTCAACTGTCAACTGTCAACTGTCAACAGTCAATTGCTATAAATGGATTTGCTATTTTTTCTCGCGCTATCGTTCGGTATGCTTTTATTTAGCACCCTCAAAGGTTATTTTATTATTTATCCGTTGCTAGCTTCTCTAGCAATTTTTACTGCCATTTTGTTAAACAGAGGATTTCCAATAATAAGCTTAATTGCAATGGCTGTATCTGGAAGCAAAAAGTCTTTTTCAGTTATTAATATTTTACTTTTAATCGGAGTCGTGATGTCTGTCTGGATGGCAGCGGGGACAGTTCCGGTTCTGGTATATTGGGGAATTAAGTTGATTAGCCCTCAGTATTTTATCTTTTCAGCGTTCATTTTAACTAGCGTTATTTCTCTACTCATCGGCACTTCCTTTGGCGCTGCGAGTACGATCGGTCTTGCTTTAACGATCGCAGCCAGCAGCAGCGCCGTCAATCCCAATATAATTGGCGGGGCAATTATTGCCGGGGCTTATTTTGGCGATCGATGTTCTCCGATGTCTTCTAGCGCTAATTTGATTGCAGTCATTACCAAAACAGACATTTACACTAATTTTAAAAATATGGTGAGGACATCCTGGTTGCCGCTGATAGTTTCCAGTATCATGTATTTAATTTTATCCTTGGCAAATCCCGTTGAACTTGCCAATAATAACCTGACTTTTGAAATTAGCAAAACCTTCAATCTCAACTCGATTACTTTGCTACCAGCCTTGATAATTTTAATTCTTTGTGTCATGAAAATCGAGGTCAAAATTGCCATGACTGCGAGTGTAATTGTCGGAAGTGCGATCGCGATTTTTGTTCAAGGTTATTCGCCGATCGAACTGATTCAGTTTGCGTTAACAGGTTTTAAATTAGAATCAACTTCTAGTTTAAAAGATCTTGTGGCGGGAGGAGGAATGCTGTCGATGGCCAAAGTTTCAACAGTTGTAATTGTATCCACAGCATTTGTCGGCATTTTTGCAGGAACGAGAACGCTAGAGTTTATCAAAGAGTATCTCAACAAAGCTCGATCGAGAAGCGATTTATTTTTGGGAACCACCATCATCAGCCTTTTAACAGCAGCATTTGGCTGCACCCAAACTATCGCAATTATCCTGACTCATCAGTTAGTTGAGGAAAAGTACAGTCAAGAGAGATTAAAGAGCGATCGACTGGCATTAGACTTAGAAAATACCGCCGTCATACTTTCTCCCTTAATACCTTGGAACATTGCCGGATTAGTCCCGGCGACTGTTTTGAATGTCGATTCAGGTTTTATCCCTTATGCATTTTATTTATATCTGATTCCCATCTTTAATTGGAGGCAATTGATTTTTTTTAAAGCTGTTAAAGAGTCGATCGACAACACCTAATTAATGAATTCAGCAGTCTAACACGCTTATTTATTCTACAATCCTAAGCCTGTATGGTTCGTCAGTTTGAGCACTAGTAAGAAAAAATAGGGTTTTATACCAAATCCGGGTTACTTACCCCTTTTATAATCTCGTAAATGTAGTAAATGTAGGGTGCGTCGCTACGAACAACTCTCGTTGCTATTGGGAGATCTCATAGCGACGCACCATACCAATTAT
>JAAUPI010000278.1 GCA_012035135.1 Microcoleus sp. CSU_2_2
GGTTTCCCATCCCCGTTATAATTGGTATGGTGCGTCGCTATGAGATCTCCCAATAGCAACGAGAGTTGTTCGTAGCGACGCACCCTACATTTACTACATTTACGAGATTATAAAAGGGGTAAGTAACTCGGATTTGATATCAGTCCTCTTTTAGAGGACTTTCGCTATGAGACAGGGGTTTAAACCCCTATCGGACTGCGGGATGAACCTTAAAATGTTTTGCTGGTGCACCCTAAAAATTTACACCTCCGGTAACTTATACTGCCCAACGATCCGCTTAGCATATTCCGGCACATGAGCCTCCAATTTCTCAGGATAATTCCGCTTCACGTATAGATAATTGCGAGTGAAATGAGAATCGATCGAAAAACGGGCATATTCCAAACCCTTCGGCCCAATTCTCTCAATAAAAACTCCCATTAACTTCGCCGCCCACATCGGCAATGTCACTCCTTTTTCATAGGCCGGAATGCTTTGCTGAACCGCTTCTTTTCTATTTCCCTGAGACATCACGGGCTGAGTATTAAGCTGATCCGTTACCAAATCTAACATCTCTTGCCCGGTGTCATTTCGCACCACAATCCACTGCCAGCCAAAAGGTGCGCCCATGTAGCCCACAACTAAATCTGCTAAAGAATTGACATAATCAAAACAGCTCAAACAAGAAGGAGCAAAAACGTCTTTCAATTCCTTTGTATTCAGTCCGAAAAACGGCACTTTTTCCTCCGAACCGTCTTCGTGTTTGAAGTGAACGTTAAAGTCTTGCATAAACTCATAAGAAACAACTGTTGCAGGAGAACGGCTAGTCGTATCTAGGAACTTTTGCAAACCCGCACGGCTGACATTATCCACACACGGAGTTCCCAAAACGTAGAGCTTTTCTAAACCAAGTTTTTTCTCGACTGTTCGCAAAGCTTGAATTTGACAGCCGACGCCAATTACTAACAGCCGCTTCATCCCAGATTTTTCAATTTGTTCTAATACTGAAAGGTTGGGAGAAAGAGTTGGTTTGTTTACTTTTGCTGCCAGAATCTCTTCACGATTTCTAGCAATAATTGGCATCGGTTGAAAGCGGTCTTCTTTGGTATTTTGGACGCAAACAACGCCTTCAACAATTCCTTTTTCGAGCATTTCAATGGCGATTGTGCTGACGATTCCCGTCCATTGAGCGCCCTCGATCGGCTCTTTTTTCTGAGCCGCCATCATGTTTTGACTGACGCCGAAATACCAATCGTCGGGATTGTCGAGATTTCGCGATCGCCCGTGAATTTCCGCCTCCAGTTCCGTGATATGCTGTGTTAAGAAAGCACAAGATTCCTTGACATAATGAATATAATATGTATCACACAAACCGCACTCGCTGCAAAGTTCTTTAGCGGGGCGGCGGCTACCGGGTTTGAGGGCTTTGGACTTTTGGTGCTTAGCAGAATCTGTTGCGGTCATCTAAATTACTTATTTTATGCAGATATGGCTTGTACGAGAATATTACACCAATTCCCGTTAAATTTCCTCTCTTATGCTTTCTTTATAGTCCGCGCAGGCGGACACAAGCCTGTGTTCTATTTGCCCGAAATTATTCGCCAAAAATTGGTGGATAGAACATTAATTCGGAAAAAATAAGGAGGCAGAGCCTCCGGATCTGCTCTGCCAGGCAGAGCCTGGTAACAAGCAAATCATAACATTTGTAGGTGTGCACTGCGCACCTTCTTACTAATACGATCGCATTTTTTCCCGTATCTGAAGCTAGGGGAATAGAACTCGCTGCTGGTGAATCTGTGCGAGTAAAACATTAAAAAAATTGGCTTTAGCGTGTCCCCGCACCGTCGCTTTTGGGGCTTCCATTGGGATCTGGTTCGTATTGGGAGTAAGTCCCGGACTTAGATATATCTAAAGTTGTCTGGGTCGATCGGCCTTCGATCGAATTGCTGGTCGAGTTGCTGACTTGTCTAGTAGCAAATGCTCCGCTGTCAATACTCAATAGCAGGCAAGTAGCAAGCGTTGTCGTTGTGAGCTGAATCACAGTACGCATAATATTCATAGCTTTATTCAAATCACCACAGTAGATGCACGTCCCTAACACCTATTATATCCATCAATTTCCGTACATACACCGACATCTTTACATTTTCTTTAATTAACTTTCGTATATTTTCGTAAACCCTTTAAAATCAAGGCTTTTTGCCATTTGAAATTTTATAGATGAATTTTATTTTACGAACTATTAATATTGTTTAACTTTTAGACGCAAATAGATTTTAATAAGTTTCACCCTCATGGGAAACAACCCTAAGGGGTGTGATACTAAGCGACTGTAACCCACGAAGGCACAAGGCATCCAATTTGAGATTTGAGATTGCTCTCCTTGACGGAGGCACAAATAGGTGTTTTGTTTCTTTTTTTTTACCAATGCCCAATCCCCAATGCCCCATTCCTAATTTTTCAAGAAAAACGATATTGATTTTTACCAAATTGCTTAGCACGAAACATAGCGATATCGGCATTGTTAAGCAAAATCTCTGACTCGTGAGCATCAATCGGATATACACTAATACCAATACTTGTGGTCACAGAAACTGTATGTTCTTCTAATAGAAAAGGTTGGACGATCGCATCCCTAATTTTTTCAGCAACTTTCGCAGCCTCTGATTTTCCGGGGATTGCAGGCAAAATAACCGTGAACTCGTCCCCTCCCAAGCGCGAGATTGTATCGCTG
Organism: Microcoleus sp. CSU_2_2; assembly: GCA_012035135.1. Taxonomy (GTDB): domain Bacteria; phylum Cyanobacteriota; class Cyanobacteriia; order Cyanobacteriales; family Microcoleaceae; genus Microcoleus. The sequence goes on from JAAUPI010000278.1 coordinate 2,714, forward strand.
CCTCTCAAGCATCCTTTGAGCCGATCGGCAACTGCTTTAAGAAGCAAATCACCCACATTGTGTCCGAGATTATCATTAATTAACTTAAATCCATCTAAATCTAAAAACAGTAAACCTACCAATTCGTTATTGCTGGATGCTTTTTCTAAAGACTGATTCAAGCGTTGATAAAACATTCGGCGGTTCGGCAAACCCGTGAGAGTATCGTGCAAAGCTTGATGGCTGAGTTCAGCATTTTGTTTTTTGAGTGCTTCTTCGATGAACTTTCGCTCAGTAATGTCTCTGATTACTCCCACTAAAAATAGATGACCGCTGGTATCTTTGTGAAGAGATCTTTTCGTAGCAATCAGATGCGTAATTCCGCGAGCATCGGTAAATCTTTCTTCGTTTTCTAACTGCTGATTAGTTTGAAATACTAATTCGTCTTGTTCCCAAAATACATCAGCTTCGGGTTGCGGAAATAAATCGTAATCTGTTTTAGAGGTTAATTTTTCTAAACACAAGCCGATAAATCGACAATATGCCTGATTCAAAACAACCAAGCGGTGATTTTTATCTTTCACAAAAATCGGGTCGGGAATCGTATCAATTAGTGATTGTAAAAATTCCTGAGATCGTTTAAATTCTTCTTGCAAGTGAGCCAGATAACCTACAACTGCGACACCAGAACCCAAAAGACAGAGGATCGGAGGAACTAGTGGCAGCCACCAACCGGCTAAAAAAGCCAAGTATAAACTCACACTAAAACTGGCGCTGATACTTAATAAACAGCAAGTCGATCGACCGATCGATCGCAACTTCCAGCTAACAGTTGCTCCCACCCAAGACCACAGTAAAATCCACACCAACTCCGCTGCATCAGGCCAGACTTTAATGCCTGCGCGTCCGTCAAGAGCCGCACTCAAAATTTGACTCAGGAAATGAGCTTGAAGTTCTACTCCTGATATTTGTTGAGGAGGGGCAAACAAACTATGGCTGTAAGCATTGTGGTGAAAGTCTTTGAGGCTAGTTGCAGTCGAGCCGATCGAGACGACTCGCGATCGGAAAAAATCAGCAGGTACTTTACCAGAGAGTACGTCACTCATAGACACAGTGCGAAAACTACCACTCGGGCCGCGCAGATTGGTCAAAATTTGATAGCCGCGACTATCCGATCGAATATAAGCCCCGTCATTCGGTTCAAAACGCTGAAAAACCCCCTTACCTAACTGTAGATACTTGGGATTGCTATAAGCTGGCTTCGGAGAAATTCCTTCTCTTTCTAGGTAAAGCAAAGCTAGTTTTAGAGCAAAACTTTGATGCTTCTTGCCATTTTCTGACCAAGCATACAGCAAAGTTCGGCGCACTTTACCGTCCGCATCAGTAACCACGTTGTTAAAACCCACTCGATCGAGCTTATCGAGTACCGGAGGTGGCCGAACTCCCAATCTTGTTTGATCTGGCATCAACTCTATTCCGATTAAGTTGGGAATAGTTTTAAAAGCTTGAATTAATTGAGGATGACCGGGTTGAGTTGGCAAATCTCGGTAGATATCGAGACCGATCGCTCGCGGTCGATCGGCGTTTATTTTTTGCAGTAACTTAAGCATCATCGCATCAGAAATTGGGTAGCCGTATTTTTGCAAATCAGCTTCATTAATCTCCACAATTACAATCCGATTATCAGTTGGTTCGGGCGGTCGCCAGCGAAAAAATTGGTCGAAAGCAGCCCATTCCCACAACTGAAAAAAGCCAAACCACCGCAGTAGGATAACTGTAGCAGCAACCCCGGTCGCAGTAATAAATATCTGGCGTTCTTGGTAGAGCCATTGTTTGAGAGTTGCCCGCATATTTTTGGGATTTTTGCCTCGCTGGTTGAGCATCCAAGCCACCATACGATTTTAGATTTTAGGTTTTAGATTTTAGATTTTAGACGAACTAATTTTGGGGTGTTTGGGTGCGGGCGATCGCTCTCCAACTAGCGTACAGTTGATTCTTCATCAGTCCTGCACGCATCAACAACGTATTTCTGTCTGGAGCCAGCGGTAGCATTTTTCAGCGCGAGCCGAAGGAAAGCGATCGCATTGTTTATTTTTCATTGTTTCAGAGTGAGTCCCCATCCTTCTATTTCAGCACCCTGACTGACACATCAGTCAATTTTAGATTTTACTTGACCGAAAGCAATTTGGTCTGGGGCCCCGGATTTATCCGTGGGGTCAATTCTTCAATCATTCAATCTAAAATCTAAAATCGATTGATATTAAGTTGCAGATCATCCTGTCTTATTTTGCCCGTATCTCCGCTGTTTCCTTGCTTTCATCTATTAATTCCTTTATCATAAGGAAGTGCAGCCTGAAATGATGCGCCAACTAACTGTTATGGATAAACCAAGCCAGACCAAGAAAGCTGTAATTACATTAGCAGATTCCACGTTGATGAAGTATGGCGGTTCTCCAAAGATTGAAATGCGGAATGTGTAGGTTGGGTTTCGTGACCTCAACCCAACCTACTTCATTTATTTGAGAAACGCTATACATCCCGCTTTCCGATCGATCGCGGTAGGGAAACGGCAGTGCCGTTTCCTCTATCTCTACTGAAAATTACAGATCATTTTTGAAAATTGCGCGGCCCGCTATAACCAGATAACTCAGCGAGTTTATCTAAGGATTGAGTTCCTGAATAAAACTGACCATTAATCTCCCAAGTCGGGAAACCTTTGATATTAGCAGAAGCAGCTTGGCAAAGTTCACTGCGGGAATTTTTTCCTTTGGGATCGCATTCAACGTAATCAACAAATTTTGCTGCTTCTTTGCCGAACAACATTTTTTGGTCGTGGCAGTGAGGACACCAGTAAGCGCCGTATTCTTTGGCGCCGATTTGTCTGAGGTGGCGGGCCAAAGCCATTTCTGCTGGGCCGGAGATAGTAGTAACGACAGGAGGCGCCTCTCCGGGGGTAGAGATTGTAGTGGGGGGTGCATTGACGCTGTTGTATAGTCCCAAGGCGCCGATCGAACTGACCATTACCACCACAATTCCTGTAAACAGCAACTGTCCGATATCTTCCCACTCGCGGCCAACCAACACCAGCACAAACAGCGCTAGCGAAAATACAGCAGAACTGACGCAATAAATGCACAGTTCCTGAATTTCAAAAACCATCAAATACATCAGGTAACTACTGAGAATTACCATTGCAGAGGTGATGACAAATAACCCTTGCCAAGTCCAGTTTTGTAGTTGAGAGTTCAGTGCTTTATTCGTATCGGGATTTACAGCTTTGGGAGCGAATGCCAGAATTGCTATGGCCAGGTAAGCCAAACAACCTAACAAACTTAAAGGGACTACACCAAAGGCTGTAGCGTAGGGACTATTGAGAACTTTGTCGCAGCCGCTCGTAGGACAAATGACTGAGCCTGTCGTAAATTTAGCTATTGTGAGATAGGCAGTTTCTACGACGCCGATGGCTGCGATCGCTGCCATCACAGTGCGAGACGAGCGATGAATCCAAGGGGTTGAACGTCGGCGAATCATTTTTGATAATTGGGGAATGGGGAATGGGGAATGGGGAATGAGGAAAGTTAGGGTGATTGGGATTGGGGAATTGGGAATTGGGAATTGGGAATTGGGATTGGGGATTGGGAACTTGGGAATTGGGAATTGGGAATTGGGAA
>JAAUPI010000279.1 GCA_012035135.1 Microcoleus sp. CSU_2_2
TTTTTTCATCAGTGATTACCGTAGGGGCGAAGCATTCCGGCAGTAAATATTAGATAATCACCCATAAGTTATATGCCGGAATGCTTCGCCCTCCGGCGCAAAAGTGCTCACCAAGACGCGGGCTGGCTGTCATACCAAATCCGGGTTTGTTACCCCCTTTATAATGAGCAGGAGCGTAGGGTGCGTCGCCACGAATAATTCTCGCGCTTAAACCGAGATTAAACGAGCGACGCACCATACAATTTATAACGGGGATTGAATCAGCCGGATTTGGTATCAGTCCACCCAGTCCCTCCGTCTCCCCGTCAGTCCGCCAGGGAATCAATTCCCTGTCTAATAGCTAAAGTCCTCTCAAAGAGGACTAATGAGCAATGGCACTGAAATTTGGTAAACCACAGAGGCCACAACCTTCGGAAACTCATTGTTTTTAGCCAACGAGCCCAGACTTTTTCAGTGCCATTGGACTAATGAGTTCTTCAGTCCTCCTCGCTGTGGACTTTCGCTTTGAGGTAGGGGTTTAAACCCCTGCCGGAATGCTGGTTTGAGCTTAAGTTGACACCTATTGGCGCTGCCGTGTCCCTACGGGGTTATTGAATTTACCTCATAAACCTGCAATCTGCTGTAATTCCGATGCTACCACCGGATTTAATATTATCGAAGAAGGGAACTCTTAACAGGCAACGGGCAACAGTTTCCTGTTCCCAATCGGGGTATAAAACCCCATCTTCTATTGAAGAAGGCAACAGGCAACAGACAATAGGCAATGATTTCCTGTTGCCTGTTGCCTGTTCACTGTTGCCTCTTCCCTTCTATAAGTTGTTTGTTTGGGTTGGGGTTAAATCCCCATCCCTTTCTCAGTCTGTTGCCTGTTCACTATTGCCTCTTCCCTTTTAATGGTATCGGTTCACTCTAACAGCCAACCAAATAAATCTTCTACTGTTAGTTGCAATTCTTCGGCAAAAGATGGGACTGGCAATAACTGTTCCGGTTCGTCAAACACTTCAGTTGATTGAGTCGATCGATATACAAAAACTGACTGCTCCTCTGGATCGATTAACCAACCCATTTGAGTTCCGTGTTTGAGGCAATGTAAAATATTTTTAGTAACTTTAGTTTGGTTTTGGTCGGGAGAGAGGATTTCAATTGTCCAATCTGGGGCGATCGCAAATACGTTTGCTACACCCCCATTTTCTTTACGGGGAATCCGCTCCCAAGTGAATACAGTTACGTCTGGAACGATGGCTCTACCGCCAAAAATGCAGCGTAGTTCTGGAAATGCTCGCGCTACCTTTTGAGGTTTGAGAGCAGCATTAGCAGCGCTTGTCAGCTCGCCTTGAATGACACTGTGTTCTCCTTGAGGCATAGGTTTTTGAATGATTTGACCGTCAATGTACTCGCTGGCGGGTTTGGTTTCAGGCAACTTCAGAAACTCTTCGAGTGTCAGAGATTTTGGCAGGGCTTGTACCATCTGATTTTACCTTGAAAATAGGAGCTTCACCTGCTATTTTACTGAATATAAGAGAGAGTTTTTGAGAGATTTGGGATTGAAAATACTTTGCCTCAGTAACGGTCATGGAGAAGACGCGATCGCGCTTCGCATCTTGCGGGAACTACAACAGCAGTCGCATCCGCCAGAATTAGCCGTTTTTCCACTGGTGGGCGAAGGGCAAGCTTTCGCTCAACTTGAAAATACCCGCATCATCGGCCCGGTGCAGCGGATGCCTTCTGGCGGCTTTATCTACATGGACAGAAGAGAGCTTTTGCGCGATGTCAAAGGTGGGCTGCTGCAACTGACTTTAGCTCAGTTTAAAGCTATCCGCGCTTGGGTACGATCGCACCAAGAATCTGGAAATCAGGACTGCGCTATTTTAGCAGTCGGAGATATTGTGCCACTCCTGTTTGCTTGGCTAAGCGGCTTGCCCTATGCGTTTGTCGGTACCGCCAAGTCCGAGTATCATGTCCGAGACGAAAACGGGCCTCTACCTCGCAAATTGCGGGGCATTAGTTGGGAGAGTTGGTCAGGATCGGTTTATTTGCCTTGGGAGCGCTGGCTGATGACTAGAAGGCGCTGTCGGGCTGTTTTTCCCAGGGACGCGTTGACGACCGAGACTTTGGAAAAGTTGGGAATTCGGGCTTACAATCTGGGAAATCCGATGATGGATGGACTGGAACCGGAAAACCCTGCGCCCGGTTTTTACGGCCCTGATGCGGAGTTTCGGGAAATGCAGCGGTCGATCGTAATTACTTTACTACCCGGTTCTAGAGCGCCGGAAGCTTATGCTAATTGGCAGCTAATTGTAGAGGCTGTCGCCGGGATTTTGTCAGTTATTGTCGATCGCAAATTGTTATTTTTAGCAGCCATTTCCCCTGAGTTAAACCTAGAAGCTTTGCGACCTATTTTGGAATCTTTTGGCTGGCATCAAGAGGGCGACATTAGAACGCAACAGCGAGAAGGAAGTATTTTGCTATCTCCTGTTTATAACGCCGAAGAAATTAGAAAAGAATCTCCTAATTTGCAGTTACCTTTGACTTTTGTGCAGAAAAAAGCAACGATGATTTTGAGCCAGCAAAGTTTTAATGATTATTTGTACGAAGCCGATTTAGCAGTAGCAATGGCGGGGACGGCGACGGAACAATTTGTGGGTTTGGGGAAACCTGCGATCGCAATTCCTGGAATTGGCCCGCAATTTACACCTGCTTTTGCAGACGCTCAAAGTCGGCTGTTAGGGCCGTCGCTAATTTTAGTTAAACATCCCGCTGAAGTTGCCGACGCCGTGCAGTTTTTGTTCCGAGATCCCGACAGATTGCAACTAATTGCTGACAATGGCTTGCGTCGCATGGGAGAACCAGGTGCCGCCGCCAGAATTGCTGAATATTTGCTCGATCGATTAGTCATTTAATCTGAATGAATTTTTGTAAAAAATTGGTTAAAAATTGCGCGATCGACTAAACTAAGTCTAACAAGTCGGTTCTAATGGGGAGCAGCCATTAGAGGAAACGGGGAAAGTTCGGTGCAAGTCCAACGCTGTCCCGCAACTGTAATGAAAGTCTTGTTGCTTTCTGAGTCAGAATGCCCGCCGATGCGTTAGTTTAAAGAGTCTCATCTGCGAGGTACTTGATGAAGGCGCGAAATCGAAAATTTGTCAGTCTGGGATTGATGGCTGGCTTGAGTTGTTATCTTGTTTTGGGTTCGGCAACACCCGCCGTAGCTATGCACATTTCGGAAGGTTTTTTGCCGATTCAGTGGGCTATTTTTTGGTGGATTGTGGCCTTACCTTTTTTTGTATTAGGTTTGCGATCGATCGCCCGCATCACTAAAGAACACCAGGAACTTAAACTATTACTAGCTTTAGCGGGTGCATTTACTTTTGTACTTTCTGCTTTGAAAATTCCTTCGGTAACTGGAAGTTGTTCTCACCCAACGGGTACGGGTTTGGGTGCGATTTTGTTTGGGCCTTTGGTGATGGCGGTACTCGGTGCTTTAGTGCTGCTATTTCAAACAATTTTGTTGGCACATGGCGGGCTGACAACGCTGGGAGCAAATATGTTTTCGATGGCGATTGTTGGCCCGTTTGCTGCCTATTTTATCTATCAATTACTGCTACAAACAGGCAAGCAACGGGTGGCAATTTTTTGTGCGGCAGCTTTGGCAGATTTGCTGACTTATGTGGTGACATCTATGCAGTTGGCGTTAGCTTTTCCGGCAGCGAGTGGCGGTTTTATAGCTTCGTTTCTCAAGTTTGCGGGCATTTTTGCGATTACTCAAGTACCCCTGGCTATTAGTGAAGGATTGCTCACTTTATTGGTGTGGAATTGGCTGCATTCTTACGGGCAACCAGAGTTAGAAATTCTGAAATTATTGAAACAGGAGTCCTAAGCAATGAGTCAAAAACCAAGCAGAAATCAGCAAGCTACTTCCCAACAAAATTGGATGTTAGTCATCGCAGTTGTCGCACTTGCAGTCATTCCCCTAGTTTTTGTGCGGGGTGAATACGGCGGATCGGATGGGGAAGCACAGAAAGCAATTACCGAAATTCAACCCGATTATAAACCTTGGTTCAATCACTTGTTTGAGCCTGCTAGTGGAGAAATTGCGAGTTTATTATTTGCGACGCAAGCGGCGCTGGGGGCGGGTGTCATTGGCTACGCGATCGGACTTTATAAGGGACGCACAGAACGCCATCAATCTGATGATAAATCGCCGTTGGAATGAATCGAGAATAAACGGCGAATAGAATTCGCTTCTACACATATAAAGTCCGCCTGCGCGGACTGGAAGACTTTGGAATGAATCATCAGATTGATAGTCTAGCTTACACTAATCGTTTGCGCGGACTGCCACCAATTCACAAATTATCATTTGCGATCGCCCTGTTAATTCTGTCTCTGGTTTCTGGGGCGATCGTCCAATTGTCGATCGCCCTTTGGCTAGCAGTTTGGATTGTCATCTATGCAGGTATTCCTGCTAAGCTGTATCTGCGGTTGCTGTCGCTACCATTGGTGTTTTTGCTGACAAGTTTGCCTGCATTTGCGATCGGCGGAATTCAGTTAAATCAAATCCAGGCAATTCAGTGGGATATTTGGCAAAGTTGGGGGATTAGCCTCGGCAATTTTTATCTGTATGTGAGTCGCACTGGACTATACCAAGTGAGCCTGTTATTCACCCGCACCTTGGCATCGACAAGTTGTATGTATTTCATTCTGTTGACGGTGCCATTTACAGAAATCTTGCAAATTCTCCGACAATGCCGATTGCCACCGTTGTTGACAGAACTTCTGTTGCTAATGTATCGGTTTATTTTTAGCTTATTGGCGATCGCAGATGAACTTTGGATAGCCCAAAACTCCCGCTGCGGCTACCGCACTTGGAAATTAGGAATGCGCAGTTTGGGTATTTTAATCGGGCAATTGTTGCAACGAACTTTAGTAAACTACCGTCAAGTTTCGCTGAGTTTAGCCTCGCGTGGCTTCAATGGAGAACTGCGTGTTTGGCATTCTTATTCTTACAAACCTTCGCGAAGATACACATTTGAAGCAGTGTTTGGCTGCACAGTTTTAACCTTGTTAAACGTGCTATTTGAACATTAAATTACTCGTTCCCAGGCTCTGCCTGTGAACGCAGATCTGGAGGCTCTGCCTCCATTTTTCCTTCGCCACGCGAGGCAGAGCCTCTGGAAATCGGTTCCCAGGCAGAGCCTAGGAACCAGTCAAAAGCTAAAACCCAAGCATCCCAAGCTTCATCTTATCAATATGACTTTTCTGAACTAAATTAATGAATTATATGAATTGACCTGACAAGAAACCTATTGAATAATAGTAATCACTAGCTGTTCAATAGGAATCATATTATGAATAAACGGCAACTCAAAAAAATACTTTATTTCTTCACCACCTTATTGACCATATTTCTGGTCACAGTCACTCATGTAGTCGCCCAACAACTACCCTTCTACTGGGAGAATATTAACGTCCTAATCGACGTTCAGACGAACGGAGATATGTTAGTCACCGAAACGCAAAAATATGTATTCACCGGCGACTACAACACTGAACGATATCGCTATATTCCTTTAGGTAAAGTCGATGAAATTAAAGATATCACTGTTGCCGAAAATAATCAAACGATCGCCAGTACCACCGGGATTGAAAACAATCAACTTTGGATTCGTTGGCAACATCAATTAAAAGCCCCAGAATCACATACTTTTGTGATCAAATATCGCGTAGTAGGTGGATTGCAGCTAGATGGCGCGAATACTCTAGTTTATTGGAAAGCCATTTCATCAGGTCGCAAAGCCCCGATTAATGCCGCAAAAGTTACGGTGAAATTACCAGAAGCTTTGTCAGGGAAAGTTCTCTCGTTTACGAATTTTGGTGCAGCAGCAGTTCCTCGTCAAGTAGATCCTAAAACATTTGAATTTGTGGCAAGTCAGCCTGTTCAACCGCAGCAAGAATTAGAAGTGCAGATCGCATTTCCGCAGCCAATTATCAACGTACCTCAATCTCGCTGGCAACAAATTGGCAGCCAATCTCAACCTTCTTCGGAAGAACAAGTCTTTTTTGACTCTCAGCCTTTTGTAATGTCTTTTATGTGGCTTATTTGGGTATCTGTACCCATTTTAGTGATTGTATCAATTACCACCAATGCAGTCAAGAATCGAAGCTGCCCTGAGTGCCAAACGCTCAAACTAAAACGGACTTATAAAGTTTTGTTGAAGCCTACATATACCAGTGCAGGAAAGCAGGAAGTTACCTGCAAATGTCGAAACTGCTCTTACCATCACAAGTATGAAGTAGTAATGCCAATCTTGAGCTATAACAGTGGCGGTGGCGGTGGCGGTGGCGGTGGCGGTGGCG
>JAAUPI010000029.1 GCA_012035135.1 Microcoleus sp. CSU_2_2
TACATTTACTACATTTACGAGATTATAAAAGGGGTAAGTAACCCGGATTTGGTATTATACCAAATCCGGCTGATTCATCCCCGTTATAAATTGTATGGTGCGTCGCTCGTTTAATCTCGGTTTAAGCGCGAGAATTATTCGTGGCGACGCACCCTAAAAGGGGGTAACAAACCCGGATTTGGTATTAAGCACTCCGAGGCCTAGAAACCGGGTTTTTTGCCAAATCTGTGGGTCACAATGAAGTATTCAAGGGAAAAACCCGGTTTCTGACTACCCGTGCATAATATCAAGTCCGATCGATACTGGGATCAGTCAAACATCTTCACGCTAGCCCGGTATTCTTCCGCCGCCAGCAACCGCCAATTAGCATCGCCCACAAGTTCCAAAACCTGCTGATGATATTTCAACAAACTCAATCGGTGTCCGACACTCACAAAAGTAGTTTTAGTCGATCGCAACTGCTCGTATAAATGTTGCTCGTTCTTCAAATCTAAAGCACTTGTTGCCTCATCCAAAATAGCGTATCGCGGTTGGGTCAGCAACAATCTAGCAAAAGCCAGTCGTTGCTGTTCTCCCAAAGACAAAATCTCAGCCCAATCTAAATCTGCATCAAAGCCACCCAATCTGTCCGGCAAATCTGCTAAATTTACTGATGCCAAAACCCTGCTCAATTTTTTCTCGTCAACGTCGCTGCTGGTGTTGGGATAGAGAAGTTGCGATCGCAAACTACCCAAAATCATATAAGGACGCTGCGGCAAAAACAGCATTTCTCCCAATTCCGGCCGCACCAAACGACCTGTTCCAGCATCCCACAAACCAGCAATTGCCCGTAGCAAAGAACTCTTTCCAGCACCGCTTTGACCGACAATTAACAGTCCTTCACCGGGCTGCACTGCTACGGACAAATCGCTAATTAAAGTCTTTTGATGTTTCGGAGTATCTAAAGTAACGTGTTCTAGCAACAACTGCGAATCAACGGTTACATCTATTGTAGTTCCTCCGGCAGGAGATACGGCTCTTTCTGCTTCCAGAGTATCTGTAAAGATAGTCAAACGATTGATACTAGCTGCAAAAGACGAGAGCAGTTCAATGCGACTGACAATCACAGAAAAAGCGCGCAAAACTTGAGTGAAAGCAAAACCAGCTTGGCTGATATCTCCAAACTGGATTGTACTGTTTTTGTCAGCAAAGTAAGCTGGAGCTAGAAACAAAGCCGGAATAATTACCACAGCATATCCGTATCCAGTTGTGAAATAATCCAAGTTTCGCTGCCAGCCAATTAGCAAATTAAAATTGCGAAATACTTCCATAAATCGCTGTTTTATTTGCACCGATTCCTGCTCCTCGCCTTTGTAAAAAGCAATAGATTCAGCATTGTCGCGAATGTGAACCAGTCCGTAGCGGAAATTTGCTTCTTTTTTAAGTTGCTCGAAATTCAAAGGTACTAGTCTTTGGCCAAAAACTAGAGTGGCGATCGTACCCAAAATAGCATAGACAATCAGGAAAATTGAAAGTTGTTTTGAGATCGACCACAGGATACCAGTGAAAGATATAATATCAACTATTGCCCCCAGGACGATCAGCATAAATGCCAAACTTGTGTTGGTAAAAGATCTGACATCTTCAGAAATTCGCTGATCGGGATTGTCAATTTCTTTGTGAGAGTTGATTTTGTAATAAGCCCGATCGTGAAAATATTTGTCTAGGAACTTATTAGTCATCCACTCCCGCCAGTAGAGACCCATTTTATCTTGGGTATAGCGGTAAATTACCACAATGGGAGTGCCGACTACAAAGACGCTCGCATAGACAAAAAGATACTTCCAGTAATTGAGCTGATCTTTCTTTGCTAGCGCCGTATCAAAAAAGTTACTGACGTAACTAATTATGACATTCAGACCGCTGACTGACAGGGACAAGAACAGCAATAAAGCCAATAAAGCCCACGCTTGCCACTGCGGAATCAATCTGCCTTTGCAAATGACAAAAGCGCTGAAAGGAATAATGAGCATCAAAGCAATAATGACAATTGCCGGCGAATTGATAATTCCTTGCAACAAACTAACTAAGCCAGCAGCTATATTGTTTACAAACTCTGGAAAAAAGACTTGAGCACCCAAACATACAGCGCTGACGAGCACAAACATCGCAGCGAAGAGGAAGATCAACAAGAGCACCACTAATCCTAAAAAAATCCTGCCGCCCCCAGGCTCTAAAGGATAAAAATAAGGCTGGGCGATCGCAATAAACCGATCCCATAACTGACGGTCAAATCGATTCATCTTTGCTGTTTACAAAACTACTTCGTTGTTATAACATATCGAGAGTTGCGATCGACTGCCACAGTAATTTATAGCAGTTGACAGTTGACCCTTCGACTACGCGAGCGGGCAGGCCGTTGACAGTATACCGGAATCAAAGCCCCCAGATTTATCACTGGGGTCGCCTCTAAAATCTAAAAACTAAAAGCTAAAATCTCGCATCTATCGACTCGGAAGAAGTGACGCCCTCATCGAGAGACTCCGACTGCGATTGGCTATAAAATCGCTGGCTAATCCCCAAGTTGACTTGCTTGATTACCCAATACCAAGAGGTAATCACTACAAAAGTTACAGCCATTACCAAAACCGGACGTTTACCAACCAAATCATTCATGACAGTGTTGACTAAGGCATCGGGGTTAGTCAAGATGTCCCAACTGTTGAAGCGGATAAATCGCCCTAAATAAACGCCGAGCGCCGAAAGTGCGTGTATAGTTAACTCGGTTGGCAGGATAAATTTACCCCAACCCTGTTGCTTTAAATAGTAACCCAAACTCATCACCGAGAGCACGTAAGCCTCAACTCCTACTAGCATAAAAGCTATATATTGCGGAATTAAAGCTAGAGTCACAACCCACACCGATTGTCCCTCTTTAATCTGCTCGATTAGGTGAATGATATCAGTTAAAACGTAAGGTGCGTTCGGCAGAAAGGCGATAAATACCAGAAAACCAGCCCACCAACGGAGGGAACGAACTCCGCGCTGTCGCAGTACCCAAATATCCACAGCCATCAGTGTCAGTGTAATCGCGATCGCCCCCAAAACATAAGTTTTGCCCAAATCTTGCAAAATGTGCTTCAAATAGAAGAAAAACACTCGCATACTGGGCAAAAAAGTAGCGCCGAGGAGAAACCCCGTTCCCCACATCAACCAGCGCGATCGAGGTTTGCGGAACAGCCAAAAACTCAGAGCCAGCGGTACTAAACCTAAAAACAAATTCCAAGACATCCAGGGGATATTGTATCTCATTGCCCGCAGCGCTTCTATGATTAAATCCATGAGTTCTAATTTTCTACAATTAAAGGCTTAAAGCCGCATTCAGTTGGATCTATTTTAATCATTAACTTGTAAGGTGCGTCAGTTGACTGTCTTCCTCCCTCGAAGGGGCGAGGGGAGGGTGTCAACTGTCAACTGTCAACTGCTATACTTATTTTGGCGATCGAATTTGCCGATCGGAATCTGAATCTGAAAAGTTGTTCCACGTCCTATTTCTGAAATACACTCAATTTTTCCCTTGTGTTTTTCCACAACTATCGAGTGGGAAATAGACATTCCCAAACCCGTACCTTTCCCTACTGCTTTCGTAGTAAAAAACGGATTAAAAATTCGATTTCTCACTGCTTCCGGGATGCCCGTGCCATTGTCGGAAATTTCCACCATTACCATTTTTGGGCTCATCATCATAGTGCAAATAGAAATCCGACCAGGATTTGTCTCTGCTTCTGCAACAGATAACTTGTGATATCGTTCCTCGATCGCATCAATTCCATTCACAATAATATTCATAAACACCTGATTCAATTGGCTCGCGTAGCACTCCACCAGTGGCAACTTGCCGAAGTCCTTAACTACTTGAATAGCAGGCCAGCTATCCCTAGCCTTTAAACGGTGCTGCAAAATCAACAAAGTGCTTTCAATTCCTGCATGAATATCGACCGGCTTCATCTCCGATTCGTCCAGTCGCGAAAAATTACGCAGAGACAAAACAATCTGCCTAATCCGCTCTGTTCCCACCTGCATCGAACCCACAATTTTAATTAAATCTTCTCTCATAAAATCCAAATCAATTTCTTCAATTAGAGCCATAATTTTTGGTTTTGGTTCGGGATATTCCTGTTCGTAAAGATTTACCAGCTCTAGCAACTGTTTGCTATACTGCTTGAGATAAGCAATGTTAGCGTGAATAAAGTTAACAGGATTGTTGATTTCGTGAGCGATGCCGGCGACTAATTGCCCCAGGGAAGACATTTTTTCAGTTTGAACTAGCTGAGTTTGAGTAGAGCGCAATTCCAACAGCGCTTGTTCGAGCTGTTGAGCTCTTTCTCTTTCTCGCGCCTCACTTTGTCGCAGTGCTTCCTCTGCTGTTTTGCGCATCGTAATATCTTGAGCAAATCCAATTATCATCTTGGGCTGGTTTTCCGCATTTCTGCTAAAAATAGTATCCCGACTTTGCAACCAAAACCATTGAGCGTTTGCGGCTCGCATCCGGTATTCAATTTCCAAAACTTCGCCATCTTGAATTCCTGCAAAGGTAGCGTGATATTCCACAAATTTACTCCAATCTTCCGGGTGGATTAACTGAGGTAAAAGCGTCGCCCCCATTTCTTGAACTTCATCAAATGTATAACCCAAAAGTGTACCCACAGAAGAATTAGTGTAGACATTTCGCTGTTCTTCCAAGTCGTAGAGATACAAGATTCCGGGAGTAGCATCGGCTATTTTTTGAATGAACTGCTGACTTTCTTGCAAAGCTGCTTCTGCTTGTTTGCGATCGGTAATATCAATGGTGATACCGTCCCAAAGAATATCGCCGTTTTCTTTGGCTTCGGGACGAGAAATCACCTGAAACCATCTGATTTTTCCCGATGGTAAAACTAGCCTTCCCTCCCACTGCCAAGGTTGCATATTTTTGGCAGAAACAGCAAATGATTCGTAATAATTTTGGCGATCTTCGGGATGAACCAAATCTATTAGCAAAGCCGAATTTTTCTGAATGACTGTGGGTTCTAACTCAAACATTTGTCGGCAAGCAGCACTGACGTAAGGGAAACTAACAGGACCATCAGGACTCAATAAACATTGATAAATCATTCCCGGCAAATTAGCTGCCAGCTTTTGAAATTTGCTTTCACTTTCCCTCAAATCTTCCTGTGCATCCTGGCGATCGATACTTTCTTTTTGTAATTTTTGTAAGGTTTTACTTAATAAAGCTGTTCTTTGTTCGACTCTATTTTCTAGCTCTTCATTAAGTTTTTTCAGACTCTCTTCTGCTTGTTTGCTCTCGATCGCAATTCCTGCTACATTCGTTGCCACTTCTATCAATTGTATTTCAAAGTTGGTAGGAGTGTGCGGTTCAGGATAATACATCGCAAAGGTTCCCAAAAGTTGACCCTGAGATGATAAAATCGGAGTAGACCAACAAGCTCTCAGTCCAAAACCTAAGGCGAAATCTCGAAAATTTTCCCACAGCGGATCGGTAGCAATATCTGTGACAATAACAGGCTCTTTGCGATAGATAGCAGTACCGCAGGAACTAACATTCGGACCGATCGCTACTCCATGAACAGCAGCATTGTAACTGTCAGGCAAGCTGGGCGCTGCTCCGTGCAGTAGGTGTTCGCCGTCTCGATCGAGTAGCAAAATAGAACCCATCACGCCTCTAGATTGCTGTTCGATCGTTTTAATTAAAACATTTAACGTCTCGCCCAGAGGAGCGCTCTTAGCGATCGATTCTAATATTTGTTTTTGACCTGCCAACCAACTATCAGATTGCTTGCGTTCTGTAATATCGCGAGCTACAAAAAGAACTGTGTTTTCTTGCATTGGGGAAATGGTAGCAGCAAACCAAGTTTCTCTATTGCCAATTGGCAGGCTATACTCTACTGAAACCATCTGCTTTGTGTTGCTAGCAATTTGAATTTGACTGAGGCAAAAATCTGCTGACTCTGGTGGCAGGATCTCGTTCATAGTCCTGCCGATAACTTCGGCCGACGGCTTGTATAAAAGTTCGGGATTTGTAGGCGCAATTTTCAGGTAACGTCCGTCCGTTGTATCCATGACAAAAATTACGTCATTCATTGCGGCGAACAAAGCCCGCAATTCAGATTCAGAAGCTTGCATGGCCATTTCAGCTTGTTTGCGATCGCTAATATCTGTTCCCACACACAGCAATCCGATCGAGCGTCCTTTCGCATCCAGCAAGGGTTGATTTCTCCACGCAATCCACACTCTTTCTCCATTGCGGCGGATGTTTTCGTTCTCATTTTTGAAGTATCTTTTCGGGTGTACCAGGCAGTCCTGAATCATTGCTGCCAAGTCATTTCCCGACAAATCTGTCTCCGATACAAGAGTCCCGATCGCACTTTTGCCAATTATTTCTGCTTCTGAATATCCGAAAAAAGTTTCCGCAAACTCGTTAAAAAAAGTAATGTTCCCTGCACTGTCTAACTGCACAATAATACTGTTCGCATTCTCAACCAGTTGCCGATATTTAGCTTCGCTTTCCCGCAATTTTGCAGGGCCGTACACCCAGCTAAATGCCACCGCCCCACTCAAAAGTGCCAGCAAACCCCCACCTCCGAGCAACAAACCCCGCAACGGCGAATTCACAGGCCATCCTCCTGCCGGAATTGCTGCCAACTGCCAGGAACCGCTGGGCAAAGTCACTTCCAGCAACACTGGATCTTGCTGAAAAATTGACTTGTCGCCGAAAAATACTTCGCCGGAGTCTCCCTTCTGGTCTTTGCCTCGCAAAGCGTATTGCACATTCGCTGAGGGGTCTTGGAGTCCTGCTTCCTGGAGGAGGGTATCTTTGTCGATGACAAGGCTTGCCAACCCCCAATAAACTCCTTTTTCGGGAGTTTCCCCAGGGGGTGTGAGAAAAATGGGCGATCGACTGATGAACCCTACGCCGCCTTGTAATAATTTCACCGGCCCGGCAACGAGGGTTTTTCTGGTCTCGATCGCATCTTCGACCATTTGTCGCTGTTTGGGTACCATCAGCAAATCAACTCCAATCACTACTTCATTGCCTTGGCGCGGATAAATGTAAGCGATTGTGGTGTTTTTAACTAAACTGATACTGCGAATGCCCGTTTGTTGTGCCAGCAGAATTCTCGCCGTAGCTGCAAATTCCGCTTCGGTGATATTGGGGTTATTGGAGATATAAGCCACCAAACCACGCATCATAAACAGCCGTGAGTTCAAAGAACCTTCGAGATTAGAACGCACTGTGCTGAGTCTATCGAGCGTGCTAGCGCGGTTGTACTGCCAGAATCGCTGCTGTTCCGATCGATCTAAAACCCAGACACCGGCCAAAATTGCTACTGATGCCGAAATAGCTGCTAAATACGGTGAAATTTGGAATTTTTTAATCTTAAAGTATTCCATCTGTCGGCAGTCCAGGTGTATTTTTAATGTGAAGGAAAAGGAAAGAGGGAAAAAAGCCGAAATAGAAATGCTCTCCACTCATCCAGGCTTAGCGTTGCGAGTCATGTAGTAATCTCACGCACTTATGTACTATTCTCCCGCTCCCCCATTCTTCCGCTTCCCCAGCTAAAATAGGGTGAGGAATTATGCTCTTGGGCGAAGAACGCGAATCAAAATAGGGGAAATTTGATGCAGGAACAGTTGGTGGAAGCGATCGCACCCTACCGCGCTCGCGTGGATTATCTGGAAGTTCGCCTCGAACAAAGCGAATCAACTGCGATTAGTTTTCGGGGCCCTCAGTTAGATGCTGTCAACCGCAGTTTTAGTCTAGCTGGTGGCATCCGGGCTTGTCACAAAGGCGGATGGAGTTTTGTAACTTTTAATGGTTTGGCTGAGTTAAAAGACCGCATTGAAGAAGCAGTAGTTCAATCTCGCTTGGTAGGCAGCGAAAAGACTGAACTAGCAGATGTCACCCCGGTGCAAGATTATGTAGCGGTAGAATTGGGCCGCGACCCGCGTTTTATTACTTTAGCAGAAAAGAGGCAGTTACTCGAATCTTACAACCAATTGTTATTAGATTACGACCCGCGAATTCAGACCACAATGGCTGGTTATAGCGATCGATTTGGGATTACTTACTTTGTCAATTCTCAAGGTACTTGCATTGCTCAAGAACGCTTGGACGTGACGGGGCGTTTTGGGGCGATCGCTCGTGGCGAAGGCGGTGTCGTCCGCCAAGGGTTTGAGTCAATTCATTCGCGATCGAGCTACGATGTCTTGACAAATATTGAAGATCGAGTTAAAAGTGCTGCCGTTCGAGCTGTCAGTCAACTAGAGGCAAAATCGGTTAAAGGCGGTCAATATCCGGTGATTTTAGACCCTTATTTATCAGGGGTTTTCATTCACGAAGCTTTCGGTCATTTATCTGAAGCGGACGGCATTTACGAAAACCCAAAAATGCAGGAATTACTGACTTTGGGGAAACCAGTGGCGATCGAACAATTGAATGTAATTGACGATGCGACTTTGCCGGGACTACCGGGAACTTTGAAATACGACGACGAAGGTGTGCCGGCACAGTGCAAGCATTTAATTAAAAATGGGATTTTAACTCAGCGAATGCACAACCGCGAAACTGCTGGGAAAATGGGCGAAAGTCCAACCGGAAATGCCCGGGCTTTGAACGCTACTTTTATGCCACTTGTCCGCATGACTAATACTGCGATCGAATCTGGTTCGCATTCTTTTGATGAAATGCTCGCCGACATTGATGAAGGAGTGTATGCAGTGCGAATGTTGGGGGGACAAACTAACGGTGAAATGTTTACCTTTGCGGCGGCTCAAGGTTACATGATTCGCGACGGCAAATTAGCTGAACCGGTCAGCGATGTCACTTTAAGTGGCAACGTATTTCAGACTCTCAAGGATATTGAGGCGATCGGCAATGACTCCGTTTATGCCTACGGTGGCTGTGGTAAAGGTGGCCAGGGTGGCTTGTCGGTGAGTGTTGGCGGCCCTCATTTGCGGATTAAAAATGTTGTTGTCGGAGGGCGCTAATTTGTAGGAACGTTCAAGCGTGCCCTACAGGAATTGTGTTTATTAATTAGGCTCGATCGAACACAATTTCAACCACTCCCCCCTGGAATAAACCGACATAATGCTCTGTGCCGATCGTCCGCATCTTGGCGGTTGACAAAACGGGCGATCGTATAGTGCTCAGCGTTCGATAAAATTCGGACGATCGATTGTAGGGAAACGGCACAGTGCCGTGTCCCGATCGTGGGTAATATTAATTCCGATGCCACCGGATTTGATATTACTTAAAAAACTGGAAATTCAATCAGCTAAATCAGGGAAAACCTCGCGCACGGCCGGATGCACCAATCGGTGATTCTGCACGTTCAATCCCTTAGCCAAACTCTGGTTAATTTCCAAAGCTTGAATCCCGCGATTTGCCAACTGCACCACATAAGGCAAAGTGCTGTTATTCAAAGCTTGAGTCGCAGTCCAAGGTACCGCACCGGGCATATTGGGCACGCCATAATGCACGACTCCTTCCTCAACATAAGTAGGATTTGTGTGAGAAGTTACCCGTAAAGTTTCGACGCAACCGCCTTGATCGACAGCCACGTCAACAATCACAGAACCGGGGTGCATTTTAGCAACAAAATCGCGAGATACCAGGACGGGAGCTTTTTTACCCAACACCAAAACAGCACCGATTAACAGATCCGCATCGGGAACAACTGCTTCAATTTGCAAAGGACTGCTGTAGAGGTATTCTACTCGGGAACCGAACACAGTTTCCAAGTAAGCCAGTCGATCGACATTTACGTCTAAAATTTGGACTCTAGCGCCCATTCCTACGGCAATTCGCGCCGCTTCCGTGCCCACAATACCGCCGCCCAAAATCACAACTTTCCCCGGTTTCACCCCAGGTACGCCTCCCAAAAGTACGCCTCGGCCGCCTTGTTGGCGTTCCAGAAAGCGAGCTCCAAACTGCACGGACAAACGTCCTGCAATGATACTCATCGGCGTCAGTAGGGGCAGTTTTTTATCTGGGAGTTCGACTGTTTCGTAGGCGATAGCCTGGACTCCGCTACTCATTAAGTGCTCGGTCAAAGTTCGATCGGCCGCTAAATGCAAATATGTAAATAGCAACTGCTGTTTTTGGATCAGCGGATACTCAGCAGGTAGTGGTTCCTTAACTTTAACAATTAATTCCCGATTCCAGGCATCCTGAGGCTTTGAGACAATCTTAGCCCCAGCTTGAATGTAATCTGCGTCGGCGAAACCTGCCCCGGTACCGGCATTAGTTTCGACAAAAACTGTATGACCATTTTCCGAACACACCCGGACACTTGTGGGACTGAGCCCAACTCGAAACTCCAAATCCTTGATTTCCTTGGGAACGCCTATTTCCATCTACAACCTCTATTTTTAGTCGTGCCTTAATTAAATCTAACCTAGAAATAATTTCCTGGGGACAATATGTAGAATTTTCTATAGATTGGGAACTTCTGCTGTGCTCGGCGAACATTTTTGGGATTTTCAGCCACTGCGATCGCAATCCAAAAATATCGAGCAATCTTATTTCAGTGTGAATGAGAGTTTTTCGACGAACCTCACAGGCGCTGAGAAAGAGAAAATAGAGATAGCAAATTAGATTAAAACCTGGACTTTTAGGACGACTTTTATTACTGAAAAGTTCTAATAAGTTGCTCAAATTTGTTGAAAATTATAGTATACTAAAATAGATATAGGTAGAATAACCGCGATCGTCGAATGGGCGAAAATCCCAAACGACTAGCTAGGAAATAATCGCCTTTTTTCAATTCTTTAATCTAAAATCTAAAATCTAAAATCGATTGATTCACCACGTCTCTAGAAAAAATGCCACGTATACCTACTTTAACATTCGATCGAGGCACTCTCCTGCTGCATCCACCGCCCAGAGGCAGAGACTGGGTGGAATTTGCAACGTGGGACGATCGCGTCGAAAAATTCCGCATTCGGGCAATTCACTACCGCCCGCTAGTAGAATGCCTCCAAGCCGATTCGATCGACTTCACCGACGAAGCCCCCGCCTACGAACAACTCGAACTCGTACCCAGCGTGGAAATGCAGCCTTACGAACATCAAGAACAAGCCCTTACAGCTTGGCAACAAGCCGGGAGTCAAGGAGTTGTCGTCCTCCCCACCGCTTCCGGCAAAACTTATCTAGCGCAATTAGCGATGCAAGCTACTTGTCGCAGTACATTAATTGTAGTACCAACTCTCGATTTAATGCACCAGTGGTACGCTAATTTAAAAGCAGCTTTTCCCCAAATAGAAATTGGATTGTTGGGCGGAGGTTCGCGGGACAAAACGCCGATTTTAGTGTCAACTTATGACAGTGCAACTATTCATGCAGAAACCTTGGGCAATAAATACGGCTTGTTAGTTTTTGACGAATGCCATCACTTGCCCACGGACTTTTTTCGAGCAATTGCCGAATATGCGATCGCACCTTACCGACTCGGACTGACAGCCACGCCCGATCGTACCGACGGCCGCCACAGCGATTTGCATTTCCTGATCGGCCCAACAGTATTTAGTAAAAGACCCGAAGATTTAGCCGGCGATGCTTTAGCCGAACACAAAATAGTTCAAATCATGGTAAAACTGTCAACAGAAGATGGCGATCGCTACCGCGAACTGATGCAAATTCGCAACGACTTCTTAAAACAGTCTAACATTAAAATATCCAGCCTCGAAGGATGGAAAAAGTTTATCATGGCAAGCGCGCGATCGCCACTCGGACGTGGCGCCATGTTAGCCCACAACCAAGCCAAAGCAATTGCCCTTTGCACCGAAGGCAAACTCCGAGTTTTAGCCGAATTGCTAGCCAAACATTACCCGCAGCGCACTCTAATTTTTACCGCCGACAACGCCACAGTTTACCGAATTTCCCAAGCATTTCTGATTCCCACAATTACCCACCAAACTCCTGTTAAAGAACGGCACGAAATTCTCGATCGATTCCGCAGCGGCGAATACAAAACCCTCGTTGCATCCCACGTCCTCAACGAAGGAGTAGACGTTCCCGATGCCAGAATTGCGATCGTCCTTTCCGGTACCGGTAGTGAACGCGAATACATTCAAAGATTGGGTCGAGTTTGCGCAAAGCAGCGATGTTAACAAACTAGCAATTCTTTACGAAGTAGTCACCGAAAACACCAGCGAAGAAAGAACTTCCCAGCGGCGACGAGGCGGAATTAAAGCTCAAAAACCCCAACCGCAAACGATCGTAGAAACACCGCAATCAGAACCTCAGCAACTAGAAATTTTTAAGCCGACACCAATTTACGGAGTTAATCGAGAGACCACAAAAAAAGCAGCAGAATCACCTGCAAAATGGGGTGAAAAAACAGATAAAACTGAGGAATTTTGAACATTGCAAAATTAGTAGTGTATAATTTGAATATTAACAGATGATTCCTTCGTAAAATGAGCGAAAATCCACAACTAAGTAACTTTAAAGTATTTCCCAAACATACAGGAGTTTGGGAAGGAACTTGGACAATTCTCAATGCCGATTTCCAAGAAATCCAGCGTTTTACAGCCGTATTAACCCAGAAAATTGAAGACAACCAGTGGAGGCAAACCAACCTTCAAACTTATGCCAATGGCAAGAGTGAAACCCAAAATTTTGTAGGTCATGTTGTCGGTGAAGGGCAAGTGGAAATTGAAAGCCCAGACTTCCCCTTTTCCAACTACAAAACACTGGCGACAGAAGTTGGAGAGAATCTGATAGTTTTTCAAGTATGGGAGAAAGCAACAGGCATTCTCAGGGCTGTTGAAACCATCAATCTCGTCAGTGAAAATCGGCGGATTCGCACTACCCAAAGCTTGACAGAAGAGGGAAAACTTAGGGGAGTCATGGTGATTCTAGAACAAAAAATTGATTCAACAGTTGACAGTTGACAGTTGATAGTTGATGAAAGGAAGTGCGAGGGTTTTAAAACGGGGATTTCAACCATGTTCTAAAAACAATCCGCCCTCGATCGGGCGGGGATAATAACCCTTGATATTTGGTAAAATTTTTCACGATTTATGCTACCCACTGAGTTATTAAGTCACCGCCAAAATGGCGAATCGATAGTCCCTCTACGCCTCAAGATAGATACTAAAAATATAGATGCAGCTAGCGAAATTATAAATTGTTTTCAAGAGTCGATCGGCACCACTCAAGGCGAATTAGATAAACGCTTACAAGCCTTAGAAGGTGACAGTCCAGACTACCGACTCAAACGCGGATTTGCCCACCTGCTAAAAGGCGGTTTCTGCACCTTTGAAATCATCAGTCCCTTAGAACCATCAGAATTGAGACAGCAAGTTTTTGCCCTAGCAGCGCAATCCTTACCCAGCATTAATTCTACCCAATTCACCCTCGAACAACTAGCATTACAACTAAGCCAAAACTTAAATAGAGAAGTTTTACCCAACGAAATAAGTACAGGTTTATATGCAGATTTAAACGAAAACAAAATCTTCACCCAATTCGATGCCCCGACACCAGAAGCCTTGCTGCATCGATACAACCTTTCTCAAGTTCAAGGCATATTTTACCGCGCCAGCCAAATTCAAATCAACGCCCACCGCAACGATCCGGGAGAATATAAACTCTTATTTCGCTATCTGAAACTATTTCAATTAATGACATACATAGAAGGCGATTCCGAACACGGTTTTACGCTGACTATCGACGGGCCTACAAGTTTATTTAAACCTAGCACCCGCTACGGCTTAGCCATCGCCAAAATGCTGCCCGCACTGCTGCACGTCACCAAATGGAGTATGCACTCGACACTGCAAACCAAAGATCCTTATACTGGAGTTTTGAAAACAGGTAAATTCACCCTCAATTCTGAGTGCGGATTAGTCAGCCACTATCCCCCCGGCAAGCCTTACGATAGTATGTTAGAAGAAGCATTTGCCACGCGGTGGGATAAGTTAAAAACCGAGTGGAAACTCGAACGAGAAGTCGATCTAATTCCGATTCCAGGAAGCGTGATGATTCCCGATTTTCGGTTAGTGCATCCCGACGGGCGAGTATTTTTATTAGAAATAGTTGGTTATTGGCGGCCGGAGTATTTGCAAAAGAAATTTGCGCAAGTACACAAGTCAGAATGCGATAATTTGATTTTGGCTATTTCCGAACGGCTGAATTTGGAGAAAGCTGGGGTGAAGGTAAAAGACTTGCCTGCAAAGGTAGTTTGGTTTAAAGATAAATTGTTACCCAAATCAGTCCTGGAAGTCCTGGATGATTAGATCACTCGGCGGTTGAAACCGCGTCTACATAAACAAAGTCCACCTCCGTGGACTAAGAAATAAGTCGGATTTTGTATTATACTAAATTTAGCCCGATCGCCAAATCGTCTCTCACCATAAAACAGATCGCACAATGGCAGACACAAGTATTGTCGAAAAAATTAAAAAGCTGCTAGCCCTCGCCACATCATCCAATGAAAACGAATCAACTGCTGCGGCCGAAAAAGCTTCCCTATTGCTAGCACAATACAATCTCAGCCTCGCCGACTTAGGCCCGAATCACCAAGAAGAGATTGACGAAACCGGAGTCGAAACCACATCGAAATTTGTCACTTGGAAAATGATGCTGCTTTCGGGAATTGCCGAAGCTAACGGCTGCAATGCCATGCGAAACAGTTATACTGGCAGTATGTTTTTAGTAGGAACTTCTACAAATCTGATTGTGTGCAAGCACCTTTACGAGTATTTGAGTTCCGCGATCGAAAAAAGGGCGAAATACCGCAAAGGGAATGGCAGGGGACTGGCATATTTGAATGCTTTTCGAGTTGGATGTGCGACGAGATTGAGGCAAAGATTGTTGGAACAAAAAAGTCAGATGGAAGAGTCGGGGATTCCCGGAGAGGGGAATGGGGCGGCGACTCCAGGAATTGTGGTACGATCGATGTTTGAGAAAAATCAACAGGCGATCGCAGATTATTTACAGAATTTAGGTGCTAAAATTAAAACCAGAACAGGTTCTCAAATCAGTAGCGAAGCAGGTTTTAACACTGGTTATGAAGTAGGTGATAAAATTAGTTTGCACAAGCAAGTGCAGCCGGAACGAGAACAAAAACAGCTCAACGAATCTCTGTGAGTTGATAGCAGTTGAAATTAAGAGCTTTATTGGGCGATCGCAACAGTTGTCAACCCAACGGCACGCGAGCGGGCAAGCTGTCAACCCAACGGCACGCGAGCGGGCAAGCTGTCAATTGTCAACTGTTTAACCAAGCCGGATGAGCCATCAAAGCCGCAAACGGCTGCACTCCCCGCAACTGATTCGACAGTGGTAAATGCCCCCTCGGCGCACTCAAATCCCAAATAAACTCTTGTGGATACCGCGTCCAATTATTCCCCTTCTTCCAGCCAATTAACGGCCACAACTTATCCCAATTCTTGCCACTACTAAGCCAAATTTCGCGCTGTACCGAAAAGCCAAATTTGCCTTCGGAATGAACTTTCCACAGCGTATTAATTGTTTGTAAATCAGCCACCGGCAAACTCTCAACTTCCGTAAAATACAGCCACTTTCTCGCGGCAGCCGTCTCACCCGCCAATTCACAAAGCTTGTCTAAAGTCAAGCGATCGGCCTCTTGAAATTCTTGTAATGCTAGCAACTGTTGCAGCGGAGTGTAGTCAATATTTGAATTCGATCGCAGCGGCACAATCCCCGTCGGAAAATTCCCTTGCAAAAACTCCGTCGCTTTCGGAGAGTTAGCATTGTACAAAATTTGGTAAGCCTTACCCATCACCGCAGTCGGTTCCTCCGACTTGCGCTCTAATAAAAATTCCATCAATACATCCCAACCGGAATCTGCCATATCTTGCAGCAGTTGCAGTTGAGTTCTCTCCGAACCCGATCGTAACTGAGAACGGAGTGCGGCTGTATCGGCCGCCGAGTCTAAGGGAGAAGTAGAAATCGAGTCAGTCATGAGCAACTTTCAGCTATCAGCTATCAGCTACTCGCTGAAGCCCTGGTTTTTCTCCATTGTACAATGGTACTGACTCCGATTCACTTCTGGGCGATCGGCGGATGCTGGCGCACTGCGAGGCTAGCTTGGCCTGTCGCAGGCACTGTCTTCGGGAATGGTAACGATCGCAAATGGAGTTGATTTTCAGATTTGTCGGACTTTTACGATCGTTCCCATCTAAACTGCTATCCCCCTCGTCGCCAAACCGCCCAAGCGGTTGGCGGTGGTAGTCGTCACCTATCCACTCTCTGTTTCGAGCCTAATCGTCCACAATCGAAGCCCATGCAGAGAACGAAGGTGGAAAAAAGTTGATGTCATACTCGGAGAATTCCCACTCCTTGACCCAAAGCGGGACTCCGCCAGAGCCTTTAGTTGTGGTAAAAGTTCGATCTTTGACTTCGATCGTGTGAAATATCTGTTTCAAGGTATCCCCTCGATCCAAAGCTTCGCTGAGTATGTCGTCCAATTCAGGAGCAACACGCTTGACCCGATTTTGCTCCTCCTCCAGCCACAAAAGTTTCAACGATTTCAGATCCCTCGGACTGAGGATGCTCTTGTAGTAGACCCGCTTGAGGGTGGCTACTGGCTCCAAAGAACGTTCGATGCGACGAATTTGCTGAACTCGGAGGTAGTGCCATTCAGCCAAACGCTTGCGTTCCGATGGCGGGATAACTCCCTTACCCGTTGCGTGTTTGTAGTCGTAGTTAATCAAACTGCAAGCCATATTGGCCAGCAAGTGGATTAACTGTTTTTCTTTGGGTGTTGCCTGTCGCCGTTCTTGGGTTCTTGTCAATACTCGCTCTCTGCGAGTAGTCACGAAAGTGTTTTCCATTGGGTTTTTACGAGATGAAATATGATGAAATCCAGATCCGAATCGCCCGAACATCAAAAGATAAGGAAGTTTAGAGACGGGGAAACTCCACCTGCTGACTTGCCTCACCTTTTTATTTTCCCATTCACCCCTAGGATTTAGGTAGACTCATACTCAAGATGGAGTTTTTACCGCCTCGTTCGAGAGGCGGTTCTGACAACAACGACGGCTTCAGCGCCTATTAGACATCTCCTAAAAAGTCAGTCTTGCACAGGCCCAAATGCCTGTTCCACAAGAACTATGGTAGATGTCTATTATTTCCTGCCTTTACCTGTCTTTACTTCTTCTTGCTCCCCATCCTCATTTGTTCCAGTGTAATTGAAGTCGGGACGACTCTCCCAATCCGTTAAACTGCTAGCTGCTTTTTGTTGCGGAGATATCGCAGTTGCGCTGACAGTGCCTAGAGGAAAAAAGCTAATGCCAGCCGAGGCTATTACCCCGAGAAATAAGATGCTGTTTTTCATGTTAGATGACCCTGATTGGCGTAGATTGACACTTTTTAGCAAATCCGATCTTTCAGAAGTGGGCCGATGCAATAGCCCACTTGTATTCTGATAAATCTGCCTGCCATAATCAATTCAGACAGGCACACCTGAGCGATCGAAAACGCCGGAAGTGACGTGTTAGTAGTGTCCACGATCTTCCACCAACCCGAGTTTTTTGGGTAGTGGAGCTAAAGCCATCAGGGCGTCGATCTATCAGGGAGTTATGCCATCAGGGTGCTAATCCATCGGGTAGTTAATCCATCAGGGCGCATCTTTTACCAGCATGGAATTCCATGCCATCTAAGTCAACTAAAAAAACGCAGATTAACGATATCTCCCACTCAAGCAGTCCTCAGCCAAATGCTGGGGTTTTTTATTGGGAGCTATTGCCGCTTAACCTTGACGGCGCTGCGGTGAGAAGTCTCCTTGACCACATCATACCACTGAGTGAATTTTAAAGTATTATTGTAAAAAAATGTAAACACAACAACTGTTTGGCGTTCTCGATCGAGTTTAGTTAAACTTTACATAAATATGTGAATAAGTGTAAAGAACAAGGGGCGAGGGGTGCGATCGCTCGGTCGTCAGATTTGGGGTTGCAAAGATACCGTAAAGATAGAGATGGAGAACTCTGAGTTAGTGGACAATGGGGAAAGAGGAACAAAAATTTTTAACCCTAGCAGGCTGGCAATAATTGCAATTTATAACCTTTCGATCGGACAAAATAGAGGTGCATCATCTTGATTAATCAGCAGCAGGTGACAGCAGAAGCCCACTTAACCTATCAATATCAAATCGAAGGATATCTGCCGACAAGCGCCCCTACCTATATTAGGCGATCGGCGGACAGCGAGATCTACGAAGGACTCAAAGCCGGAGACTTTTGCTACGTAATGAGTTCGCCACAAATGGGAAAGTCCAGCCTCCTAGTGCAAACAATCCGGAGTTTGCACGCAGAAGGTACGGCTTGTGCCGCTGTTGACTTAAGAAGCATCAGCAGCCCAGATATCTCCCCCCAAAAATGGTATGCAGGAATCATGTACCGCATAGCCAGCAGTTTACACATCACCAATAGGTTTGATGCCCTCAAGTGGTGGAACGATCGCGAACTGTTGTCGCCGATACAGCGATTGGAGATATTTATTGAAAAAGTTCTACTCAAGTTATTTCGGCAGAATCTAGTAATTTTCCTAGATGAAATTGACAGCATCCTCAGCTTAAATTTCAGTGCTACCGATTTTTTTGCTTTAATCCGCACTTGTTACGAAAAGCGAGCCACTCATCCAGAATATCGGCGTC
Organism: Microcoleus sp. CSU_2_2; assembly: GCA_012035135.1. Lineage (GTDB taxonomy): Bacteria > Cyanobacteriota > Cyanobacteriia > Cyanobacteriales > Microcoleaceae > Microcoleus. The sequence continues at coordinate 18,666 of JAAUPI010000029.1, forward strand.
TGACTTTTGCAGTTATGGGAGTAGCATCCCCGTCAGAATTGATGCGAGACAAAAACTGCAACCCTTTTTTAATTGGACGAGCGATTCACTTAAGCCGATTTCAACTGCACGAAAGTTTACCGCTAGCAAAAGGATTAGCACTCAAAGCTTTTCGCCCCCAAAAAGTGCTCCAAGAAATATTAGCTTGGACGGGCGGTCAACCGTTTTTGACTCAAAAACTGTGCTACTTGGTAGTTGAATATGGTTCTTTTATCGGCAGAAATTGCGAAGCCAATGAGGTGGAAAAACTGGCAAAAACCAGAATTATTAAAAATTGGGAAGAGTGGGATGAGCCACAACATTTGGGTACAATTCACGATCGCCTTTTGCACAATCGCTACGACCCCAGCCGATTGCTAGCACTGTACCAACAAATTTTGCAACTATCTGACCCGAAAAACAACGAGGAAGCAGGGGGAGTAGCTGCCAATTACTCTCCCGAACAACTGGAATTACAGCGATCTGGACTTGTGGTTAAATATCAAGGCAAGTTAATAGTTTCTAATCTAATTTATCAATCAGTTTTTAATCAATTTTGGGTCGAAAAGGAATTGGGGAATCTGGCTCCCTACAAACAAGCGCTGACAGCATGGCTGGCTTCCGATCGCGAAGATAAATCGCTGTTATTGACCGGAGAAAGTTTGCAGTCAGCTTTGGATTGGGCAGCGAATAAACAACTCAGTCAAGAACACTATTGGTTCTTGTATCCCGATCGAGATTTGCCTTCAACGCCCGAAGTAATTGCCACACAAGTTGCAGACACCAGTACAGATAGTAGCATTCTCAGCCTACTGTCCTCAGAGATTCTTTCAGTTAGCAGCCACGAGCAGAGATTGTACGATCATATTGTCTCCTGCGTGGAAAAAGAATCGCCAACAAAAGTGATCGATCGATTCCGGCAGTTATTTATCGACGGTATGGGCTATCCCGATCGAGAAATTGAAGCAACTTTATACAGTATTATTTCTGTGAAGCGATTGGAGCAAGATTTTAAATATATTCTCCACCGCTGCTGCTACATCCCCATCAACCGCTGGCAATTGCACTCACAACACAAATTTGCGATCGCTAAATTAGTGGCTTTATTTAAGCAGACTTTACCCCGGTTCGGGATGGAGTTTTACATAGTCAAGCGCTTGCAAGATCAAATAGATTTATTTATTAAAAGTGAAGAATTTGTCACTTTAGAACGGTTGGTGAAAGCCGTAGAGCAAGAGTCAGAACCGCACAAACAAGAGTCTAATTGTGCCTTGGGCGAATTGATTTCTCGATATCCTTATTTATATGGCTATTCTTTGCTGAGCAAAGACAGCTTTGAGGAAAATCAAAAAACCATCAAACGCTTGCAAACTCAAAGAAAACGGCAATTTGAAAAAGATTTATCTCAATATTTGAATTATTTAGTTGAGCCGAGAAATACAGAGATAGGAATCGTGCATCCGGCGGCAAATCCGACACTTTTGGACGATGAGGAATTGCATTTAGCTGTCAGAGAATTTGCCGGAAAAATAGCAGGCGATCGCACTTACAAAGAATCGGCTCAGTTTTTCCTCAGAGATGCCAGACAAACTTCATCTTACGGAGCGTTTAAAGTTAATTTATATGAATATCTCTTATCTTCGATCGAGCCAGAATACGGCGGTCGTCAATTTAACGATCGCTTGTACAAGCACATCAAAAATACCTTGCCAGAAAATGACTCTGTGAAGTTAAATAATGTATTATTAAGTCGGACTTGCCATCAATTATTCAACTTTTTAGTAGTGGAAAATCCCCAACATCCCAGCCACTACGTTTTTTACGACTTAGTTCACAACCTCGGCCCCAGCCGAACCATGGGTTTGCTGCTCAAACTTGTACTGCTGTCTCGCAAAGCTCAACCGGAATTGGAAAAACGATTTGCTATTTTGTTCAATCATTATGAAGGTAAAGCTTCCGGTGAAATTCTGTGGTTTCTCAAATCTTTAGAAAACTTAAATGTGGCATTGGTGATGAATTTTGGGGATACAGATTTGTCTTTAGTTAAACAGAATCTACTGGTGACTTAAACATAATCCTTGCGACTAAGATCAAGTTAGGGTGAATAGCGGTGTATTATTAATTTTATGATTAGTTATCTCAAAGGCACTGTCGCCGATATCGCCAAAGGCAGTAACCGCGTCATCTTGACCCTCGAAGTCAATCAAATTGGCTATGAAATCCAAATTTTGCCCCGCGTCACCGGTCAATTGCCACCCACCGGCGAAATCGCCCAAATTTTTACTCACCAGCAAGTTAAGGAAGACCAAATCGTATTGTACGGTTTTGGCAGCGTCGCCGAACGAGATTTATTTCGGCAATTGACAAGTGTTAGCGGTGTTGGTGCACAATTGGCGATCGCACTTTTGGATACATTAGGATTGCAAGATTTAGTCCAAGCAATCGTCGGCGGCAATACCCGAATTCTCTCCAAAACCCCAGGCGTCGGCACCAAAACCGCAGAACGTTTAGCCCTCGAACTGAAAAGTAAACTATCAGAATGGCGACAAGATTCAGGTTTGACAGCATCAATTCCTGCCGGAGTCCCCGCAGCTATTCAAGAAGAAGTTGAGATGGTTTTGCTGGCGATGGGTTACACTGGGGCCGAAGTTTTACAGGCGCTGCAAACTCTTTCTCAAGATGCCAACCTCGCTAAAAAAGGGAATGCTGAAGATTGGATTAGAGAGGCTATCGGCTATTTGAGCCGATAGCAACTCTGGAAACGGCAATGCGGTGTCCAGATTTGCCGATCGTTCCTTGATTATTTTGGCGTAGGGAAACGACAATGCCGCGTCCAGATTTGCCGATCGTTCCTTGATTATTTTGGCGCAGGGAAACGACAATGCCGCGTCCAGATTTGCCGATCGTTTCCCCACAAGGGGATTAAAATAGCGTAGCGTTGTGCGTTACCGTCAGCGTTGCGTTATTTAGTTGCAATTCACACTTCCCCGCAAGAGGATTGAAACCTAGTCTGGTAAACTGCCAACTCTCGTCGCGAAAACTCGCTCCTGCACCTTATTCGATCTGTGGTACAATCGCAGGTTGTGACGATCGTACAAAAAAACATAAACTCAATTCATGGCACTTACACAACAACGCAAACAAGAAATCATGGGCGAATACCAAACCCATGAAACCGACACCGGATCGGCAGACTTACAAGTGGCGATGCTGAGCGATCGCATTTCCAAACTCAGCGCCCACCTGAAAACAAACCAAAAAGACTACGCATCCCGCCGTGGATTGATGCTGATGATCAGCCGCCGCAAGCGCCTCCTAGCCTACATCCAAAAGCAAAATGTCGATCGCTACAAAGCATTGATTGCCCGTCTAGGCATTCGCGGCTAAACACCAGGGCCAAAATTTGCGACAATATTCCTTAAACTTGGACAAACACCAAGACTTATTGAATCAAAGTTCGAGATTTCAGGTTAGAGATAGAATATGTCCTCCGAACCACCCCGCCAGCGCTTACCCTTTGAACCGATCGCAAATCGCAAAAAAACGCCCAAAAAGCCCGCCGAATCCCTAGAAAACCCAGTCAAAGAAGACACTGGGCCCCAACCCCAAAAAACAGGCCCGCAGGCGCAATCGATCCCAGAAGCTGTCAGCAAACGCATGATATCGCGCATCGCCTTATTTTGCGGGCTACCGACACTCCTGGGAATTTCCACATTTTTTGTGAGTTATTTGATTGTCAGCAAGGGCTTGTTTGACTTACCCAACACAGCAGTCTTATTAGTAAGTATGGGTTGTTTTGGTTTGGGGGTTCTGGGATTGAGTTACGGAGTGCTTTCTGCATCCTGGGATGAAGAAGTTTCAGGAAGCCGTTTGGGATGGGAAGAATTTACTACTAATTTTGGACGGATGCGAGAAGGGTGGCGTAACGCGAAATCTAAAAGTTAGTCTGAATTGCCCCGCGCTGAGTCTAAGAAACTGGGTTTCTATGGGAATTGACGCATCCTCACGAGATTCAAGCAGAAACCCGGTTTCTGAGTGCCCACGCTTAGTCTCAGAAAGTCCTTACTACAAATCAGCCGATCGCCCTTACATCTATTTTTCGGATTGCATCCGTGTCATAATGCGTGTCTTAGCGCAACACACAAGAAAAAAATATGATTATTGTAATGAAAGCCGGCACTCCAGAAGCCGAGATCGATCGCATCGATGAAGAGCTCCGCACTAGCTGGGGTTTGACACCAGAAAAAATCGTCGGGCGTTACAAAACCGTCATGGGTTTGGTGGGCGACACCGTTGAGCTCGAACCGATGCAACTGCGCGAAATGAGCACTTGGATTGAGGAAGTGCTGCGCGTGGAAAAACCCTACAAGCGTGCTTCCCTAGAATACCGGCAAGGAGAACCCAGCGCCGTACCAGTATCTACTCCTTTAGGCACTGTGACGATCGGCTTGCATCATCCGATCGCGATCGTAGCAGGCCCTTGCTCGGTCGAAAACGAAGAAATGATTGTCGAAACGGCAAAGCGCGTCAAAGCTGCTGGAGCTCAATTTCTCCGGGGTGGCGCGTACAAACCGAGAACTTCCCCCTACGCTTTCCAAGGTCACGGCGAGAGTGCTTTGGGATTGCTAGCTGCGGCGCGGGAAGCCAGCGGTTTGGGAATTATCACGGAAGTGATGGATGCGGCAGACTTAAGTGCGATCGTGGAAGTTGCTGACGTAATTCAAGTCGGGGCGAGAAATATGCAAAATTTCTCGCTGTTGAAGAAAGTCGGAGCTCAAGACAAACCAATTTTGCTGAAGCGTGGCATCTCGGCAACTATTGAAGAATGGTTGATGGCTGCTGAGTATATCATGGCTGCTGGCAATCCCAACGTGATTTTGTGCGAGCGTGGAATTCGCGGCTATGACAGACAATATACGCGGAACACCCTCGATTTGTCGGCGGTTCCCGTGTTGCGCACTCTGACTCACTTACCAGTTATGGTTGACCCCAGTCACGGCACGGGTTGGGCGCAGTTTGTACCGTCAATGGCCTTTGCTTCGATCGCCTCTGGGACTGATTCGCTGATGATAGAAGTGCACCCGAATCCCAAAAAAGCTTTGTCTGACGGCCCGCAATCTTTAACACCGGATCAATTCGACAAGTTGATGGAAGAATTGGCGGTGATTGGTAAAGTCATGAACCGCTGGCCGCAACCAGTGCCTGTTTTGGCTTAATCGATCGTTTTTCGAGGTAATTCGCGCCAGTCGCTTGTGCGATCGTGTCAGCATCAAGCGCTAAGAAAGAACGTTTCAAACTTATACCGCAGAGTTTACCCAGGTTTACCTAGGTTTTTATAAGCGGTGAAGTATTTGGAAATCAAACAAGACATTTGAAACTTAAAAGGGAACAGGCACTCTTAGAACAGGCAACAGACTGTCCAAGGGATGGGGATTGAACCCCAACCCAAACAAACAACTTATAGAAGGGAAGAGGCAACAGTGAACAGGGAAGAGGCAACAGTGAACAGGCAACAGGCAACAGGAAATCATTGCCTATTGCCTGTTGCCTGTTGCCTTCTTCAATAGAAGATGGGGTTTTATACTCCGATTGGGAACAGGAACAGGAAACTGTTGCCCGTTCCCTGTTAAGAGTTCCCTTCTTCGATAATTCGTAATTATCGTAATTAATAGTAAGGACGATCGTGCGAATTTTGCCCGGTGCAAAACTTCAATTTGCGACTCGCATTAACTAAAAAATAGTGTAAAATCGGGATTTTAAATGAGCTTGAGAATCTGCGGCAACCGCCAACTCAAAACTCTGCCGGGACTCGCAACTCGCCCCACACCTTCGCGAGTCAGAGAAGCTTTATTTAATATTTGGCAGGGGACGATCGCAGGTTGCAGGTGGCTCGATATCTGTACTGGTAGCGGTTCGATGGGCGCAGAAGCCTTGTGTCGTGAAGCTTTTAGTGTCACCGGTATCGAACAGTCGGCGAAGGCTTGTGCAATTATCCGCCAAAATTGGGAACAGGTAGCGGATGCGTCTCAGGAATTCCACATATTGCGGGGAAATGCGATCGCCAAATTGGCCTCATTATCCAAACAGCAGTTCGATCGCATTTACTTCGATCCCCCCTACGCTAGCGACTTGTACGAACCTGTATTGAGCGCGATCGCCAGCCAAGAAATGTTAGCACCGAATGGCGAAATAGCCATCGAACACAGTCCCGATCGAGCGATCGAGCCTATTTCCGGCTTAGAAATCTGTCGGCAAAAAGTATACGGTAATACAGCTTTAACTTTCTACACTCGCTGTTCCGACTGTCCGACAGGGGTTCTTTAGCAGGTTTCCACCTCTGTCTCCTAAACAGCGTGTTAAGGGCAGGCAAATCGTTAAACAGACAGGTACTACATTTGACGTTAAGTTGAGACTAATGGCTGCGATCGCCCGCTACAACCTCAGCAATAAGGAGGTAAATTTTTCCCAATCCGTAATTTTGTGTCCATTACCAGGGGGTTGATTAGGTAATGATTGAAAATCTCCCGTCTCCCGTTCCCGCTTCAGCCATAATCTGATTGTGTTGCGACTAATACTGAATATCTCGCTGGCTTCAGTAATCTTTAACCCATCAAGCTTGATAGCTTGGATTACCTTTTGACGGAGATCGTAACTGTAGGGTTTGGGCATGGGTTTCCCTCCGGCACACCTGGAGTAAGATTAAGGTCTACTTCCATTATATGGCTCAACCGCCTTGGCGGTTGCTATAACTAATGCACTTGTCGAGCGCTTTTATCTGAGCCTTTTGAGCTTTAGCAGTATTGGCTGCATTAGTCTTTTGAACTTTTTCAGTGACTCTCATTTCTCAATATTCCTGAATTCAAATTTGTTCATTCACACAGCAGCAATCGCTGCCCCTTTCAGTTCAATCATTGGGTTTTAATTTTCTTCAACAACAGCGATCGCTGTATTTAAATATCGTTTGATTGATAAAATCGATACTTTCATAGCTCATATCAAAGTTATTTTTTGGTTAAAAAGCCTAACAATTTGAAAAAAATAAAAACTCTACTTTACCGTTTTTAGGCTGAGCAGAGTTTTACATATTCGACAAGAGCGACGTTGAAGGGAGCTATAAAACTGAGGTGAAAGACTATTCTAAATCTTCATCTTCGTCCTCATCTTCATCAGTATCATCTTCTTCCTCGGTATCGAAATCATTTTCGCTGTCTTCATCCAAGTCTTCTTCAGGTTCATCTGTTTCCTCATCTTCATCAGCATCGAGTTCGTCTTCCAAGTCATCGACATCATCATCGGATTCATCCTGCTTGTTATAGCTATTGCGTTTAGCAAGTGATTCTTGATTGAATTTGACAAGACCTTTAATTGCTTCTTGTGGGTCAAGCTCGAAAACGTCGTATAGTTTTGCCATCACAAGCGCAATGACTTCCACATCGTGGCGCAGTGCATCGGGTTGACCGAATAAAGCTGGAAACACTTCGTTATTCCAACGCTGCCAGTTCATCGTTTTGCCGCGTTTTTTCAACTGTGCAGCAATATCCAAACCTAGTTTTTCCTTGGTAGCGTGACCCACCTTAGTTTGGAGGCGTTTTTCGCGCAGTTGAATTTTGACTCCAAACTTTTTCAGAATGGTAGTTCGCACGCGGTCTAGAAGTGCGTCTGCTTGCTCTTCTACAGTGAGTGTCGAACGGCGACTGACCTGTGATTGGGTAGCTGTCGCTGGGGTCTTTGACTTAGCAGCACCATTGCTTTTGCCATTCAAAGTCACCGCTCCATTGGATGGGCGAGAGTTATGGCTTTTAGCTGTTGTAGTAACCATGAAGTTTGATTTTATTAAACTACTTCACGGCTAACAGCGCCGTTAGGCGCTCTCAAATTTCATCAAATTTATAATTAGTTTTTTTTATTATCATTAATAATAATTAATATTTTATCCTGTGAAACAAATTTTTGTAATATTTCGGTGTATCTTTTTTTGAGTAGCCGAAATACATAATTATGTATATTGAGGAAATTAGGTAAATAATTCCTAAGAATTAAGAGGAGGTGGCTCTCCTGGGTATTCGGTGATAAGTGAAGCCTATATGACTCCTGGTATGAGTTTCAATACTTGCACCGGGAGAATTTTGTAGCTTAAGATACAGTTTGCACCACAATCCCAGGAGAGCCAGAGGGAATTTACATTCTTGAGGGATTGCTAGATTTTGACGAATCCGGTCAGGTGAGTTCGCGTCTGGGATTTCAACTGGCAAATGCTTACTATCACTCATCTTGGTCTGCGGTTCCTCAGTTTTGGGTGATGCTGGAAAACTACATACAACTGCCGGTGAACTTGCAGCCGCTGATTCCCGTACTGACGACTCCATTACCGTCCCGCGTTGCAACGCAAAAGGTGGTGGAGTTGTTTTGCGATCGCCATCCTGGGCTTGGTGACAAAAGTAACGAGGTGTTGCAAGCTGCTTTGGTTCGAGCTTGCCAGGGGTTGCCACAAGGTGAAATCGAGTTGATTTTGGAACGATCGCTAGCTTTTGCTTCGACTGTAGAGGAAATGGCGCATTTGGTACTCGACCACAAGGTTAACAAGTTGCGGGAGCGAGGCCTAGAGTTTATTGCCGAGGCAGATGTGCCGGATGCAGGTGGTTTAGACTTGCTAGACGAGTCCCTTTCAAAGGTGGCTTCGTTGTTGAGTCCAGAAGCAGAGAAATACGGACTCAAATTTCCCAAAGGAATGATTCTCTGGGGGCCGCCGGGTACGGGCAAAAGTCTGAGTGCTAAACTTGCGGCTAAGAAGATGGGAGTACCGCTGTTGGCGGCTGATTGGGGTTCGATCGTCGGTTCTTCCAAACCTGACTTAGCTCTGCGCGAACTGCTGGAATTGACTCAGGCTTTAAGTCCTACAATTTTGTATTGGGATGATTTTGATAAAGGTTTTGCGGGGTGGGATTCCAATGCAGATGGCGGCGTTTCCAGGCGCTTATCGGGGAAGCTTTTAACCTGGATGCAAGAGCATCAATACCCAATATATATTGTGGCAACAGTTAACCGTTTGGGGATGTTACCACCAGAATTAATCCGCCGATTTGATGATATTTTCTTTGTAGACTTGCCTCACGAAGGCGCGATCTATGAGATTTTCAATCTTCATCTCAAAAAATATTTTCCTGATTTTCGTAATGCTTCTGAGTCGCCTTGGACGGATGATGAGTGGCGGATTTTATTGAGAGATTACAGGCTTTGTACGCCAGCAGAAATTGGCAATGCTGTGAGAAAATGTGCTGAGGAAATCTATTATCGCGATCGGGTACAAGGGAAACAGCCGGATGAATTGAAGGTGACATTGAATGACCTCCGGCAACAGCGTTACCAGTTTACGCCGTCGATGCTGCGCGATGAAGAGCAAATTTTAGCAATTCGCAATCAAGCGACTTATGCTCGATCGGCTAGTGGGCAGGATCGATCGCGATTTTCCATTCCGTTACAGGAATTGTTTGGTTAGTGTCCCCAAGAAATAAGGTTGATTATGATTAATATCCACTTGAGAGAGCAACCAGCCTTACTTAAGTATCTATTACTTACTCCCTTCCCGGTATAAGATTATGTACTTCTTCGATCTGTGACGGAGCGTATGTGTGCATCTTGGCGGTCGAGCGCAATACAAAGTCTTTGAGTGGGAAGGGAGTAAACAATATCTACTAGCGCTTTAACAACCTCGCATTTAGTACAGGTCGAGCTTGACCTTCTTTTAAAATTGCCTTTTCATCTGGCAAAATTTCTAACTCGTCACCTACTTGTATCTTCTCCCAAACCTTGTCGGCTGAATCCATTTTATTAGATCTCACTTGGTACTGCTGATTTTCTTTAGACTTAGCAAACAGAAATGGTCTGTGTATCCCATTACCATCTGCGGTTGGTCGGTAGTAAACACTGACGCAAAGCCAATTACTATCCAGTTTGATATCAGTATTCAACTCTGTCCCGTTTATTGTCCAAAGCAGGTTCCATCGCTCGGAAGTTAAAGGATTCTGACTTCCTTCAATTGAGATTGCTGATAGCTCTTTAACCCACTGAAGTACATCTGGAGAATCCAGTTTAAGGGTTTTATGCTCTTGGCACATTGACACTAGATGTTGATCGACAAAGGTAGTGAACTTCAATTTCGCTTCTTTACTAAGCCCTTGCTTATTTTTTGCCGCATATACTAACTGCTCTAAAAGTTTCATTCCCTCAGCTACGAAAACACCAACGTAGCCATTTAAAGCAAACACCTCACTAAGTACATCAACTGCTCCCAACAACGCTTTTTCGACAGATTCAGGGTCGTTTTGCTCATACGCGACTGACTGCCGCAGGGCTTGACAGCGAAGTGAACCTAAGATTCCACGCAGTTCGTTACCAGATTTCCACTCATTAGTATCCTCAATGACTTTTTCGGTTTCCCCCAGCCAAATGAGAGGAAGAAAGTAGTTTTGAACAACGTTCCTAGCGAGAAGTGCATTAGAGCGCTTTGGATCTTGCCATCCAGCGTTTACCAAACGTTCAGCGACATTTTTAGCGTCCAAAAACTCCTTATCTGTCCGAAGTTCAAGGGACAAGCGTAAACCTGATGCTATATCAGAAGGCTCCATTTCCCACGCAGTCCGAAGTGCACGTTTTCCCTCTGCACGGTCTTGAAGATTTAGCAGGATAAGACCTTGAATGCGGTGGAGTACCGATTGATCTGAATACCGATGGATAGCCTGTTTAACCTTATCAAGTTGGTCAGTCAAACTACGTCGCTCATTCTGCGTTAAACTACCCCGCTGCTTGGAGTAATGTGACAACAACCGAATAGCGTCCGTTGATATGACTCGTACCTCTTCAGGAGCATTGTCTGGAACATATCCCCAAAAAAGTGGGCTGATTTGTTGATCGCGTTGCAGCTTATCTATTTCGCTCACAGACTGCTTCCTCTTTCGCAGTTTCTCCTGTACAGCAATTCGGACATCTGTATTGACGGGGCTATAAAGCAGAAGGTCGCGCACTGATGAACTGAGATTGTAACTTTCCTCAGTCAATTTTGAAATTCTTGTGACGAGACTGGTCCTTCCAAGTTGCACAAACGCTTCAGCAATTTCATCTAAGTTTCTTTCAAGGAGATCGCAAGCCTTTCCTCGACTGATTGGTTCCCCAGTTACAAAAAGACATTCAAGAACTTCATGCGCTACAGGTGATAGCGCGTCAATAAGATTCTTGTAGGAAAACTCAAGCACCTGCTGCTTAGTTTCAGATAAAATTTTATCGAGTGGTTTTCCAGCAATGTATCTATCGAGCGTCAAACGAATTGCAAGAGGATTAGAGTCACTAGCTTGAACTATATTTTTGAGAAGATCCTCGCTAAGCCGTTCTCCCCCACACTTTTGTAAATAATTTCGAGCCAGCTCTAAGGCTCCTTTGAAGGACAGAGGCAGAAGAGGAAATGAAGTAGCAGAGTTGACGCTAATACGACTTGTAACGATAACTCGCCATTCACGGGGTAAGCTACGGTAGAAAGAGTCAAAGGCACTAGCAGAATCTCGAAGTATGGTTTCAAGGTTATCAAAACAAAGAAGTATTCGCTTGGATTTGAACCGCTGGCAGGTTTCGTCAAATTCCAGGTCGGCAAGACCTTCTTCATCAGCTAGTGTCCTAGCAATACTGTCACGGAGACCTTCTATATTTGCAGCGGGTGGAATTTTAGTAACAATTCCATCAGATGTCAATACCTCAGTTTTAGAGCTGAAATAAAGAATTTGATCGACCCACTCTCCCGATTGTGGCAAAGATACGATTTCTTTTAGAGCTTGCAGGACTAGAGCTGTCTTGCCCAATCCCCCAGGAGCAACTACCGCAATCAGAAGATTGCGTTCGTTTCTAATTTCTTCGAGTAGATCGGAAAGCTCTTTCTTTCTCCCTTTTAGACCAGTAATATCATGTTCAAAATCCTGTGGCAGATTGTTAGGAAGCGACCAAATCGGTGCATTGATCCAATCATCGGGCGGTTGAACCAGTTGTCCCGCCTGCGCTGCTAAAAAAGCCTTTGTTACCTCTCGGAACTGAATTAGGTCAATTGATGGATCGGTAGCAATAGTGGCAACGCGATGCCAGTAGCAATGATGAAAAGGTCTATTAGGGTGACTAATAGCATTTCTGATATTAAATACCTCAAGCACCTCGCACAATGTACGAAGTCTTTTCAAGTATTCTTCTTCTGGTCGTCCCTTAGCCGCGTCCACAGCCATCCTTAAAACTTCATCCAGGTAGCTAGCAGCAATGATTCCTGTGGTTGTCGAGTCGTCAAATGGTCGCCCTGCTTTAAGCTCACGATCTTGAATGTTTTTGAGAGTGCCTGTAGGCAGTTCAGTCGGGTCTTTTTTTTCTTCAGCGACAAAGGAACCGAGGGTTCGCTCCAACTGATAAAGAACCATCGCGCTCTTCATGCGTGATACCTGAGACTCATCTGAGGCACTTTGCTTTTTATCCATAAATAATCACCGTTCACTGGCTCTATTGTAGCATAAATGTATTATATAGAGAGAATGAATCATGCTCTTAATTCAAGCCCAAGAAGAAGCAATTTTTACTTCCACTTCAACCGGAACTTGCTGCAAATATAGCTCTCCAGCTTCCACCATCACTTGTTTGAGAATGCGACTGGTTCTTGTTAGAGTTGTCTGCGGACATTCTAACAGAATCTCGTCATGTACTACACCAATCAACTTCGCTCCAGTCTTGGGTAAAAGCTTAAACAGACGAGCGATCGCCACTTTCAAAATATGGCTCTCCTGGGTATTCGGTGATAAGTGAAGCCTATATGACTCCTGGTATGAGTTTCAATACTTGCACCGGAAGAATTTTGTAGCTTAAGATACAGTTTGCACCACAATCCCAGGAGAGCCCTAAAGCGTCCCGAACGCGCACCGCATTGCCGATAGCTGGGGTGAATTCTTCCCGTTATCGGGTGAATGTGTTTCGGTAATGCCTCAGCAAAATTTGAACACAAAGATGCTAATTTCCGATAATTCAGTAGCAACTGGATAATCGGGTATTGACGAGCTAGAGGAATAAGTTCGCTCTTACTTGTTGACTTAATTGGAATGTTGAGAGCCTGAAGAGCACTTAAAACTTGTACAGACGAACGGGGGTTTATGGTTTCCACCATCTCTGGAAATAGCGAAAGTTGTGCGCTAGGGGCTGGTTTAAGACCGGCTTTCACTAATTCCACCAGCGTAGTCTGCTTTTGAGCTTTCAGTTCTTCGCCAACCAAATGCCAGTGTTTTGCATCCAGTAACATTCCATTTAGTTCCATTTGAGCTACAGCAGGCATCGCTTCAAATTCAATTTGGGCGGTTTCTAGTAACCCAGCACTCCGAAGTTTTGAGCTCAGCCGCGCTCTAAGTTTCAGCAGGACAGCAGCATCTAAAGCGGCGTATTCTAACTGAGAAGCTGATAGCTTACCTCCAAAATTGCTCGACTGTAGGCTTTTGTCAAGTTTGATTCCTAAAAATTCAAGAGCGAGGGATTGTAGATCGTGGTTTTTCTTGAGTCCAGATCGCAACACCTGGCTCGCTAGCATGACATCAAAAAATGGGCCAGACGGTCTAAGCCCAGCTATTTCTAGTACCTGCCAGTCGAACTTACCATTTTGAAATATTTTGAGCGCACTGCTGTTTAGAAGTGCTTTTAAAGGCGAATTATCGCGATCGGCAAAAGCAGCTAGATCGACAATTATCACCGGGCGTTGGGGAACAGCTATTTGGATGAGTCGGATGCGTTCCGTAAGTGGATCTAGCCCGGTGGTTTCTGTGTCTATGGCTATAACACGAGCTTTTATTAAAGGCGAGAGAACATCATTTAGTCGGGAAAAGTTTGTAATCAGCTCGTATTCCACAATAGGATTTGGGGCGAAGTGTGGGGAATTATTCATGGGAGGAGAAAGGCTTTAAGGTAATAGTTTTAGTCGTAAAATTGATAGAACTAGCGGAGATAGGGGGGCAGATATTCGGTAGAGAAGGGTAAGTTACATTCTTAATATTTATTTTGACACAAACTAATAGTGATTTGTTGAAATGTAAGTTGTGCTGTCCCCACTAATAAAACGGTATAGTGGGGAAGCAATCGTCTATTTTTTGTCTATTACGACTAGGTAGCTCTCAACAGTAACCGGGCGATCGCTCCCCCAAAATATTTCTAAGGGAAGTTCGATTAACTTGGCAGACGTGCGCTTAAGAAAGGCTCGAAATGCTTGCGATCGCGGATCGGCTCGGACATTCATGGAATTGCTAACAACACTTACCAGCCGTCCAGAATTGGCTAGAAAAAGGTTATAAGCACGTTGTACGATATCTAAATCAACTCCTTTGATGTGGGGCGTTGAAAATGGTGGATTTGCCAAAATTCTGCTATATCGTCTCTGCGGTTCAGTTGTTAAAAAATCACTTCCAACTAGATTGAACCCTTTTTGGAACAGGAGTTGTTGTAGCAGAGGGTTTATTTCAATTACATCAACGATCGCACCCGCTCTAACCATAGCCTCCGCTAATAAACCGTCTCCTGCTGTTGGTTCTAAGGCGTACATTCCTGAAACTAATTGAGCTTCTTCAATCATAAGCTCAATTAGCTCTGGGGGAGACGGAAACCAGGAATAAGGTGGAGCTTCTCGGATTCGATCGTATAGCATTTCTGCAAGCGATGAAGTATCTTTCATTTTAATTTTGCTGCTATTAGGGCTATAATTGACGAAGATTGTCACTTTTTATCGTGCTAAAATAAAGTCAATTGCCCTACAACTTTTGACTTATCTTTTAGTGACTTAGCTGTTACCATTTCAGTCGGTAAATCTGCATCAGCGCTTTTATCGTGGGACAATTTACGTTTGCCCCAGCCTTGGGATACTGCATGGCGGACAACGCTTTTGCTAATTGCTCTAGCAAGATGGTGATAATCATTTATTAAGTCGCAGTGCATACCCATCTGGGCTAATAGCTTCAGCTTTTCCAAAATGCCGGACTGAGGTTTTACAGGATGAGTGGTAATTTCTTCAAGTAATTCGGGCGTTAACAGATTTAGCTGAGTCATATCTTTTTGAAGGATAATTGCGTGACAAATGAAGGTCAGAAAAATCGCGTAGCGAATTCAGTTACAGGGATTTGCGCGGTCTGTTGGGCAAACAATTCGACAGAGATACGCGCCTCTATCTACTTTGTAGCTACAGGATTTATGAACGAGCCAAACAATATCTATGGCAATGAACCAGGTTACAGCGCTGATGGCTATGCTGTTAGCGGCTGTGAAAGTAACCCGTGCGAGTCCTCCCTTAACGGATATCGAAGCAACAGTTATAGCAGTCAGCAAACAGAGGGATACGGGGTTCCCGACTTCTTTGCTGATGGCTACCCTTGAGAACGTTTTTGAAGGCAATTTGAATTTAGCAGATACTCCGTGGACGGAGACGGCTGCTAACCCTAACCCTTATTTTGAACGAGGGGTAAATGACGCTAATCCCTATCAAAATCAAAGAGCTACTTCTCATTTCGACGTTGATGACTTATACCAAATCCGGGTTTCCCATCCCCGTTATAATTGGTATGGTGCGTCGCTATGAGATCTCCCAATAGCAACGAGAGTTATTCGTAGCGACGCACAGTACATCATGTTGGGCGATATCAGCCAAGCTTTGCAACCAGAACTGCTATCGTTTGGTTTTGTCGCGCAGCAAGCTGGTCTGAATTTAGATAGCGTAGCTTTAAGCGCATTTACTTTAGTTGCCAAGCAGTCGTTAAATCAGTTAGTTCAGGCTATCCCTCTTCTCGGTGAATTTAAAGTTGCAGAGATTGCGCCGGTGGCGGGAGTGCTAGCAACAAAAGCTGCTGGTATTGATGTAGCCGATCGCACTTTAGAGCAGCTCCTCATTTCCTATCCACAATTAAGTAATTTAAAACTCGGAGAAATTGACCTTTCTCAGTATTCAATCTCTTCGATTCCGAACTTAAGCAGCGCTCAACTTGGCGCGTTTTCTGATTGGCAAACGACCTTAATTAAAGACGTACCGGGGCTGAATGCTTTACCTCTGTCTAGCTTTCCCAATCCCATAGCAGAATTTGGCAATTTAGTAATGAGAATTGATGCGATTTATGGCCCCGCCGAGCGGCGGCGAACGAAGACGATCTCGGGCTCCGACGTTCAAGGATTTTCGGTTAACTGTCAAGAAAATGATTGCGCTTATATCGAACTAGACGATCTGGAGAATTCGGGTCGGAACGCTCGCGGTTCGTTGGAAGGCAAGCAATGGATTATACCAAATCCGGGTAACTTACCCCTTTTATAATCTCGTAAATGTAGTAAATGTAGGGTGCGTCGCTACGAATAACTCTCGTTGCTATTGGGAGATCTCATAGCGACGCACCATACCAATTATAACGGGGATGGGAAACCCGG
>JAAUPI010000280.1 GCA_012035135.1 Microcoleus sp. CSU_2_2
ATACCAAATCCGGCTGATTCATCCCCGTTATAAATTGTATGGTGCGTCGCTCGTTTAATCTCGGTTTAAGCACGAGAATTATTCGTGGCGACGCACCCTACGCTCCTGCTCATTATAAAGGGGGTAACAAACCCGGATTTGGTATCACATACTTGAAAAAAGCTGTATTTGTGGTTGAATTTGCGATCGTATTCGTAGGGGCGGGTTCGCGAGGGATTTTCTCAATTATAAACAATATCTACAGAAAACACTTTTTACAACAAAAAAGTGCGATCGAAACAGAGATTTTTCCCTTGTTCAATCGCACTTCCAAATATAAATCAAGCAAACTCGATCGACACTACTAATTAGTCGTCTGAGCTTCCTGCAATCTTTGCTTGAGTTCTTCCAGAGCGCTCGCCCAGCGTGGATCTGGCTGCACCGAACCCGAATCAGCGCTCGATGAGGTTGATGTTGCTGGATTGCGGCGAGATTTGTTGTTATCGCGACGGCGATTGCTTTTTCCAGAGCCTCCTCCACCTTGGGTAGGCGGAGCCGAGCGCTGCTGTTGCTGCGGCTGCGGCTGCGATGGCGATAACGATGCCAACTGCGGTGCGGCAGGCGACTGTTGTTGTTCGTCTTCGCCCTTCTCGGATTTACCCTTAGAGCGAGGTAGTGCCTTCTCTATCTTGAGCGGGTTTTCTTTGAACATCAAGCCATTGTATTTCTCAATAACTTGATCGGCTTGTTCGTCAGTCAGCACCGTCACAAAACCGAATCCTCTACATTTACCAGTTTTGCGGTCTGTAATTACCTTTGTGGTAACAGATTCACCCTCAGGAGCAAAAACTTCTTGCAGTTCTTGACGATCGAGTTCTTTCGGTAGATTGCCAACATATAAACGAATAGACATGAAAAATTCCTCCAGATTTGGATTCTAATTAGTTTGCTCGAACAGCCTTACCTGAAGTCAACTGAATATTGACCGCAGGGAAAGACAACATAACCGCAAAATTTGCGCATTCCTCCCACCAACCTTGACAGCTCTCGTCACCTTTCGTAAAAAGATGATTGACTCTGATAGGGCCTGAACATGAGCGCCGATGCAGAGAGCTTTTAAATCTCAGGTTGTTGTGTAAACTTTTAGTCATCACTCAAATGTTGAGGCTATTGGCTATTCTGGATTACTTGCTTCCGGTTTTGATTCAGAATGTTTATAGCCAGCAGTGTAGAAATTTATGTCCAAGGATGTCAATTTTTAGCGATTGGAATGCCAGTATTCAGTTTAATACGGTGATGGATAAAATCGCTAACATTTTTTCAGCCAGTAATCTTACCTCGCTTCTAATGCTGAGGACTATTTACTCGCCCTGGTATCCCCAGAAGCGGGCAGGGCAGCGTCGGACCATTCTTTAAAGGTATCACAGCCTTGGTAACTGAGCTAGTTATTTAGCAAGATTTCACTCTTAATTGAACGGAAACCATCTTTGAATCAATTTTCTGAATTAATCCCACACATCGAAAGTGGCTGTAGAAAAAAACAGCCGACAAGCGGCTGGCTGAACTTTGCTGTGTTGGGAGGTTGACAACTTTTGCGCAATGCTTTAGTGATTTTAGCCAACTGAAGTTATTGCACTTTTTGGTCGATCGAACTCATGTAAATAAATGTAACAGTCTGTCTGCAAAAAAGCAACGTTTCTTTACAAAAGAGGGTGGGAGAGAGGGAGGGAAAGTCAATAATGGGTAATCGACCGGACATCGTGTCAAATGTCAACTGTCAACAGTCAACTGTTTATCTTCCCCCCTGAATAATGATGTATGCTCCCCAAATAGCGGCAGCAAAGGCTAAAATCGCAGACCAGATGGGATGTCCGCTGTTGCTGACTTGGCCACTTTGGCTGCGCAGGCTTTCGAGATCGATCGCCACTGTAGCACCTCGTCGCAGCCAGCCCGTCGCTACTACCGATTTTCCGACCAAATCACCAGGGTGAGTAGTCTCTTTGCTCAAAAATGGCAACAAAGAGCCGATCGGACCAACTCTCGAAACATAATGTAACTTCACCAATCCTGTCGCCGTCTGCAAAATCAAATCTTGTCCCAGCCAATTATCAAGATTCGATCGGCCCAAAAGTTTTCCTTCCAACTTCACCGGTGTAGCATCCAAGGGCAAAGTCTCGGAATTTGACAAAATCTCCGGTAAACTCGGCGGTGGCATCTTTCCTGGTTTAATGTCAGGGAAAAAATAATTAATGCGAATCAAAGTGCCGATGCTAAATCCGATCGGCAAACAGCCCCAAAGCAGAGATCGATCGCCCAAAAGCCAATCCAACTGCCAGATATACGTCAAATAATAAACAATTCCCCCGATCGTCCACAGCACCCCCACGATTGCCAAACTCATCGGAATCCCAAAAAACGGCGCACCTTGTAACAATAGTCGTAGGGGCGGCGTCCCCATGCCCGCCCACGGGAATTTTCGTTTTGTCGATTTCTCGGTTGTACCGACATCGGCCAAATCTAACTCTGTTTCGATTTTCCAAAATTGAGCGTAAAGAGCCAACAGCTTCAAACGCTCTCCCATTAAAGGATGCGTGTTGTTAACCGTCAACCAATTGCGGTAGGGATTACTGACATCCCACAGCAAAATCTGTTCCAGAGGCGAATGCAGGGCCGCCGAACCCAGCGTTACCGCTTGCCCCACACCCACAGGTAGCAACAAATCAAAACCTTCAAGAAAAAAGCTAGTTTGTTTTTGCTCTTCGACACAGCTAGCCATACCGATCGCCATTTTAGCTAGAGCCCGCGTCAAACCATTCGGATTTCCGGTAATTTCCGCAGCGGCGCGATCGCTAAAATATACTCTACGGCGGGATAGCCACAACATCGGCCACCGGAACAACTTATAAATGCCGTAACTTGCAGCCGAAATCGTACCAGCCAAAATTGTCACAGTAGAACGCATAAATGCGATCGTCATTAAACCAGAAAGTCGATCGCCCCAATACGCTACTTGCCAATAAATCAGGTAAGGAATCTGAATTACCAACATTGCTAACGACATCGGCGCAAAATCCCAGTGGGAGATGTGTCCTAATTCTCGTGCCAAAATCGTAGCAATTTCATCCTCAGTCAATTGTTCCAACAGTCCTTGACTGACAACAATCCGAGCAAATCGAGGCAAACAGCCGTAACTAAAAGCTACAGGTACATTAATCGGCAAAACTTTCAAAATCGGCGGCGGCAGATTTTTTTTGTTACAAAAATTGCGGATTACCCGATTAGCTTCTTTGCTGTGAGTCAACAATGCTGTTGCCTTTAGCGGTTGGATACCACAAAATAGTTTTAGCAGTAAGTCTATCAGCCACGGAGACGAAACTAGCAACAATAAAAAAACAGTGTAGACAAAAAGAGTTGAATCGCGGTAAAAAAGCTGAATTGGCTTGAAAAAAGGCAATCTACTGAAGATATAAACTTGAAGCAATACATTATTAGCAGTTGTCATCAGGAATTGTAGGACAAACCGCGCTACAAAAAATAGGGCGATAATACTTGCGATCGCCTCCAGCCGAAAACCATTTAATTTCAGCGGTTTTAGCGCTTTCCATCCCTTAGCCCGCCCAGCTTGACGCCAAGTCAATTCATAGGTATCCGAATTGATGAATAGAGGAATATCTGTGGGAGAACCTGCGCTGTTTTCGTCGCTAATTTCTGTAATTTCTGGATCGAATCCAGTGTCTGTAGATTTTTCCAGTTTGGAACTTTTAAAACTTGGCGGTTTGGGGGGTGCAGGTAGTCGAGAAATATCTTTTGATTTGCCTTTATTTTGCCCTACAGTCGGCTCAAAAGGCAAAAATCCTTGATTATCGGCTGGGGGTTTCGACGACTCAGTTTCCGAATCAAAAGCAACAAAGCCTGTTTCTGGGGGAGTTTGAGGATTTGGTAAAGCCGGGGTAATTTCTGCAATTTTTCCTGGATTTTCCGGTGGTTTTGGGGGGCGTCGATCGATTAATTCTTTCAAAGTGCGATCGGCCCAAGTTTTGACTTGAGAGTGAGGATTTTTGGTGAGGGAAGTGCAAAGGGCGATCGAGCCTTTCAGATTACCAGTTGCCTTGTACGCAGCCACCAAACCCATCTGGGCGCGAACTCCCAGCGGCTGATTTGCAGCAGTTTCAGCAGTGGATTCCAAAAGGGCGATCGCCCGATCGTAATCTCGCGCTTTCAAAGCAGCTAAACCAGCCTCCAGAGAGTCTTTAACAGATGAATCCGCCGAATTTTGATTTTTTGGAGATGTCATGACAGTGGTTGCACTAGCGCCTTGTCTAAGATAGCTTGGGCGATCGATTACGGTTTTAACATAGTCAGAATTAAGGTCAAGTGACACAAATAGTAGGCTTAGCGTACACCCGCATTCCGGCAGGGGTTTAAACCCCTGCCAGAATGCGGGTGTAACGTTGATTTGATAGCAATCCCCCGCAGTGAGCCCCAACATCGTTGCCGATCGAGCATCTTACCGCAAATTCTTAGTTATTACGATCGACAAAAACACTTTTCGCAATTTTAACCAACCAACTTTTTTTTGAATTTTTTGTAAACTTCTCTGCGAAAACACGGATTGAGAAACGTATTAAAGGTATACGCGCTTTCAAGCAACTTTCTCAACCAGGTTGAAGCGAGTTACTCACCAAAATTATCAGAGGATTAGTCAAATGAGCTTACTCAACAAAGATTTTTACCGCGCTAACTACGAAGATTTAGAAGACCTCAACGATGATGAACTCGAAGAACACTTTCTAGAGTTTGGTTTAGAAGAAGGCCGCCGTTTCAATCCTGCGATCGATCTCAAAGAATATCGGGAACTCAACCCAGATTTAGCTGAATTAGACGACGAAAAGTCCTATCAACACTTAAAAAACATTGGATTGAAGGAGTTTCGCAAATTCTCCCCATTAATCGACCTCGAATATTATCAACAAGTCAACGACGACTTAGATGACTTAGACGGTGTGCAATTGTTGGAACACCTGAACAAAGTTGGCTTCTCAGAATTGCGCAGATTCTCTCCATTTATTGACCTCAAATATTATCAACAGACTAACAGCGATGATGACGACGATTTGGATGACTTAGAAGGTGTTGAGTTGTTTGAACACCTGAAAAATGTAGGCATGGAAGAGGGTTTTTCCTTGTCGCCACAGTTGAACATCATGACATACACTACTAACAATGCCCAAGCGATCGCTAATTTCTATGGAGTTAGCATTGATGAAGTTACTTTTCAGCAGGTATTTGAGTTTGCCACAGGTAAAGGGTTGCAGCAAGGAATCAAACCTTGGCCCGAATACGATTTAGATGATGATGATGCCGATGATGTGGATGATGTCGATGGCACTGTAAAACCGCCTCAGCCTGTTACTGCACCCGTCGCTGGCAATGATGATGATACCGATGATGTGGATGATGTCGATGGCACTGTTGAGCAACCTCAACCTGTTTTTACTAATTTCAATGTCGATGAGTATGTTGATGGAGTCAGAGATTATATTCGCGAACTCAACAAGAATAGCGATTTCTTTAGCGATGATGAGGATGACGATGACGATGATAACGATGCTGATGATATCGATGGCAATTTAGATACCGATGATGATAATAATGATGATGATGTGAATGATGATAGTGGCGATCGACCTCAGCCAATTGGTGGCAATTTAGATACCGACGATGATGACAATGATGCTGATGATGGTGATTGCACTTGCGATAAACCCGATGCTATTAATGACGGTTTAGATTTTAGTAAGCAAATTGATGCAATGGAAGATTTGATTAGCAATTTCAAGAAGCAATACGGCGATGATGGCAGTGTCGGATCTCAGCCTTTTGGTGACGATTTTAATTACGTCGAATATCTTGAGTCGGTGAAAGATTTTCTTGAAGGTTTTAGTAATCACGACAATGATGATGACGATGACAATGATGATGACAATGACGATGTAAATGACGATGACAACAACGATGTAAATGACGATGACAATGATGATGACAATGATGACAACGACAATGATGATGACGATGACAATGATGACAACGACAATGATGATGACGATGACAACGACGATGACAATGACAACGACGATGACAACGACGATGACAATGACGATGTAAATGACGATAACGATGACAACGACGATGACAATGACGATGTAAATGACGATAACGATGACAACGACGATGACAACGACAATGATGATGACGATGACAATGATGATGACAATGATGATGACGATGATGATGACGATGACAATGATGACAACGACAATG
>JAAUPI010000281.1 GCA_012035135.1 Microcoleus sp. CSU_2_2
CATCTACTCGTTACCAGGCAGAGCCTGGTAACGCAGATCCGGAGGCTCTGCCTCCATTTTGGGAAGTATTTTTGTAGGGTGTGTCGCTGCTGGAAATGCGATCGAATTTGTAAATCTTAGATGACGATGATGTACTTGAATTGCTATTGAGTTTTTTGCGTCAGGCGCGCTTGTCGAACTCGAAGCGTTTTTGGGCGATCGATTTAGCTGAGATTTCGAGTGCTGGATTGACAGCGCAAAAGCATTATCCTTTGCGGGGGATGCCGTTGGTAATTGCCGAGGATTTTGATGAGCCGATGTCAGATTTATGGGATGCGCTGGGTACATGATTTTACTGGATACACATATTTGGCTTTGGCTGCTGCACGATCCGAGTAATTTGTCTGTGGCGGCAAATCGTGCGATCGAGGCTGAGGAAAACCAAAGCGGCTAAATAGCAGTTAAAATAGATTTAAAAGGGAGAGGTTAGTCAGTGGCAGCCAAAGATAGGTTCCATGATGCGGTAAAGCGGGGACTCAAAAAAGACAAGTGGGTTATTACCCACGACCCGTTAACCATTGAATTCAGTGAGGATGATGAAGTTGAAATTGATTTGGGTGCAGAACAACTATTAGGAGCAGAAAAAGGGGTAGAAAAAATCGCAATTGAGATCAAGAGTTTTTTGAGTGAATCAGCATTGTATGATTTTCATAGAGCGCTGGGGCAATTTCTGAATTACCGTTTAGTTCTAGAAATCATAGAACCAGAGCGGACTTTGTACTTAGCAGTTCCGATTTCAGCTTACGAATCTTTTTTTAAGCGGGAATTGCCTCAATCATCGGTACGACGATATCAAGTTAAGTTGATTGTGTACGATCCAGTTAAGGAGGTTATTGTCAAATGGATAGACTAGAACATTACCGTCAGTGCATTCAAAAACTGTTAAAAGAAAAGAGTAAAGCTAAACCTATTAATGGAGAACTTGAGGTAGAAACAATTTTTGATAAAGAGTGCGATCGCTATCTGACTCTTACTTTAGGATGGGACGGATATCGGCGGATATATAATTGCACGATCCACTTAGATATTAAAGACGGCAAAATTTGGATTCAGCGCAATCAAACCGAGAGAAAGATTGCTGATGAATTGGTAGAAATGGGCGTGCTTAGAGAAGATATTGTGTTAGGACTTCAGCCACCATATATCCGTGAATACACCGACTTTGGAGTTGCTTAGTTATTGCTGAAAATGTGGCAATTTTCTTTAAGGGGTAATATCGCCAGCAGCGATTTCCTGACGTACTATTTCAGCTAGATTATCGCACTGAGCGTCTGTTGTAGCTTCAAATCGACCGCTCCACACTTCTTCATCACTCAGATTCTCTTCCTCCATGAGAATGTGGATTAACTCTCGTTTATCGATCGCAGACAGTTGTCTAATGGCAGGGAGTAATTTTGTTAGTGCGATCGGTTGTTTTCCTGCGATGCGTCTGTGTTAACGGTAGCAGGTCAACGTAGTAATTGCAACTTCCAGGGGAGTTTCACAAAGATTGGCGCGATCGCCTTACAATGGGTAAAGAAGTCTAGCAAGGAAAATGCCAGATTATGACAGTCCGGGAAGAACTAATCCGTGAAATCGAGCAAACATCAGATGATGTACTTGAATTGCTATTGAGTTTTTTGCGTCAGGCGCGCTTGTCGAACTCGAAGCGTTTTTCGGCGATCGAGCCGGCTTCGATTTCGAGTGCTGGATTGACACAAAAGCATTATCCTCTGCGCGGGATGCCGTTGGTAATTGCCGAGGATTTTGATGAGCCGATGTCAGATTTATGGGATGCGCTGGGTAAATGATTTTACTGGATACGCATATTTGGCTTTGGTTGTTGCACGAGCCGAGTCATTTATCTTTAGCAGCCCAGCGTGCAATTGACGATTGCGGATCGAACCTTGCCTCATTCATTTTGCGAATCTCTTGTGCTTGTTGCTGTCTTTGCTGCAAATACGTTTCGACTTCCTGCTGATGATTAAGGTAAAAACCGATAGTGGCATACACGTCAGCCAATCTCAGCGACGGATAACGATAAACGATTTCCTCTGCCGTTGTTCCCTGGTTAAACACTGCAATCACGGTATCTAAAGTCACGCGAGTATTACCGACTCGCACTACGCCGTCAGCATTGGTCTTTAGGGGTGCAGGTTCAGCTACAACTGCTAATTTCATGGCTACTTTAACGCTTACTTTCTGAATGGTATCAGAATTTCGATCGAACTTGACGGGCGATCGCACTTAGTTTTTTGTCGTAAGGGCGATCGCGTAAAACATACAATGCCCAAAAATTGCTATAATCAGGAATCTTAGAAACTTAACACTAAAGGCTGAGGTTAAAGTCGTGACAATAACTTCACAAGAAACGGACGTACAAATTCAACAATTCCCGATTATTTTGGGACAGGGAGGGGAAATTACCATTCCCCAGTTATTACAAGATTCTCTGAATGTTAATCAGGGAGATACGCTGGTGCTACTGCAAATAGGTAATCTAATTTTGCTTGCTCCCAAACAACCTCAAGTTCCCCAACTAATCGATCGGATTGTCACGATTATGGAAAATGAAAATGTAGGTTTGACTGATTTATTGGCGGGTTTAGAAGCTGAGCGAGAGGCGATTTGGCAGGAGAAACAGTCTTGATGCGTAGGATATTTGCAGACTCTAGCGTATTAATTGCGGGATGTGGATCTCGAACTGGAGCTAGTCGTGCGGTGCTGACAATGGCTGAAATTGGTCTTTTCAAGTTAGTTGTATCGCAGCAAGTTTTGGATGAATGCGATCGCAACTTACGCAAAAAGTTACCTGCTGCTCTGCCAATTTTTACCCAATTGCTGGCTGATATTAACCCTGAATTTCAACCAGATCCATCACTAGAAGAATCATTGCGCTGGGTGGATATCATTGAAGCTAAAGATACCCCGATTTTAGCGGCGGCTGTTCTGGCAAATGTTGACCGTCTTTTAAGTTTAAATACTAAAGATTTTACTGCCGAAGTTGCTGCACGAAGCAGGTTAATCATTCAAACTCCAGCAGAATTTGTTAGAGAAATCCGAGAAATTGTGGAAGAAGGTTTGTTGTGAAGGTGATTTGATAATGCTCGTGAATAAAAAAGACGATCGCCTTTACTCTGATTTTACAGTAAAGGCAATCTGGCTTTAATAATTATTCACACATTCTACAGCTTGAAGCACTTACAACTACACCATCAATGTATCTCCAAACAACCGGAATCATGGTTTTTTCATCTACCTCTGAGGAGTGAACGAAAGAAGTGACTAACTGTCGCTCCACTTGAATCATATCTTTTGGTAGCTCTACAAATCCCTTGTTCTCTATGTGCATATGCGGCATACATACCCCAAGATTGTATTTTGCCAGTTGTTTGATAATTTCTTGCACTTCTCCAGTTTCAATCGCTTTTTGTGCAATTTGCAGACTCTCGGGCAGATTGCTTAGCGTTTTTTCATCAATTTTTGTTTTCACTTTATTTCCTTTTGTCACAACTAATGAAAAGAGGCTTTTTTGGGCTTGTCACTTATCCTTGCATCTGTTAAAGGGAGCAGCTCATAACTTGGCAAGGCTAGATATCAACTATGCGCTAATAAGCAAGTGATTCCACTCTTTGCCTATGCTAGATTGAGCGCTCAAAACTGAAAAGCGGAAAAAGGCGGATTTTTGTTAAATTATTGTAAACAACGGAATAATACGGAATAATACGGATAAAGTCGGCTATAATAACCAATGTCCTCCCACATCGCGGATGATGCACGTTCACGAAGTATTGCAATTTATAGAAAAAGCTGTCTACACCAAGACAGGAAAACATCTAAATGACTTGCAGCGCGGAATTGTCGAGGGAACCCTGAAGCGCCAAAAGTATGATGACATTGCAGAAAATTGCGGTTGTTCGGCGGGTCATGTTAAGGATGTCGGTTACGAGCTTTTGCAAATGTTATCTGATGTCTTTGATGAACCAGTCAATAAACAGAATCTGAAATCTGTGCTCGAACGGCAAGGCAATCTGAATATTTCGTTGGGCGATAAAAGTATTAATAGTAATATAATTGGCTGTGTAAACATGGGTTCCGAACAAACTACTCATACTCCATAGAAAAGTCAGCCCGAAACTCCTGACTTTCATGGCAATAATCAAGCTAATTTTGAAAAAATTGGTAAATTACGGCAATTTGGCTTGAGCGACGAGCAAATTGCAGAGGTGCTAGAACTACCCTTAGATGTGGTTAAGCAGGTGGATTTCGAGAAATAAGTCTGCGCTATTTACGAATTTTACTGGAGCGATCGCACTTAGTTTTTTTGTTACGATCGTCGCAGGTTGCCTGATTGAAGTAAAATAAAATAGCGCCAGATATTTTTAGCTATGAACACAAAACTCATTGACTCGTTAGTACAAATCATCCAGACACTCTCAGAAGAGGAACAATTGCTAATAAAATTCAAACTATTTAGCAACATTCCCTATCCTTCAACTGCGGAAATAACGCAGTTAGCCCACAGCGGAGGAGTTTTTGATTTTTTGCAGGATGAACCCGATATTTACACCCTTGAAGATGGAGAGCCAATTTAGTGAAGCTGAAAAAAGGAGATATTGTTTTAGTTGAATTTCCCTTTACAGATTTGAGTGATAAAAAGTTACGTCCTGCTGTAGTGCTGTGGGCAAGTTCAACCATAAATGAAATTACTATCTGCTTCATTTCTTCGCAAAATGTCACTAGTCTAAGTTTAGATGAATTTGCTCTAAATGCTGCCGATCCAGAATTTTATAGCACAGGATTAAGAGTATCTTCTAAAGTTAGAGTGACTCGAATTGTCAGCCTTGAACAGAAATTAATACTGAGACGATTGGGCGAGTTAGGCCCTCAGCAAATGCAGCAATTGAATGCAACTCTAATACAAGCATTTCAATTAGTATAGCCTTGTTGAATCTCGCGCCACCAAAATCGCTCCAAAATTCCTGCAATAAACGTTTCACTATCAATCGGTGGAGGCAATAATCGAGCTAATATTGAAACAATAGATAAATTACGGCAATTTGGCTTGAGCGACGAGCAAATTGCAGAGGTGCTAGAACTACCCTTAGATGTGGTTAAGCAGGTGGATTTCGAGAAATAAGTCTGCGCCCAGTGCGAATTTTACTGGATCGATCGCACTTAGTTTTTTTTTGTTACGATCGCCCCCCCTTACAAAAACTCAACTCAAAAACATCCCGCCCTTTCAAGCCAATAAATCGGGATCGACACCCAACTCCCGCAACTTAGCCGCCAATAAATCCGCCCGCTGGCGTTCCTGTTCTGCCCGCTGGCGTTCCTGTTGAGCCTGTTCCGAACTCCAGAGCAGCAAATTTCCCTGCGAATCCCACCAGCGCAGCCAGTTGATAGTTTGGCCCAGCCGTTCCCCCGGCCAAATCCCCAGCCACAAATCCAACTCAGGAATCCGCACCCGTCCCTCAGCATCAGCAGCCTGCGTTTCATAGGCTCCATTTAGCAGATACCGCACTTCCAGCTTGGGCTCGTAGGGGTCATAAGTCACGTAGGTGGGTACTTGCAGAATCTGTTCGTAGAAGTAGAGCTTGCCGTAGGGAGGAGTCGATCGCACAGACAATTCGCTGTAATCTTCATTAGACAAAAACTCCATCACCACCGATACCGGCGCACCCTCCAGATGCGGCGTGTAACTGCGACGAATCTTGCCCTCTGCGACTGGATGCACTTGCGGAACAAAAAACCAATCCGGTGCTTTGACTACAATTTGCTTATTTAGCGTCGCTACCAGTCCAAAATTGGAACCGATAAGGGCAAGAGGTTGAATGCGTCCAGCGGCTCCCAGAGCATCAGTGAGAGCGGCAGCAAGGGGCGGTTGTTGAATATTTTCCACAGGATCGTCCGGTAATACAAAGTCGGCTGGTAGGGCTTCCCAGGTGACAGTTAGTGTTTTGGAACTTGATGGGATTTGAAGAACCATGAGCTACATACCATTTTATTTTTAATAGGACTGAAATACTCTTACAAGCTCAGTGGCTTCAGCCCTGAGTTACTGACAAATCTTGAATAGACATTTCCTAAAAACGCTTTCAAGAATAGGCAAGATGCCTGTTCCACAATAGACATCTCCTAAAAAGAATCTTAAGCCATTCGATCGATGTAGGGGGTAGGGGCGGTGCCAAGAGAGCCCGCCCTTCTTATTGGGCGATAGTCTGTGTCCCCAACCCTCTTAGTTTGTGTCC
>JAAUPI010000282.1 GCA_012035135.1 Microcoleus sp. CSU_2_2
AACAATTGAGCCGCGCTTAAAGCCTGCACTAATCGTACCACCATATCTCGAACGGATCTGACCAGTAGAATGCTGTAATCGGTGCAATTGTCTGCGATGAAATTCAAGAGGAATTACTTCTATCAATCTGGCGTTATCGGGTGCCTGATGTCCTCCTACATACCAATTAGCTAACACCCAAGAATCAACGCAGTGAGCCTCAAACTTATTCGATAACTTTTGTTGGGATTTTTTCAGCCCGAGATTTTGACGCATCTCGTAGGTATCATTTCCCGTTCGAGTTTCAAGTTGAGCAATTTTTTTGAGTTCCGAATAAAACCATTGTTTACCTACTTCTAAAGGACTAAACGACACATTCCATTTCCGTCCATTTTTCCAAGTTCTCGCTTGAATATCCTCCACGACAAAAACTGTAATTGGAAACATTTTCGTCAACCAATTGACGATTCTCAATTTCCATTGCCATCTTGCTTTAGTTGATGGGGCAAGGCGAGTTTTGTTAACGAGGCGATTTTGGCGATTTTGACGGCATGGTGTTTTACGAAACCGCCTGGCACGTCGCATATTTCTCCTCACCTCAATATGGTCTTTTACCCAATCAACTGCATGAGTTTGGACGTTGAGATAAGTATGCGATTTGGATTTAATTGTAAATCCTTCGCGCTTGCTACCCGGATCGATTCCTACCACAATAGGCTGGCGATGGGTGTTAGAAGGCTCTGCATTTAGTCGGACACAAAATACTCCCTTTTTCCAGAATGGCGTTGCCTTGCCTGATCTAATCCAGCGCGAGGCACGGGCGTTGGTAGTCGGCATTAACGGTCTATTTTCACTGTTGACAACAGGTACAAACATTTACGGTAAGTCCTATTTCTAGGTGTATATTTCCCTTCGCCACTGACTGCCAAAGCGGTTAAAAACTAGGGAGGCATTCTTAACGTTTTGCGGGATACCGCTCCTAGACAGTTCAGCTTGTCTTTTCGACGCAGGCTAGACACTGTTTTAGTCTTGACGGACAAAGGTGGTGAGTCTTCCTCTTTCAAGCCCCATGCCTTCAGGCTGGGGTTAGTGACGAATATGACTGTCGATTCTAAAATCTAAAATTGATCGGTCAGTATTAGGCATTTGACCAAATATTTAATGTTTATTTTGCCAAATGCCTAATACTCGATCGTGACGATCGGCTCAAAACTCAAAAACAGGCCAGTCTGGTTCCCGATTGTAGGTATTCATATCCTCAAACTTCCGCAGTTCGAGTCTGTGTACGGACAGTTCCTGGGGCGCGTCCAGCCATCGATCGTTTAACTCAGATGCCACAGCGCACAAGCGAGCTCGTTCTAGGTTCGGCCCGGTGTCCCCAAAATAGCCCAGAGTAATGTGCGCCGTAAAATGATATTGCTGTTCAATTCCTAAGGCAATTAAATCGGGATTTTGATAGATCGATCGGCGAAACTCCAGAATTTGCTTGTAAGAGTTTTCGTCCGTCGGTGCCAAACAGACACCCACAGCCCTAGTCATCACCATGAAGCCCAGCACTATCCAGCGAATCGGAGGGCTATCGGCCAAGGTGGCTTTTGAGGCAATAAAACAATTAGCTATGCGCTCGCGCAGTTGCTTCTCAAATTCAGGATTTTTCTCAGAAGCATCTCGAAAAGCGCTGTTCCAAATCAAATCTGCCACCGTTAAATGGAAGCTATCAGGAGGTAGCGCTACGATCGAGCCTGGATTGAGTTCCTGCAATAGGTGTTGTTGGCACTGGTGCAAGTTAGTATAAAGTGCGGCATTTTCGGAATCTTCGGCCGCAATGGGCGTAATCACCGAATAGCCCGGGAAAGGTACAGCAACTCTGACGCCGGCTGGATCGGGATTAAACTTGGGAGATTCCTGAATATGCTCCACCTGGGACTTGTAGGAGTCCAGCAGCGTCATTCGCGCCACCCGATTCACGTAAGTTTGATAAGTATCGTCCAATCTCGATTTCCTCGTACTAACAAAATGCAAATTTACCTGTTTTGGGGGGAAGACGACTTTGCGATCGCACAAGCTGTTACCAGTTTGCGCCAAACAGCCCTTGACCCCAACTGGGCTAGTTTTAACTATGACAAAATTATTGCCGATCGAGCGGACGCTGTGTTAGAAGGACTCGATCGAGCTTTAACACCACCTTTTGGTACCGGCAGCCGTTTTGTTTGGCTGGCAGACACAACGGTAACTCAGCAGTGTTCTCCAGAACTGTTTGCCCAATTGGAACGGACGCTGCCAGTTCTTCCTGCTACCACAGTGCTCATGCTGACTTCGAGCAAGAAACCCGACAGCAGGCTCAAGTCTACCAAGTTACTGGTAAAGTCCGCCCAAGTGCGCGAATTTTCTCCGATTCCGCCTTGGAATGAAAAAGAATTAGCTCAGCGGGTGCGCCAAGTCGCTGGCGAACTGGGGGTAAAATTGACCGCGACGGCGATCGAACTTTTGGCCTCATCTATTGGCAGCGATACTCGCCAGCTATACAGCGAACTCGAAAAATTGCTGCTGTTTGCGGGGAGTCGCACCCAACCCCTGGGCCCGGAAGAGGTGGCGGCGCTGGTACACTGTCACGCCCAAACTACTTTTCAACTAGCCGATGCGATTCGATCGGGAGATACCGAGCAAGCTTTGGATTTAGTAGCGGGCTTAATTGCTCGGAACGAGCATGGTTTAAGGATTTCGGCTGGGTTGACGGGTAAATTTCGGATTTGGTTGTGGGTTAAGGTAATGGTAGCAGCGGGCGATCGCGACGACAAAATTGCTCAAGCCCTAGACCTTGGCAATCCGAAACGAGTATATTATTTTCGCCAAGAAGTCAAGAACGCCAGCTTAGAGCAACTGCAAAAAACTTTGCCTTTGCTGCTAGAGTTAGAAGCCTCTTTAAAGCGGGGTCGAGAAGAAGTATCAACCCTGCAAACCAAAGTTATAGAACTGTCTAGCTTGTTTCGTTGACCGGAAAGAGAGCTGCACTGGCGATCGCGCCCTGTAAATCGCCTTCTGTTTTAACACGAGAGTTAAAAATCACTCAAATAAATGCTATCAAAATGTCAGAGCAAAGCTAACCTGGTAAATAAATATTGTCGGCAGCCCAAGCCGATCGGTTAATATTACTTACTTGCTCTCCACCTCCCCCAAAAGAGCGCCAGCCATGACACAACAAAACCTGCGGGAACTTCTCAAACAGGGCGATCCAAAAGCGATCGCATCTAGCATCAACCGTACACTCAAACCCAAAGGCATCAACGCCGAAGTGACGCGGGACAACGGCTGTCTCCACATAATTCTGGAGTCAGACAAAGTACCGAGTCAAATGGCATTGGTCGATTTCATCCGT
Source organism: Microcoleus sp. CSU_2_2 (assembly GCA_012035135.1). Taxonomy (GTDB): domain Bacteria; phylum Cyanobacteriota; class Cyanobacteriia; order Cyanobacteriales; family Microcoleaceae; genus Microcoleus. Next base: position 3,356 of record JAAUPI010000282.1, read on the forward strand.
AACGGGATGACGAATTTGGGAGTCGAATCAATTTACACTGTCAAGATTTACGGGCGTCGAACGGGTGACGACTCGCCTGCGTGGGAGGACGAAATAGATCTGATGCCCGCCGAGCCGATGCTTTATACAGATGAGGGTTCAATGCCTGATGACTCTGTAGGCTTAGATGATGACGATGATGATGTCGATACCGAAGGCGGCGACTACTACGACGAGGCAGAGTTCGATCGAGACGAGGAAGATGAAGACGAAGACGCCGACGAAGAGGAAGAGGAAGTTCCGCCTCCGAAAAAGCAATTCCCCAAATGGGCAATACCTGTGGGGATTTTAGTACCCGTAGCGGCGATCGCAGGACTTTTCTTGACTAATAATTTACCATTTCTGAGCAGTTCAACCTCAGAATCAAGCGCCCCTGTCGCTACCTCGCCCTCGCCCAAAGCCTCATCTCCCGCGTCTAAAGCTGCCTCCTCCTCTCCAGGCGCTAAACCAGCAAATTCTCCCTCTGCCGCCACTGCCAAGCCTGCAACACCAGATTCGGGCGCATCTGGCGCACCCAAAGCTGCACCACCCTCTCCGGCGTCCCAGGCAGCCTCTCCTGCACCAAAAGCCGCCGCACCTAAGTCCGATCCTTGGAGGGAAGCGGTTAACAAGGCCCAGAGTGCCGCTGTGCTGGCTCAGACTGCTCAATCCCAAAATGAATGGATAGCAGTGGCGAGCGAGTGGCAAAAAGCAGTTGGGCTAATGAGAACCGTACCAGCAACTAGCCCAAATTATCAAAAAGCTCAGCAAAAGGCAGCCGAGTATCAGGCAAATCTGGTTGTCGCCAACCGTAGGGCGGCAGCAGCGCCTTAATTGAATTTTGAGTTGAATACCCGATCGATAAAAAGTCAAAATTGACACTCCCCGGCGTAAACGTGCGGGGATTCTTTTGCTTACCAAAAACATGGGTTCAAAGCTCCGTCCTTATTCCAATCTGGCTCTCCTGGGATTGTGGTGCAAACTGTATCTTAAGCTACAAAATTCTCCGGTGCAAGTATTGAAACTCATACCAGGAGTCATATAGGCTTCACTTATCACCGAATACCCAAGAGAGCCCCATTTTCCCGGATATTTGTTAATATCAATGAGTAAGTTTTAATTGAAATTATGACCGATCGTAAATTGCTAGTTGTCGCTACCAGCAATCCGGGCAAAGTTAAAGAAATGCAGGTTTATCTTCAGGATTTAGGGTGGCAGTTGCAACTGAAACCCGAAGAGTTGGAAATAGAGGAAACTGGCGAGACGTTTATCGCTAATGCTTGTTTGAAGGCTTCAGAAATCGCTAAAGCAATCGGTGAATGGTCGATCGCAGATGATTCCGGTTTGATGGTAGATGCACTCGATGGCAAACCTGGAATTTACTCGGCACGCTACGGGAAGACAGATGCCGATCGGATCGATCGACTCCTTACAGAATTGGGAAACCAACAGCATCGACAAGCACAATTTATTTGCGCGATCGCGATCGCCCGTCCTGACGGTACAATTGCCCTGGAAGTAGAAGGAATTTGCCGGGGCGAAATCCTACACTCTCCTCGCGGTACGGGAGGTTTCGGCTATGACCCCATTTTCTACGTACCCGCACAACAACAGACTTTTGCAGAAATGACACCGGAAATTAAGCGATCGCACTCTCACCGCGGCCAAGCATTCCAGACTCTGTTACCACAAATGGAGTCCCTTCAAGTCAAGTAAATTCCCCAGTCAGAGGCAGGGCGGTTTCATTCTCGAAAAAATGATGGTGCGGTAGGGGTAGCGCCCCCGTGCCTACCCCCCACCGACGATATATTGGTTATTTCAGAGATTGGGGCAGCCCCCGTGGCAGCCCCTACAAGAGAATGAAACAGCCCTGGGGTGAGGGGGGTTCCCATTCCCCATTTCCTAAATTCCTAGATTGCTTCCTGGTTCTTTTCCCCAGTCCGAATCCGAATAATTTGTTCCACAGGCGAGATAAAAATCTTGCCATCGCCAATCTCACCCGTACGGGAAGCGGCGATAATTTTATCAACCACCATGTCAACCTGATCGTTTTCAACAACGACCTCGACCTTAAGTTTTTGACAAAACTCAACAGTGTACTCAGAACCGCGATAGCGTTCGGTCATCCCCTTCTGACGACCAAAACCTCTAACTTCAGAAACAGTCATCCCCACAATGCCAGCATTGACGAGTGCGATTTTCACTTCGTCGAGTTTAAAGGGGCGAATAATAGCTTCAACTTTTTTCAAATTTTTCACTCCTGACACTTACTTATTTTTTGTTTAGGACTTAATCAGGGTCACATCTTTTGATGTCACCGCCAACAGCGAGGATTTTTTTGGTATGGTACTCTGTCAAACTAATCAGTATGACGGAGGATTCTTGGTTGATACCCAAGCTCACTTCTTTTATGTCGAGACGACTCAAAGACATAATATTACCATTAATCGGGCAACATTAGGAATTTTCTTGGGACTTTGAATTTGTAACCATTACTACAAATCTTGACAAATTATCGCACTGACCAGAAAGGTCTGTAGAACACCTCTAACCGAAAGCGAGACGCAAGCCCATCCCTTTCCGTTTAGGGATGGGGTCGAGTCGGCTGTGGCTTCAGCCGCCTTGAGACGATGGCGTGGCTGTCTTCCGCGTTTTCCTCTCCTAGCTTTCTCAAGAGTTCCCTGAACATAGCTGCTACAAGGGTATTTGAATGATAAACTCTGTACCCTGTCCGATCGTAGAGTTGACCTCGATCGCGCCGCCATGTTTTTCCTCGACAATCTGACGTGCGATCGCCAATCCCAATCCCGTTCCTTTCCCGACTTCTTTGGTAGTAAATAAATACATAAATCTTGTCTCATTTTTTATTTGGACTGTT
>JAAUPI010000283.1 GCA_012035135.1 Microcoleus sp. CSU_2_2
AGTTGCAAACCGCGTGCGATCGCTTCATTCAAAGCATTTTTTAACTGAGTAATCGTTAAACTCTCGGTAGGATTTATATAAATCTGACCCGAACCGCCATCAACTTGCGTCGAACTATGTCCAGCAAAAAAAAGGATGTCCCATCCCTGGTTATCCCAAAGCTGCTCATTTAATTTCCGGCGCTGAGGTTCTACTAAAAATACCGTTTGTGCGTCTTTTAAATTCTCCAGCAATCGCTTATCGGCTTCAATATCAATCCCCGCAGAATCGCCTAGAATAGCCAATATCCTCACTTGCTTGGCAGAATTTTGGACGACTTTTCCCGGCTCAAAGTTGAGGGGACTTAAGGAGACTTCTGCTAGTGGGTAATCCCTAAAAAATCGCCAAGTATACCAGGGTAATTTTCTGAGTTGGTTGTCTTCAGTTTGAATAATGACTCGAATTTCTTGCGCTGAGTCTAGTTGCTTATATAGTTGGCGGGAGATGTCGCTAAATCCTTCTGAATCGAGCCAAGTATCAATTCGGTTTTGTAACTCTTGACTTACTTCATAGAAATCGGCATCACAAACGTGAGTCACGTCGGAGTCATCAATTTCAATGTCTTCATCGATTGGTTGAGGTTGACGCCTGCGTATCGTCAGAGAGCGAGCCTGATAGAGTAACTCATAAAGCAATTGCCAACGACGGTATAGGTCGAGAATATCTGGGGCTGTTGGTAAGCTGCCCGTAATTTGCCGACTCTGGGGAGTATTTGGGGATGGTAGCCAAGCTGTTACAAAAGGTAAGCCGTTGTGCAAGTCACCCTTTCCTAGGTTCAAGACAACCAAATTACTCATGGCTCTTTTCCAGCAAGCGGTTCAATCGCAAAATCTTCCGTAATACTGAAATCATCGAGAGCCACTTTGACACTGAAGCATTTTCCCATCGGACAGGTAAATCGTTTCAGTTGAATCAAGCTATCTTGAGTTCGCGCTTTGTATTCCTGAAGCGTTGCTCCTGATTGAGAGAGTAAAATCAGTTTGATATTGGAAGGCAGGTAAGTTTGTCCACCTGCTGGATAGAGTTGCACGCGAATCCCCACTCTTTGCTCAGTCTCTGGTGCTAAACCAACCAGCAGCGCCACCGATTGATTCTCCAGTTCCATTCCCAAATCAATCAGCTTAATTCCCTCAACAAAAACCTTTCTAACTTCTGTAACAGAAGGTCTACCTTGTCTGAAACTAAAGGCTAAATTTCCTGAGCCTGTATTTAAAAGTGTATCAAGGGATTGCCAACCCGCCTCAAATACCTCCTGGAACCATTGCCCTAAGTTAATAGAGGTTTGCTTATGTGCCGCCGCTGCAACAAATTGCCTTAACCGTCGTTCGTATAGCTCTTGCCTCCATTGCTCGTTAGCCAGCAACGCCGCCCACCGTTCAAAACTAACAGCAAGTCGAGGAAGATAAACGGATGAGTTTCCTAGTTTTTCCAACAAGTTGCTAGCTGTTTCCTTTGACAAATTCGATGCAGATTCTACCTGTATTTGTTTATTGACAACTGACTCCGGTTCTAGCAACATCATGGTTAGGTCTTCAGCTAAATGTTGCTGAGCGATATAATAGGCGCGATCGCTTTCATCATATATCCCTTTTTTCTTAAGATTCTGATGCGTAACATATCCCCACAGCCGCATCCAGGATTCATTCTGATTGTCCACACTCACTTGTACTGCAAGATAATAGTCGGCTCTCCAGCTAGGAAGATCGACCCACTCTTGAGGAATGCAAAACTCCTCCAAATCATTACTTTCACTGGGAATAAGTGCCAGTCGAATCTTACCTAGTTCGATGACGCTGCCATTAACAAATTCCCAGAGACTTGGCAAGGATGATTCTGGAAATATACTGATACAACTTGGTTGAAAGGTACTACTTTCTTCTGCTGATTGCTCTTCTTCAAGCCAAGCCTTAAGCCAGGGAACAAAAGTATTCAGGCAGAGGTCATTGAGATAAGCATTACAGCGGGCAGTGGCATTGGAATGGCGCTGCGATCGCTGCCATGCTTTTTCTGGAAGCTCAACTGATAGCTTTAACCAAAGTTGTTCGGGATAAGTGGTCGATAATTCTCGCAAACTAAACATAATTCGTTTTCCCTAATATGGCTTACAATTCAACGGAATACAAAGTTTTCAACCAGACTTCAACTACCTCACAGACCTGTTCTTTTTCTGTATCTAGAGAAAGACCGAAAGCCTCATAAACCCACTGGATTAGAGAACTCTGCAACTGCTGTTTGGCATTGCTGAGCGCTTGTTTCACATTCCGGTTCGGTCTAAGAATTAGTAGTTGTTGTTCAGCTATTCTCTGACAATATCGCATTTGTATCAATTCTTGCATAGGAACTTCTAATTTTTTAAAGGCTTCTAACACTTGAATGTGAACGAGCTGTTGATAGTACCTTTTTAACCATGAATGAACGCAATCTAGCTTAAGATTATTGAGTTGAGTGATGACTGCCTCTTGTAATTCGTTTTTAGCTGCGCTCAGCTCTTGAGTAACTTCAGCCGATTCAGCTATTTTTCCTCTCCTCAAATAATCAGCGATTTCTTCCACATTCATTCTCTGTCCGTAGTGGAGTCGTAAAATAGTTTGTCTTAAGTTACCAAGAGTTTCGATAGAATCAATTAAAGCTCCCTCAATTAAATCTGAGCGGCTGGGATTCGAGAATCTTTCCTCTAAAAATTTTTCTACATATCTTTGCGCCCAGACTTGAGGCGTAGTTTTCAGGGTTTCAGTAATTAAAGTTTCAAATTTACTTAGTAGGGGAGTTTTATAGATGTTTGATATATAACGTGCAACTGTTCCTTGGTTTATTCCAACTTTCCTTGCAAATTGCTCTTGAACCAGAAGAGAAAACTCATGGGGGTAACAAAGTGGCATAACTGCCTTGCGGACTCCCTGTGGAATCTTGCTGCGAATTTTTTCCAGGCTATTATTAATCCGCTGTATTTCCTCCCCAAACACCAAATCAGCCTGTTGTAGGAAATCTACTGGGTTCTCTTCCAACTCTAAAGGTTCCCAAGGATTCACAGACGGCTCGTAGTGTTTTTCATAAGTATCTGCATCGCGGGAAATTTCAACGAGCCTGGGATAGTGTTGTAACGCCTCAATGCAGATATTCATCCATTTTTTAATCCTCTCAGGCGTTACTTCTGGACTAGAAGACACCTGTAGAGGTGCATCAGACTGAAATCGATTAGAGTTGTAGTCTCTGGCAGTTTCTTCAAAATCTGGTAGCTCCGGCTCCGGCCACCTTCTAACGTTTCTTGTATTAGGATTATTAACTCTATTGTTTTTGTAAATTGGCACAAAGTATTGCCAAGCAAAGATGTATTGAGTAATATTCGGCTCAATTATTCCGTGTCTTAAGAGAGCTTCTCGTAGTTTTTGTTGCTCATTATTAAACTTTCTTCGACTGCTTAAATCTACATCACACAACAGATGCCAAGGAGATTCACAGTTTATCTGGTCTAGGATGATATTCCTTAGCGCACCTTGTAGATAGGTTTTTAGATTGGCACCGCTAGCATCTTGATAATTGTACCCCTTAATGAATTTATTCAGCTTTTCTCTGTTAGAGAGGAAATCACTCGTTATATCGAAAAACTTGATACAAGTTGCTGTAGGAAATGGAAATTTTCGAGAAAATTGCTGGACAAAATGACATCGAGCTCGGTCAAAATAAGCAACTAGATGCAAATGAGCCACCTGCCGTTCAGACTCGGATTTTGAATCATCGTCAATGGTTCCCCCAAAATATTGAATGTAATGGCTATCTTCCCATTCTGGATGTAACTGAACTAGCTTCTCCATTCTGCTTCTTAATGGCTTTTGAATTGATGACTTGAAGCTGGCATAACCGTTGTCACTTCTGCAAGCATATAATATGCAGAATTTATCAATGATATCCTGACATCGTAAGCTCGACATTTTGGCTTCCTCGTTGAGATCTAGAACGCGGTGTTGTAGATACTTTTGGTTTGGCAATGCTAACTCAGAGTCCCCAAGTTATGCCCTAGCGGTCATGAAACCGCATCCTGGGTAGTTCTACTAAACTTATTGAGGCACAGAAAAGGTTTTTATGTAGGCGCAAAGGTAGCGTAGCTGTCACCTGCTGCCACGAATTGGCTGAAGTCCTTGCAGCAAAAGGCTTATAAAAATTTTTGAGGAATTGCTCATGGCAATGCCGTACTCTGGTTCAACTTGCCCAGCCTAACCGGACGATCGGGCGATTTCATTTAGTCCGCAACAAAATTTCATTTAGTCCGCACAAATTTCATTTAGTCCGCACAAATTTCATTTAGTCTGCGAACCCACACGGAACTTACCCCCTGCGGGGTAGTTCTCTAGAACTCAAACGCACACGAGCTGTAGGTTTTAGCGATTCGATCGAATCACCGACGTAGCCATGTAATTTAAGGTTTTCTTAAGATTGTTTAGCTTCAAAGCATGAGAGAATTGTAGTCATGCACATCGAAAGAGTTCCCAACCGCCTGTAACTAACAGACAAAAAATTCAGGCACTTTACTTGTTAAAATCTGGGTCGAGGTCGAGCATTACAGAAGTAGCTGAAGTTTTAGGAGTACATAGAATCACGGTACTTCGATTGTTCAAGCAATATAGTGAGGGTGGTCTACCATCATTATTAAAGCAGGGTCGATCGAGTGGGAGGCCCAGAGTAATTTCCTCGGAAGTAATAGCAGGAATTTCGACAAAAATTAGCGAAGAATCCTGTGAATTTAAGAGTTATAAAGAAATTGCCAAATGGGTCGAAGATAACTATCAAGTATCTGTGAAATATCAAACTTTACACAAGCAAGTACACTATCGAATGAAAGCTAAGTTAAAAGTACCAAGACGATTGAGTAACAAGAAAGATATTCTCGCAGCGATCGAATTTAAAAAAAACTAGAAAAATTGCTGAAAATTATCTGCTGGCTGGAGTCCAGCACTCCTAAACCCGCAAAAAAAGGTCGGAAATATTGGTGTCAAGATGAAACTAGAATCGGACTCAAGACGATTGAAAGGAAAAAAATTACAGCTTGTGGTGTCAAACCAATAGGGAAAGTTCAATGGAATTTTAAAGCCTACTATTTATATGGTGCGATCGCTCCCGAAACCGGAGAAAGTTTTTGGTTGGAATTCTCGCACTTAGATAGTCAATGTTTTCAAATATTTTTAGATAAATTATCCCAAGAATATCCAGACAATTTAAATGTTATTCAATTGGATAATGGTAAGTTTCATCACAGTTATCAACTCAAAATTCCGGATAACATTATACTAATTTTTCAACCACCATACAGTCCTGAATTGAATCCGATCGAGAGAGTATGGCAACATATAAAACAAGAATTGAGTTGGGGGATTTATGAAAACTTAGATGAAATCAAAGAAAAAGTCCGAGTTTTTCTTGAGAATTTTTCACATCATACAATAGCTTCTCTTACTGGATGGGATTACATTCGATCGGCACTAGCCACGCTCTGCATGATTTTAGAGAAGTGGTATAAGAACCGCTGCTTTCAATACTGGCGATCGCTTCCGACAAAGCGGGAACATTGACTCCTTGAACATTGCCAACTGACACGGGCGCTGGTGTGGTGCTACCCGGAGGGCAAGGAACATTAATATTAGCTGCTGTAGTTACGCCTTTTGTAACAGGAGAAGATACTCCGTCGCGAACTGCCGCAGTTGGTACAGAGGAAGAGCCGCCAGAGGACGATCCCAGCGCCCCAACGAAAATGGGAGAATTAACCCGATAGGTGAAAAAGGGCACCGGGCCAATGAAATAAGGAGAGCAGCCACAAGGCGAACAAAATCGGAAAAATAGAGCCGTATCAACGGTATCGGTTCGCTCGTCCGGTTCCATGACCACTACCTTAAAAGCGCTGCCAAAAGGCAATCTTCCCGTCGGTTCCTTGCCGCCGTTGACAACTTTAAGACAGCCCGATCCGCCCTCGACTTCCTGGTACTTACCGCTAATACCAAATCCGGGTTTCCCATCCCCGTTATAATTGGTATGGTGCGTCGCTATGAGATCTCCCAATAGCAACGAGAGTTATTCGTAGCGACGCACCCTACATTACTACATTTACGAGATTATAAAAGGGGTAAGTAACCCGGATTTGGTATAATGCGTAGGGCGCGTCGCTGCCAGATATGGGAAGCAACTTTGACATTCTAGATGGCGACGCACCTTACC
>JAAUPI010000284.1 GCA_012035135.1 Microcoleus sp. CSU_2_2
TCCGATAGTCCGAACCGTGAGGGATTTTTTGGTGATTCCGATAGTCCGAATCGTGAGGGATTTTTCGGTGATTCCGATAGTCCGAATCGTGAGGGATTTTTCGGTGATTCCGATAGTCCGCCAGGGGTTGAAACCCCTGTCTCATAGCGAAAGTCGGTTGAAACCGACTGAAAGATTTCCTACTTTTTACAGACTGAAAGATTTCCTACTTTTTAGCGAAAATTTTGAGTCTAAAACCCCTGGCGGATTGTGGGACTGGCGAATGTTGCCCAATGCTCAAAATTCCAAGTTTCCTAAACCTAATACTTGGCCCGATCGACTATCAAAAGTAGGGTCGATTTGCTTCGCTTTTTGAACGTAAGCGCGAGATTCAGCATCCTTACCCAAAGCGCGGGCGATCGCACTAGCACGATAAAATATCCCCGCATCTCGAATGCCCGATCGCAAAATCTCCGTCATTACTCGATCGGCCCCCTTCCAATCCCCAGCACTCGAAAGCGCCCAGGCTAAAGTATCCAACGTCATAGCATCCCTGCGAATTTTCACCTCCTCCTGCATCAAAGTCAGCGCTTCCACGACATCCTGCGATCGCCCTTTTTCCAGCAGCAAACTCGCCAAATCCCGCCGATGTCCCAAACCCTCGAAACCCTGTTCCTGGCGCATCTCGGACTCCGCTTTATCCCGCAGTTTCCGGGCTGCGATCGCATCTCCCTGCAACTCTTTCACCTTAGCCATACCGCGATCGACTGTGCGATCGAACACGATTGCTAGCCCCCCAGAATAGGCATAAAGCTTGTTGTAATAGCCTTCCGCCTGCCGATAATTACCCAAGCGCGTCTCCACATCAGCCAAATAAATCAGCGCTAGCCGGTAACGAGGAACTAACCGCAAACTTTCCAAAAACAGCGCTTTCGCCTGCTGTAACTGCCCGCGACGCGCGTAAAACCGACCCAAGAGCGATCGTACCCGCGCCGAACCCGCAATTTCTCCCGGTTCCTCCGCTGCTATTGCTTGACGGTAATCCTGCAAAACCTCAGCATCTCGGCCCTGTGCCTCTCTCACTAAAGCCCTCAAAGTGAGAGAACCCAAATTAGGAAGCCTGTTAACTAAAGCTGCTGCGGTCGCACTTGCCTCACTCACTTTACCCATAGCTAAGTGAGATGTAACAGTCAGGGCGATCGCATCTTCATTATCGAAACCCACCTGTTTAGCAAAACGCAAAGCAGTAGGAAAATCGTGTCTAGCTTCCGCAATTCGAGCCAAAACTAACAGCGCACCTTTATTATCAAAAGGTAAATCCGCGATCGATCTTTGAGCCGCCTGTTCCGCCAACAAAAACCAACTTTGCTCACCAGTTGCGCGAGCCATTTTTAAATAAACCCCAGCCAATGCAGCGCGGTTCAAACCGCTTTTTGAATCCACAGCCAGTCGCTGCTGGTAAAAAGCAATTTCTTGCTGAAGATCTTCCTTTTGACTGGGATTATTTTTCAAAACTTCCGAGAAATGATAGCGGTACTTAGCATCAAGAACCGCCGGACTCTTCTCAGCAAACATATCCGAAATAAAACGCAAATTAGGCTGCAAATTAACTACTACGATCCCAACCACAGGAACTACGATTAGTATCCACCACCAGAAACAATCCGATTTTATACCTTGTTCATTTTTGGTTTTCATAAATCCGCGTTCATCTACGTTCATCCGCCTTCATCTGCGGTTAAAAAAGCATTTTCTATTATGGTAAGGTGCGTCGCTATCTATAATCTGCAAGTTTCATTAAATATCTTGCAGCGACGCACCCTACATTCATAGAGCGTGTACATCCCGGAATCAGGTGCGTCGCTATCTATAATCTGCAAGTTTCATTAAATATCTTGCAGCGACGCACCCTACATTCATAGAGCGTGTGCATCCCGGAATGTGGTGATTGCTTATCGAGCATTGCTTATTAATTATTCATAGCCAAAACGAGCAACTAATAACCAATGACTAATAACCAATAACCAATAACTAATTTGGCAAAGCCAAATAAGGAAAACTTGGTTGTAAAGGCTTGTGTCCCTGAGCCGGATTTCCAGGTGTTCCGTTATAAGAAACATTATCGCTAGCAGGAGAACCTACCAAAGCTCCGAGGGTGATATCAACAACATCATCCAGAAGCATCCGACCTCCAATCAAACTTCCTTGAGCATTTGTAGCGCTGGCGTAGCCACTTGCTTTAGTAGTATCAATCCGCAAGACATCCGGCAAAAATGCTCTGGCGATCGCATTTGCATCGACATTATCTCGATTGTCCAAAAGATCGACTGCATTGAGAGTTGCAACAGCTTCCTGGCGCACGGGAGCAGCAGCAGCACTCAAATCCAACCTCGGAGAAATAGTATTAAATGCCTCTAGAAAAGCAGGAGTAACTATCAAAGCTTCATTGATTCCAGGTCTAGCCAAGCGCTCAAATTGTTTGAAACCGCCTGCACCATTTCTGATTGCAATCGTTGACCAAACATCAAAAGTTTTAGCTTCTGTTCCTGCTTGCAAAAATGCTTTGGGAACTCGCACTGCAATTGTATTAACATTATAACCTTTAGCAAAATCGAGAGCTTGACTAGGTTCTTTAAAACCTACTTTTGGCCCGGTTCCTAAAGCTCCAGCGCGCACCCGGAAAAACTGTTCGACATCAAAGAAAAACGGATCTTCCCGCAAACCTGCAAATACAGTTAAGTTAGAACTACCCACAGAGACTGTATTCAAAACAGGATTAGAATTCAGTGGAGTGCTGGCAATTAGGCTGCTATTAACAGTAGTTTTAGTGGTTGTTTGTGAACCGCCACGAATAGCGGTAACAGCTACAGCTTGCATACCTTGATTGTTAGGTGGACTAAAGGCAAACCGCAGGATAATATCTGCTTTTCCGGTAGGTGTAGAATTGACATCACCTACTTGAGTAATGTGAAATTGGTAAAGAGCAGTAGTGCTGAAATAATATTGATAGCGAGCTACAGATCTGGGGTTTGAATTCATGATGAATACTAAATCGCCATCAGCAGCACCTGAGTTTTGGTCTTTTTCGCGAAATACGTAAAGGTCAGTTAAATTGAGCGCGCGACCTTTGATGTCTACTTCGCCGTCATCGTGATCCGAAGCTGCAATTATCCCTGGAGTTAGTAGGGTAATGAGAGCTAATTCAACCGCTAGTATTGTGCGACGGATTTTTTTTGTCATCTTCACAGTTAGTACCTCTATTCTAATTAGGATTAAGTTGACACCAATGGCGGAACAATAGACATCTCCCATAATTCTTGTGGAACAGGCAGGATGCCTGTTCTTGAAAGGCTTTTTAGGATATGTCTAATAGCTGTCACCGCCATGAAATCGTTCTTCAAGATCTATATCATGTCCGATCGAACGATTACAATAAGATTCGTTTGTAGTGAGGACTTTAGTGCTTCGATTGTCAGGACTAAAGTCCTCACTACAAACCGTTTTTATGATTCGCGATCGATCGAACACGATGTTACCTCAAAAAAGCGCTCATTTTCTATAAACAATACAGCCTAATGAGCCATTGAAAAACTAAACCGTCAGCACCCAATTTTTGCGGTTATCATTGCTAACAAAAGCAGCAGGTACAATTTCAAGATTCATGCCCAAAAACTTAAAAGTAGCGCGAATAGCAGCAGCGTGTGCAGATTCTGCAGTACCGATGCTAGCCCCCGCAGTAATTAAAGCAGGAGTCTTTAACTTAGCAGCTTCTAGGGTGTAGGCGATCGCAGCATCCGTCTCTAAAGCCAGCGCTAATTTAGCAATATTTACATCAGAATCTATATTACCTTCCTTCTGATTGATGTATGATGAAAGGTCGTAGCTAGACTCAGCTTGCACGGGAGTTGCTCCCAAACTTCTCACCGCAGCAGCCAGAAGATCTCGGTGCTGTTTGTGGTCGTTTTGATTGCGAAGTGCTAGAGCTAAAACAGCTTTACCCACGTCGGTATTTGTCAGTTTGCTAGCAGCAAAACTGTAAGCCCAAATTGCTTGGTGTTCGTAAAAAAGTGCGTTGTTGAGAATAGCCGCATCGTTTTTTTTGTCATCGGGAGTTGCGGCAATCGCCTTTTCCCCCAGCAGCGAAATGCCCAAAGCACCGGCTAATCCCGCAGCACTAGCACCTGCAAGTATCGCACGGCGCGATCGCAAACTCGAATTATTTCGCGGTTTTGATAGTTTAGACAAGCTCATTTCTTCGTTCTGCATAAAGCGGATTGCTAATTTTCAAAGAAGTTAATCAATTAGGTGATAAACTGCAAGATAATCTGGGAATTTTACAATTCAAAGCACGGCAAAATTAGCCCCAAAAGGCATACTCCAGCTTGTATCTCCAAATTCAAACTTACAATTATGTTCTGTTCTAGAGTGATATACGCTGAATCTTTAATTTTGGATCTGTGCAGTCAAAACAAAATTTTTTCGGTACACTGAGATGACAGCTCAAAAGTTAGGCGATGAATCGCTGCTCTTGGCGCAGATTGCCCGGAAAGACCAAACAGCATTAGCTAAACTGTACGATCGATACGGTCGTGCAAGTTACGCTCTCGCTTACAAAATCCTGGGTTCGGTAGAAGAAGCTGAAGAAGTAGTGCTCGATGTTTTTTCCCAAATTTGGCAAAAAGCAGCAAGTTATGATACTTCCCGCAGTCGAGTAGACACGTGGCTGTTTATGCTTACCCGCAGTCGGGCGATCGATCGACTCCGAGTTTTGCAGCGAACATTCCGGGCGGCACAAGCTTGTCTGGAAGAGGCTAAAATACCCATCTCCGACATTGCAGAACCGATGGAAAATGCTATGTTATTTGAACGTAGCGAACAAATCAAAACAGCCCTCGACAAACTGCCAACAGAACAGCGACAGGCGATCGAACTAGCCTATTTCCAAGGATTGACTTGCGCCGCGATCGCGACCAAAACTGGCATTCCGACAGGCACGATCAAAACTCGAATTAGGTTGGGCATTTCTAAATTGCGCCAAACTCTGAGCGAAACACTTTAGATTGCAGAAAAACAAACTTTAAGTTTTTTGTAATTCTCATCTTCCATCTTAAGTGCGATGGCGGAACACCAATCTAAAATCTACAATCTAAAATCGTTCTAGGTGGATTAAACTTAATCCCAAAAAACAGATGGAAATGATGCCAGACGAGGAATTTAATATCCTTGCAGCCCTTCAAGCTCTCGATACTATCGATGAGTCAGAAAGTCATGCACTTGAAGAGAAATTGAAAGAGTCTCCGGAACTTCAAAGCGAATTAAATGCTTTTGAAGCTACAATTGCCGCGATCGCCTATACAAGTCCTCCCATTCCTGTCGCCCCCGATCTCAAAAACCGCCTCTTTCAGCGCATCGCCGAACTCGATCGAACTCCCACCGAGGAAGTCAATTCAGAACCAGTTGCTGAGCCATCTTTCAACATTAACCCACCGTCTTTGATCCGGCGATCGCACGATGTGAAATGGAAGCCTTTCCGAGTTCCTGGTATCTCGATCGGTAGGTTATTTACCGACAAAGAAAAGCGCGAAATTACCTGCTTGATGCGCCTCGAACCAGGAATCGAATTTCCCTTACACAGACACGCCGGAGTAGAAGAAATATTCATGTTAGAAGGAGATTTAGTTGTCGAAGGAGAAGTTTGTCATCAAGGCGACTATATTCGATCGGTTCCTGGTTCCACTCATTCGCCCATCACCCAGGGCGGATGCCTGCTGTTGATCAAATCATCTCTTGACAACGAAATGTTAGTTTGATTTCACCAAAGAAATGGGTCTGAAGCCCCGTCCTTCTAGGACGGCTTTAATTCTCTTGATTCTCTCAGAGAGTCATGGTATAATAGAGTAAGTAAAGAGCCAGAAAAATGAAAGCAAGATATCGCTACAGATTCTATCCAACTAACCAACAGCAACAGAGTTTAGCTCAGTTGTTTGGCTGTGTTCGAGTAGTCTGGAATGATGCGCTTGCGCTTTGTAAACAGTGCGAGAAAAAGCCTAAATCGACTCTTCTTCAAAAGCAGGTTATTACTCAAGCCAAACAAACCAAGGAAAGAGCATGGTTGAGCGAAGTATCGGTAGTTCCATTGCAACAGTCAGTAGCCGATCTGGAAACAGCTTTCAAGAACTTTTTCGACTCCTGTAAGGGTTCGAGAAAAGGGCGCAAAGTTGGATATC
>JAAUPI010000285.1 GCA_012035135.1 Microcoleus sp. CSU_2_2
TGCAACGCCATGTTTGGGATGTATATTCACCGATGGAGGGGTTCCGTTTTCGATCTGTTTTATGGGATATTTGTCGCTGCCGTTTATGTTAGTTTTCTTGTACCTCATCTACCTGAGAAAGGCTATATGGTTAAGGAGGACTTAAGCCAAAAGTTAAGTTTTTCTCCCCTCAAACTCCTTAACTTTTCTGTATCGACGCTGACTTTGACAAAATTTATAAAGGGATTATCAACGCTACTTAATCCCTAAGGGTACAGAATTATGCAGCTCTCTTATCGCGGTGTCAGCTACGCAGTCAATCCATCTGTAGAACCCAGCACTCCCGGTGAAGTTATCGGCAAGTATCGGGGTGCAGTATTGAGAAGACAACATTACACAACCCCATCCACACCTCAATCATTCATCACATTGAAATATCGAGGAATTAGCTATCAAGCTGTTGCGAATTACTCCTGTAACTCTTCAAGCACTAAGGTTTTTCAGCAAGAACTATTGGCGATTAGCGGTTAGCGAAATCAAACAAAATTAGCGCGATCGCAACTTTTATCAATTTTTAACTCTTAACTGTCAACGATCGACGATCGACTGTCAACTATCAACTGTCAACTGTCAATTAAGAAGGGCGGGCACGGGGGCACCGCCCCTACAACTATCAACTGTCAACTGTTTAAACAATTAATCTCAATTCAAATAACTCAATTCATTCTGGAGGAAAACGATCGTGGCAACCTTCACCGTAAATGGTTCTGGCGATACCATTAATCCCAACGACGGGGTAACAACCCTACGCGAAGCCATTAATCAGGCAGCCAACAACCCCGGACGAGACACCATTCTCATCAACAATTCTGTATTGCTCAACAGTTCTTTGCCAACGCTCGGGACGGGCAACGCTATTGATTTTATCGGCAGCAACCCCGCCATCACCATCAACGGCAATAACCGACAAATTTTCACCATCAACGGCGCAAATGTGAGTTTCACAAACCTGACAATTCGCAATGGCGTAGCCATCGGCGGCAGTGGCACTCGCGGCGGGGGCGGCGGATTGGGTGCTGGTGGAGCCTTGTTTATCAATCAAGGGAATGTCACTGCCAATAATGTTACCTTCTCCAACAACTTCGCACTGGGCGGTAACGGCAGCAACGGACGCGGCGACGGTGGCTCTGGTGGAAATGATTCCTCGGCTGGCAATGACTTGCTAGACCCCAGAATCACTCGCATTATTGGTGCAAATGACACCTCGGCTGGTAGCAATGGCTCTCCTGGTGGCGGTGGCGGCTTACCAAGTTTCTTCGCAATTGGAGGTATAACCCCAGCCGATGGGGGTAGCGGTGGTGCTGGCGGTCTAGTAGGAGATACAAGCCAAGGTGGTCGTGTGGGTGCGAGTGGCAGAAGTGGTGGCTTTGGTGTTGGTGGGGGTAGTGGCGGTGGTGCTGGCGGTGGTGCTGGTGGCTTTGGTGCTTTCCGAAACGGGGCTGATGGTGGCGCTGGTGGCGACGGTGGTGCCGGTGGCTTTGGTGCTGGCGGTGGCGGTGGTGCTGGCGGCGGTGGTGGTGGTGCCAATGTGCTGGGAGGAGTTACTACTGGTGTGGGTGGTGTAGGAGGGTTGGGCGGCGCAGGTGGCACATTTGCTGGGGCTGGAGGCTTCGGAGTAGGTGGGGGTGATGGTAGCTCAACCGCCACCCGCGACGGTCAAAGTAGAAGTAACGGTGGTTTTGGGGGACAAGGCGGCGGCGGTGCAGGTTTAGGAGGTGCGGTTTTTGTCTCTGATAGCGCAACTTTCACCGTCAGTAATAGTTTATTTTCCTCCAATGCTGCTACGGGGGGTACTGGCTTTAGAAATGGTCAAGGACGTGGGGGCGGAATCTTTGTCCGGTCGGGTGGTAGATTGCAAGATTTAGGTGGAGTGGTCTTTACGAACAACCAGGCAAGTACCGGGAATGCCAACAGCAATGTTTATCCCGTGAAAGTGAACCGGGGCGATGGCATCATTGAGGTCGAGGATTTTCAGGGGGTCGGACGGGGCAGTAATCCTTCCCCAGAGGTGAAGCAGACCTTTGATGAACTGATATTCACGGGAGCCGATTTAGTAGCGAAAAATCTCCTCCTCACTCAAACTGGTGATGATTTAGTCGTCAGCTTTGAGGGAGTAGATGATACCCAGGTGGTTCTTAAAGATTTTGCTCTGGAAAACCTGGATAACTTAGCTGTTCCTGGTGGTCAACACGGTCAGGTTGGTAATATTTTATTTGATGGCGACACTACCCTGCAAAACAGTATTGATGTTTTCGATGCAGACTCGAACCAAAACAGGATTTGGAACCGTAATACTGTCACCTTCCTTAATGATTTAGATAATAATGTACGCGGTTTTAATAATTTCGATGACGTAATTAACGCTCAAGGTGGAGATGACATCATTCGGGGTTTGAGTGGTGATGATGTTCTGCGCGGTGGTGAGGGTGATGACATTCTCTACGCAGGCACCGGAGCCGATTTCCTGGTTGGCAATACAGGTAACGATACTCTGTATCTAGGACGAGACCGTGATGTGGATACCATCGTCTACCACGATGGAGACGGAGCAGATATTATTCACCAGTTTAATCGAGGTGCAGGGGGCGATCGCCTTCAGTTTGAGAGCATTGAGGCGATCGATATTGTCGTCAACGGCAGTAGTACGTTCTTGCATTTGAGCGATGGTATTGCTGACAACAGTGGCTTCGGTTCCCGTCAACTCTTGGCTGAATTGCGCGGTGTAACTGGATTCACAGCAGACAATATTGGACTGAATTTAGCTGCTGGGAACACAGCACAATTCTTGTTTGCATAGAGCCATTTGGATTATGGATCGGTTATTCACATCTTTCAAAGTTAGTTTGAGTAAAACTATCTCTCTCAGCCAAAACTCAGATTAAATTCAGAGAAAGTTTATCTAAGTCTATACTTGTTCCTACTTTTTCAGACTATCAATCGAAAAATGAATGAATAAAGTAGTTATATAAACTCACTCTATAGGTGCATCGAACGAGCTTTTCAAGTCGCAGTAAACGATTAATAGATCCCAATTTGGAGCATTCTCAAATGGCAACTTTCACCGTAACAAATTCTGGTGACACGATTAACCCCAACGATGGAGTAACGACCCTGCGCGAAGCCATTAATCAGGCAGCCAACAACCCCGGACGGGATACCATTCTCTTCAACAGTTCTGTTTTGTTAAACAGTTCTTTGCCAACGTTGGAGAGGGGCAATAATATTGATTTTATCGGTAACTTTGCCGATCGAGGCACCACTATCAACGGCAATAACAGGCAAATTTTCACCATCAATGGCGCAAATGTCAGTTTCACAGACCTGACAATTCGCAATGGCGTAGCCGTCGGCGGCAGTGGCACTCGCGGCGGGGGCGGCGGACTCGGTGCTGGTGGAGCCTTGTTTATCAATCAAGGGAATGTCACTGCCAATAATGTTACCTTCTCCAACAACTTCGCACTGGGCGGTGCCGGCAGCAACGGACGCGGCGACGGCAATTCGGGCGGCAACGATTCTGGTCGCGGTCAAGATGGATTTGATGGTGGCAGTGGCGGCAACTTCAACAGTCTCAGCGATGGAGCACTGAATGCTCTGGGACTGGGGAATGGTGCTGGCAATGGCGGTTTCGGCGGGTTGGGCGGTCGTGTCTTCTCTAATGGAAGTGGTCAAAGTGGTTTTGTGGGTGGCTTTGGAGAAAATGGCAGATTTGGTTCTGGTGGCGGTAGTGGCGGCGGTGCTGGCGGGGGTGCCGGAGGTGCCGGGGGTGGAATTCGTGTCGGTTCTCGCGGCGGCTTCGGTGGTGATGGTGGTGTCGGTGGCTTTGGTGCTGGCGGCGGCGGTGGTGGCGGCGGAGGCGGAGGCGGTGCCAATGTCCTGGGAGGCGATCCGGGTGAAGGTGGCATTGGCGGTCGTGGCGGTGCTGCGGGTACTTTGGGCGGTCGGGGTGAGAACGGCGGCTTCGGTGGCAACGGTCGTTTGACCTTCACGGGCGATAGTCCCGGTCGCGGTGGCATTAGCGGCGACGGCGGTGGTGGTGCCGGACTCGGTGGTGCCGTATTTGTGCGTCAGGGTTCCTTGAGTCTGAGTAATGTCAGCTTCCAAAACAACTCAGCTATCGGAGGGACAGGGTTTGAAAATGGTCAAGGTAAAGGGGGTGCGATTTTCGTCAACTCCGCTGGTGGCGCTCGGGTCATGGTTGATGGAATAGCTTTTTCTAGAGCAGGGGTGAGTTTTTCAGACAATAATGCCTCTAGCGATCTGAGTCTTTTCGGGGTGAATAACGACAACAACAATACATTCGGGGCATTTGAGTTTGTCAACGCCTCCCCTATAGCCAATGACGATCGAGTCTGGGTAAATGACAATGACTCGCTCGCGATTCCCATTAGCACTCTATTAGCCAATGATAATGACCCCAATGCAGGCGAAATTCCCATCTTTGACGGATTTAATCTGAGGGGAACCCGAGGCACTTTGCTCCGAAGTGGTAGCAGCCTGATTTACAATCCTACGTCAGCCTTCCAATCTTTGGCAGTGGGTGAAATTGCTACCGATTCCTTCGAGTACGCGATTCGAGATGTTAACGATACCAGGGATACTGCAACCGTTTTCGTCACGGTGCTCGGCGTTAACGATCCGGTGATAGCTAATAATGACAGCGCCACAACGAATGAGGATACGCCAATTACTCTCAATGTGCTGGGCAACGACACGGATATTGATACTACCAATGTCCTCAGAATTACCAGTATTGATACCACAGGTACAGTAGGTGCTGTTAGTATTAATCAGAGTGGAGGAGTTACTTACAATCCGACTGGAGTATTCGATGCTCTAGCAGCCGGACAGGAAGCCATAGATACTTTCAACTACACTGTTACCGATGGTCATGGCAGCACGGATACAGCCACGGTGACGATTAATATAGCGGGAGTTAACGATGCTCCCATTGCCGTTGATGACTCGTTGACAGCAACGATCGGGTCGCCTCTGACAATTCAAATCGACGATTTGCTGGCGAATGATACCGATCCAGATACGGATGACACGCTCAACTTTCTGGGACTTAATTTAGCTGGATTACAGGGTACATTAACTGACAACGGCGATCGCACTTTCACTTATACCCCACCGATTGAATTAGAGGCCGATCGGAGTTTTACAGATAGCTTCAGCTACTTGATTGATGACGGTAACTTCAGCTTTAGTTCAGCAGCCGTCAATATTACAGTCAACCCCATTCTTCCTGAAGTCAACATCTCCGAACAACCCGATGGTGACGTGATGGCGGTAACAGATGGCAGTGATGACCCAATGGGGATGGAAACACCAGACACGTTGACTGGTGGCAACGACAACCCGATCGGGATGGAAACACCAGACCTCCCGATCGATGGCAATAACAACCCGGTAGGGATGGAAATACTAGACCTCCCGATCGAGGGCAATGACAACCCGGTGGTGATGGAAACACCAGACATTCTGACTGGTGGTAATGACAACCCGACGATGGAAATACTAGGCATCCTGACTGGTAGCAATGACAACCCGATGGGGATGGCAGAAACACCAGACATCTTGACGGATGGTGGCAGTGCAGATGAGTTTATCTACACCAGTTTGATGGATGCGGGAGATATCCTCACCGATTTTGAAGTGGGGCGCGACAAATTGGTGTTTACCGAACTGCTGGATACGTTGAATTATACCGGAACCAATGCTTTAGAAGATGAATACATTCGCTTGGTTTCTGCTGGCACGGGAACCATGCTAGAAATCGATGCCGATGGACCGTTAGGCAATGGGATTTTCCGTCCTTTCTTAGTTGTCGAAAATGTGGCGGTGACTGAATTAAACAATCCCAATAACTTTGTGTTTTAACAGCGGACAATTGACAGCGAACAGTTGACAGTGTGAATTATTGGCTATCAATTCTCAACTCTCAACTCTCAACTCTCAATCGATCGCGAGCGGGGACGCTCGCACTACAAACAGATCGCGAGCGGGGACGCTCGCACTACAAATCGATCGCGAGCGGGGACGCTCGCACTACAAATCGATCGCGAGCGGGGACGCTCGCACTACAAACAGATCGCGAGCGGGGACGCTCGCACTACAAATCGATCGCGAGCGGGGACGCTCGCACT
>JAAUPI010000030.1 GCA_012035135.1 Microcoleus sp. CSU_2_2
TAATGGGTAATTGGTAATGGGTAATTGGTAATGGGTAATTGGTAATGGGTAATTGGTAATGGGTAATTGGTAATGGGTAATTGGTAATGGGTAATTGGGAATAACAGCACGACACGAATCGACACGGATACATGGATTAATGTTTTTTACTAATGACTAATGGCTAATGACTAATGACTAATGACTAATGACTATCCTTTGACTGCACCTGCTGTTAAACCTTGAACTATGCGCCGCTGGAATACCAAAACCAGGAAAACTAAGGGCAAAGTTCCCAATACAGTAGCTGCGGCGATCGGACCATAGGGAATCTCAAATACCGACACACCGCTTAATTGAGCTGTTGCTACAGGAATAGTTTTTAGAGATTCGCGAGTCATAAATGTCAGTGCAAAAATAAACTCGTTCCAAGCCGAAATAAATGTCAAAATTCCTGTGGTCACTAAAGCGGGAAAAGTCATCGGTAGCACAATCTGCCACAGCATTTGAAAAGTGTTATATCCATCCACCTTAGCTGCATCTTCCAAATCTTTGGGTAACTGCTGAAAGAAACTCCGCATCACCAAAATAGTCAATGGCAAATTGATCGCGGTGTAAGGAATAATTAACGCTAAATAATTATTGCCTAAATTTAACGCTTTCACAATTTCCAACAGTCCCAAGAATAGCAACACCGCTGGAAAGAGAGTCACAATAGTCATAGTTGCCAGGATAATTCTCTCGCCCCACAACCGTAACCTGGCTAAAGCGTAAGCTGCGGGAGCACCTACAGCCAAACACAATAGTGTCGAAGTAATCGAAACAAAAGCGCTATTTAAAATGTAGAGGGCAAAGGGGCGACGGCTGAACAAAGACAGGTAGTGGTCGAAAGTAATCCGCTTGGGAATGTAGACATTGGGAACAGCAGAAATATCTGCATTTACTTTGAAAGAAGTTAGTACCTGCCAGATAATCGGTGCGAGAAAATATGCGACAGTTAACAGCGCCGATATTGGTAAGATTAATTGCCGGATGTCAAAGGTTTTTTGAGTAGATTGTTCGCTGGTTGGGGACATAATTTAATTTCCTCCGGCTGCATTGACACGGGCGATCGACAACAAGTAAGCTGCGATCGCAACTGCTGCTATTAACAACAAAAAAGTACACACCACTAACGCCGCCCCGTAACCAAAGTCTAAATATCTCATTACCGTGCTGTAAATGTAGATAGAAACCGTCTCCGTCCCCCCTGCCGGCCCCCCTCCTGTCATCACCTGAATCAAGTCAAAAATGCCGAAAGATTGAGCGAATCGAAACAGCAAAGCAATCACAATTTGTGGCATGAGCAGCGGCACGGTAACTTGACTAAAACTCTGCCATTTACTAGCACCGTCGATCGCATGAGC
The DNA here is from genome assembly GCA_012035135.1 of Microcoleus sp. CSU_2_2. GTDB lineage: Bacteria > Cyanobacteriota > Cyanobacteriia > Cyanobacteriales > Microcoleaceae > Microcoleus. Next base: position 1,386 of record JAAUPI010000030.1, read on the forward strand.
TTCATACAAATCAGCCGGAATTGATTGCAAGCCAGCTAATAAAAGTAAGCTGACAAACGGCGTAGTTTTCCACACATCGGCTGTAATCACTGCCATCATTGCCAACGTCGGATCTCCCAACCAACTAATACTTTTTTGAATTAATCCCAAACGCATCAAAATGTCGTTAATTATGCCGTATTGGTCGTTAAAAATCCATGCCCAAGCTACTCCCATCAATGCAGTTGGCAGTGCCCAGGGCAGCAGCGAAATTGTCCGCACAATCCCGCGCCCTGGGAAGGATTGATTCAATACTAAGGCAATCCCCATACCGAGAATTAATTCCACTACAACAGAAGCAACGGTAAATACGGTTGTGTTGCTCAAAGTTTGCCAGAAACGCCCGTCGCCTAACATTCGGCTGTAATTAGCAAAACCGGAAAAAACCAGTTTGAGCTCAGTACCGAGGTTTTGGGTGAATAAACTTAACCAAAAAGCGCGCAATATTGGATAAGCAAATACTAGCAGCAAAATTATTAAAGCTGGTGTTACTAATATCCATCCGGTTCTTTGTTCGCGCTGTCGCATTGTGTCTGATTTCATATTTTTTACCTTGTACGGTATCTGGTATGGTGCGTCGCTGCTAGATTTTCGAGCTTGTTTGAGATTGTAGGAAGGCGACGCACCCTACGGTATTTGGTATGGTGCGTCGCTGCTAGATTTGCGAGTTTGTTGGAGATTGTCTGTGGTGACGCACCCTACGGTATCTGGTATGGTGCGTCGCTGCTAGATTTGCGAGTTTGTTGGAGATTGTAGGAAGGCGACGCACCCTACGGTATCTGGTGCTGTCAACTGTCCACTGTTTATGAAACTTTGGCTTGTTTGAAACTGCCTAATAAATTGCGAGTTTCGCTAGCAGCTACTTTCATTGCTTTTTCTGAACTCATTCTTCCGGTAAAAGCAGCACTCAAATATCGTTGCAAAATATCAGAAGCTTGAGCGTATTGAGCGATCGCAGGCCGTAAAGCCGACTTTTCTACTACTTTGAGAAGTTGAGGATAGTGCGGATATTTGCTCACAATCTTTGGATCTAAAAACAGAGATTTGTAACTGGGAACTAACCCGGTTTCTAAAATAAATTTGCGTTGGGTTTCCTCGCTAGTTAGGTATTGAATGGCTTTCCATGCTTCCTCTGGATGTTTTGAGGTTTTGGCAATTCCCCAGCCCCAGCCACCCAAACAGGAACCGCCTTGTTGACCGACACTGCTGAGCATTGGTGCGATCGCAATTTTGCCTTTAACTTTCGATCCTTCCATATTTGCTAGCCTCCAAACATAGGGCCAGTTGCGCAAGAAAAGCGATTTGCCACTTTGAAACAATAGTCTGGTGTCTTCTTCACCGTAGGTACTGACACCAGCAGGAGAAATGCCAGAAGCGATCGTATTTTTCAGAAATTCTACTGCTTTAATTGCCTCCGGTTTATCTAGCCCAACTTCCAAGGTTTGAGGGTTGACCCAAAAGCCACCGAAGCCAGCCAGTACCTCGACAAACATCGCCGATACTCCCTCATATTGTCTGCCTTGCCAGACATAACCCCAAGTAGTTTTTCCCTGTTTTTGGAAGTTTTGAGAGATGTTTGCCATCTCTTCAAAAGTTTGGGGCGGTTTAATTCCAGCTTGTTCTAAAATGTCTTTGCGATAATAGAGCATTCCCGCATCAGAAGCGTGGGGTATGCGGTAAAGTTTGCCTCGATACCGCCCGCCTTCGATGTTACCTTTAACAAATTTTGACAGTTGTTCGGGGGGAATTTTGTTTGTCAAATCGAGCACCCACCCGGCGGCGGCAAATTTGGGAACCCAGACAATATCCATGTTGATGATGTCGTAGGGCGAATCGCCTAACAGAAAGGCAGATGTGTAAAGATTTTCTACGAGGTTGCTATCAAATGGCCCTTCGATCAGGTTGATGCGAATATCTGGATTTTTTTGTTCAAATTCTTTGACGAAGGGCTTCCAGTTCACAATGTCTTGCCCCTGCATTAACATTGTCAGTACGACTGGCTGCTTGGTGAGGGCTGGGAGAATAAATAGAAATAAGATGGCAGCTAGGGTGAGGGCGAATAACGCTAGAAAAGTGGGTCGCTTTTGCCACCGAAACACAGGCGGGGAGTTGATTTTTGGCATGAGGTTTGGAGAAATAGAATTGGACGATCTCTACTTCTCTCATAACTTGCTTTCTGTTGTTTCGCGGGATTTAGCGAGTTTGTGCAATAAAAATTTAAGTTAACTTAAGCTTACTTAATAATGTAGGAGTGCAGAGTGCAAAATAGGATTTAGTTAGCTATTTTGGAAGTTAAATATACATCTATCTACAGACAGATATTGAGATATTCCACAGTCCTTCCGATCCCCCTAATATCAAATCTGGCTGCATCTGAATTAATATTACCCACGATCGGGAAACGGCACTGCCGTGTCCTCCGTTGCTTCGACTACAAGCGATATTTATGATGAATTTAAGCCTTAAGTTGACACAAATAGGCACTGCCACTATCCCTACCTGTAGCTGGTTTCTCAACATAAAAAACACCGCTCCTCAAAATAGGAGAACGGTGTATAGGGGGTGTTATGGGTTGTTGTCTGAAAATAACCCTAACAAATCATCAGGTTGAGTGTCTAGGCCTTGTGATGGTTGAAAAATTGGCACAGACCTACGGGATCGCCCCCCGATCGATCGGCCATTGCTGTTAGCCCAACCATTCAACAACCGCATCTTCCTTAGTATTTGTGCGACGTTCAGGGGTTTCGCGGTTGAATTTCATGTGGATGGCGCGGTTTTGTTCGCCATCTGCGGCGACTGCAAAAATCGGATAGTCGATTAAGCCATCTTGGAAAGACATCTGGAAGCGGAAAGTGCCGTCAGCATTGAGTTTGATCGGCTGTCCGCCCACATAGACGGTAGCGTCGGGCTCAGTGGCGCCGTAGACGATCAGTTCGGCATCAGCAACTAACCAGAATTGGCGAGGGCGCATCGGGGCAGCGAAGCCAACTCCAGACATACCCACACCAGACATCGTGAGGCCGGACATGGTGGGAACTGCCCACATTCCAACGCCGGAGGGGAAGACGTAGGAGCTCAAAGCTTGTTCGTGGATGCCAACTTGTTGGACGGAACCGGCGACGTGCTGCATGGAACCGAAGATGGAACCAGCGACGCGCATGGCTTCGGCAGATTCTGCCATACCGAAGATTTGTTCGTAGATGGCGTTGCCGGTACCGTAAGCTGCACCTGCTGCTGCTTCTGCGATTTTCTTGCTGGGAGGAACCAGTTCGGCGAAGGTTTTGCCACGCAAGTCTTCTTCCCAGTCGAGGGTGATGAATTGGTCTTCGATCCAGTCGCTGGGATAAACGGGGGGGACGCGGACTTCGGCCGATCGCGCTAACACCAACCAGCGGCCATCGGCGCAGCGGTAGCCGATGTCGATCGCATAATCGCGATCGCTGACTGGGATTGGCACGTACCATTCGCGGGCGAGTTCGTCGCAGGGATATTCTTGGATGCTGTGCGGGCTTTGGGTGTCGAGGTTAACATCTGTAACGTCATAGATCCGCAGGGCGAGTTGCTGTCCACCTTGGCGGCGCATTTCTTGTTTGCGATCGTTCGGGATATCCCAGTAGGTGTAAGCCCATTCGGGGTCGCGGGGCATCAAAACCACGCGGCTTTCGCCGTAACCATTGGGCAAATCTGCTAAACCTTCATCGACAGACGCGAGAGAACCGCCTGTTTTATCTTCTTGACCTAGTTCAAATTTTGCTGCTTCCACTGCTTCCTGTGCCTCTAATTTACGAGATGGGGTGTATGTAAATTTGGTACGTTGAATTTCTTGAATTGATGCCAGGAGTTGCGACTTGCGCATCCGGCTATAGCGAGAGACTCCACATTCGCTAGCAACTCTGCGCAGTTGCCGCAAAGTCATCTCTTCTAATGGTGGGCGTTCTTTGACCATGAGTTTGTTCTCCTCTAATTTTGGATGGCGGGTTAGATTTTTTTTAGTAACACTTAATCATGTTGACTTTTTGAGTAACGAAACTCTTTTAATTGCAAATATGCTGGAGCTTCGGCATCTCTCTAACCTTTGAAGCCTTGCTTGTTTTCACTTAGTTGAGTCCCCAATTCAGGGGCTATAACTTGTTGGCTTCGGTGCGCTACATCCGGTCTAACTAAAAGCTTTCCCCTCGATTCTTGATTGACAAGACCGATTTAGTGAGTGCGATTGATGCTACTACCAACGCTGTCGATCGCAGCTCGCACGCTCCTTGACTCGCAGAAATGTTTAATCACAACATTTCTTTGGGATCGCTTTGTCATGACTCAATATTGCAGGCAATTTCCGGTCTGGTCAAGGGGTCTTTTGCCTCAATCGTGGGTACTTATACGCATTTTAGTGTGTTTGGGGATCAATATGTCATGAAATATTGACATATTGCGAGTTTGGGGGATCGGTGTCGAGACTAATGTTATGGTTTGATGACATATTGGGATAGAGGGTGCTGTTGATGGGTTTGGAGGGTGGGTGGATGGGGGCGATCTTTTAGAATATGTATGTCACACTCCGACTCAAGAAACCGGGTTTTTACCGAATCTGCGATGCTCTAACGAATTGACCCTAGGGATGAATCTGACTCAAAATGACTCTCAACCGATCGTAATCATCCTTCAGTAAAACACTCAAACTTCTCCCCGCTTCCACCAACCACGATCGATCGCGCATCCGCAACTGATAAATCTCCCGAATCGCTGCCGCCGTCAGCGCATCCACTGGCGCATTAGCCACTCCCAGCAACGTTCTCAAAAAATCCAACTGCGCGCTAAAATCAATCACCTCATCGGGTTCGCAGTGATATACTGCCTGGTGAATTTGTGGTGGCCGCGGCGGGAGATACTGATAAATCTGACCTCTCGACTCCCCGTGTCCGTTCAACTTTTCTGGCGGCGTCTCAAACCCCACAATTGCTACTCGAAACTCTGTTTTTAGCATCGCAAAAATCTGTGGCTGTTCTTCCCGCAACTCTGCTAGCGACAAACCCAAAGCCCGAGCTCTGTGTACCGAGTCGATCGGGCTAGTTGTCGCGTAATAAACCACGCCATAAATTTGATTTTTTGACTCTTCATCCTCGGCTTTTACCCAACTGCCAAAAGGTGGCATCACCGGAAAACTCAAATCTTCCGGTTCCAAACACTGAGCCAAAAACTCCGAAGTTGCCGTCTCGATTACCTCAGCAATGCGATCGGGATGACGTTCTTTTGTAGCAAATTGGGGTAAAGGTAAGCGCATAAGCTGCTACGCATCTAAAGTATCTGTTAACTACTTAGCACGACCAGCCGTAGCATCCACCAGTTCTAACTGCGACAGCCGAAACGTAATCAACTTGTCCCAGTTGCCACCTTCAAACAGCACCGCCGCTTTCCCGTCGGTAACTCGCTGGACAAGTCCTTGAAATCCGTAGTAAATCTCGACCTTATCTTTAACTCGAACTGCCGAACCTGGAAAAATCATAATTTTTTGAATTTGATGTTTGCTTTTTATAGCTTACCGTTTCTTTGCGATCGGGACTTGATGCTAAAACGCGAGGCAAAGTCTCTGGATATGGGTTCCCAGGCAGTGCCTAGGAACCAGACTGCGAGAATTTTTTAGGCTAAGGCTGCTACAGAAACTTTACCCGCAATTCGTCCCGCGATCGCCCGCAACTCCCTCGCCGAAGCTGAACCCGGTTGCCCCGCTACGATCGGCACCCCTGTATCGCCCCCTTCCCGCAAAGGAATTTCCAGCGGAATGCAGCCCAACAGTGGCACTCCCAACTCCGCCGCCGTCTTTTCCCCGCCACCGGAACCGAAAATATCGTACTGTTTGTCCGGCATATCCGGCGGCACGAAATAACTCATATTTTCCACAATCCCCAGCACCGGCACTCCCAACTGCTGGAACATCTTTAACCCCTTGCGAGAGTCCAACAAAGCCACTGTTTGCGGCGTTGTCACAATTACCACACCCGCCATTGGTACTGCTTGGGCCATCGTCAATTGCGCGTCTCCAGTACCCGGAGGCATATCTACAATTAAATAGTCTAAATCGCCCCAATTCACTTGGTAGAGAAACTGCCGGATGATTCCGTTCAGCATCGGGCCGCGCCAAATTACTGGTTGGTCTTTGTCAATTAAAAACGCCATCGACACCAATTTGACGCCGTAATTGAACGCCGGTTCCAGACTTTCCCCGTTTTTTCCCTCCTTAACCATGACTTTAGCCTCCCCCAAACCGAGCATCGTCGGGTCGTTGGGCCCATAAATATCTGCATCCAGCAAACCCACCTTAGCGCCAGTTTGCGCCAGCGCTACAGCCACATTTACCGCCACTGTGCTTTTGCCAACGCCACCCTTGCCGCTGGAAATTGCCACAATATTTTTAACGCCTTCAATGCCCTGGCGATCGACCACTCCCTTTTGCTGCGGTGTTTCGGCTGTCACCTCTACAGACACTTTTTCGACTCCCGGCAATTGCTTCACCGCTTTTTGACAGTCTTCAACAATAAATTCTCGCAGCGGACAAGCAGGCGTTGTCAGCACTAAAGTAAAGCTGACGTTGCTGCCGTCAATTTTGACATTGCGGATCATGTTCAATTCCACCAAACTCTTTTGGAGTTCGGGGTCTTGCACCGGTCGGAGGATGTCTAAGACTGAACTAATATCGAGTGTGTTAGGCATTGTGTTCTGCTGCTCTATAAGATCTATCCATAACAGTCCATATATTACAATTGGTTTGGCTCGACTGATTTGCGATCGCAGCCAGCGAGTACCCTTCAGTATATTTTTGTTGCTATTTTTTAATATATCTTCATGGCGCTCATTTGTAGACTTAGGGTGGCATAATGACATGACGACTGGATTTGGGACTCACGGTCAATCTCAAACTCAAATCCGATCGGCAAAAATTTTTACGACCGAAAGAAATTTGGTCACAACCCCGAATTGATCCGCGGTCGCAATTCTTCAATTCTTCAATTCTTCAATCTAAAATCGGATGACAGTTTCTACAACAATTAAAACCGCCACTTCCCCGTTTTTGCCTCCGGCTGACTCTAGAGCTAGAGTTAGCCAATTTATGAAAAGCATACAAGACGAAATTTGTCAAGGGCTAGAAGAGCTTGACGGCAGCGGCAAGTTCAAAGAGGACTCTTGGGAACGATCGGAGGGCGGCGGAGGGCGTTCTCGCGTCATGCGAGAAGGCAATGTTTTTGAACAGGGTGGAGTCAATTTTTCCCAAGTTTGGGGCGAAACTTTACCTGCCTTGATTCTGACCAAGCACCCAGAAGCGGCCGGTCACGATTTTTATGCAACAGGAACTTCGATGGTGCTCCACCCCCGGAATCCATACTTGCCTACGGTTCACCTGAATTACCGCTATTTTGAGGCAGGCCCGATTTGGTGGTTTGGTGGCGGGATCGATTTGACTCCTTACTACCCGTTTGCTGAGGATGCAGCTCATTTTCACAAAACTCTGAAAGTAGCTTGCGACAAACACCACCCAGGGTATTACCCGACATTTAAACTGTGGTGCGACGAATATTTTTACCTCCCACACCGCCAAGAAACCCGCGGCATTGGCGGTATTTTCTTTGACTACCAAAACGGTCAATGCCAGCTTTACCGCGACCACAATGTCAAAGGGAAGGCTGCTGAGTACAGCAATACGATCGGGAAGCCTGAAGATCGGAGCTGGGAATCGGTGTTTGCCTTCGTGCAGGACTGCGGTAGAGCATTTTTGCCGGCTTACACTCCAATTATTGAAAAGCGCCGATCGACAGAATACGGCGATCGCGAGCGCAATTTCCAACTTTACCGCCGCGGCCGCTACGTCGAATTTAACTTAGTTTACGATCGCGGCACGACCTTCGGCTTGCAGACAAACGGACGCACCGAATCGATCTTGATGTCATTGCCACCTTTGGTACGCTGGGAATACTGTTACGAGCCAGAAGCCAACTCAAAAGAAGCCGAACTCTACGAAAAATTCTTAAAACCCCAAGATTGGGCGAATTGGATGCCTCTGTAGTCGCCTACCTGAGTTAAACTACTGGGAAAGTAACCACCGCGATAGACAATAATTCTGAGGGAAGGGTCAGTGATTCACATCGATCAAAAAACCCACACGCTTCAAGACGGTACAACAGTTATCGTCTTGGCGCCGACAGGACGGCTGGACATCACAACAGCTTGGCAATTCCGCCTCAAGTTGCAAGAGTGTATTTCCAAACTCAGCCGTCATGTTGTCGTGAATCTTGGTCAGGTTAACTTTATCGATAGCTCTGGCCTGACCTCATTGGTAGCAGGTATGCGCGATGCGGATAAAGTTAAGGGGAGTTTCCGGATTTGTAACGTTCATCCCGAAGCCAAACTGGTGTTTGAAGTCACCATGATGGATTCTGTGTTTGAAATTTTTGAAACGGAAGAAGAAGCTCTAGAGGGGGTGCCGCGCGCAAGTTGATGAAATCTTGCATAGGAGTGCGGTGTAGGGGCAGTTTAAGGTTGAAATCCAGAAGCCAACAGGAACGCAGCAGTAGAAGCACAGGAAGAAAGTAAATTCTTCCCTTGTGCCTTCTGCCTTTTTTAAAAAGTTGAAAAGTTCACCAGAACAAAGCAGTTGAAGAACAGACTAAGGTAAATTCTTACCTTCTTTCATTCTTCCTTCTTCCTTCTTTCATTCTTCCTTCCTTCTTCTTTCTTCCTTCCTTCACCCCAATACCTCTGAGGCGAAATCCTGACGCTTAACAAATCTAAAAGGTCCCATTAAAGCTCCCCAGATAGCCTTGCCTGTCGAGGGGTCTATTCCTTTGTCGTAGCTGAGAAATTCCTCGGCTGTGGCTTCAAATCCCAGGTCTACTTGGTAATTTTGCCCGCCGTAGGCAAAGCCACAGCGAGTACCGACAGGCAAGGATGCCCGAAAGCGATAGCGATTTGGAGCTAATTTTTGAACTGCAACGGAAAGGGTGCAACCGGAGAGGAGTTGGATTTGCTCGCTTGTTAGCTTTCTCAGCAAATCGGGGTTGCGACCTGCTCCTTTGAAGGCTTCGATGTCATTGAGCATATAATACTGAGCTTCTAGAAGTCCCGGCGCTGTCTGTGACTGCCTCAGTTGCAAGATGCGAGGACGATAGGGCTGGTCTAATTTCAGAATGTTGGCTTGTTCTGCAAACAGGGCAATACTGGGTTCGGAAAATAGCGGAACAGGCAGGGGTCTTTGCCACCAGCGGAGGTGGACGTACCAAGCGGGTTCTGCTAGTGCTTGTTCCCGGTTGTCAAATTCACCCGCCATGTACTCAGCTAAAGCTATTAATTCAGGAGAAAGTGTCATGTTGATTTGTTGATATTTGAGCTGTTTGGCTTGACAATAAAAAGTTATTGTGTTAAACATTGCCAGATCTGGGCAAGCTAGTCAGACGATCCGATTTCTTAACGATCCCAGCTAAGGTAGGATGGTACAAGTATCCTAATCAAATTAGGATTGCTATATTTGGATTTTCTGGGCTTGCCTGAGAAAGTCGGAATTAAAAGTATCAGCTACCGAAATTTTTGGGGTCAGAGCCTCGTCCTTTATCAAGCTGCGGCAAAATTATTTAGATACTAAGACTCAGGTGAACAATAACCGTACTGTTTCAGATACTAAGCGAACTTTCTATACGATTCACACTCGACCAATTAACTCAATTTACCGTCGAGTAGTGGAAGAGTTGATGGTAGAAATGCACTTGCTTTCGGCGAATGTCGATTTTCACTACGATCCCATTTATGCTTTGGGTGTAGTGACGGCTTTCGATCGATTCATGCTAGGGTACGCGCCAGAACAAGACCGGATTTCAATTTTTAATGGTCTATGCAAGGCTCTAGGCGACGATCCCGATCGATACAAGCAAGACGCTCAGCGATTAGAAAACTTGGCGCGCAGACTTTCTGGCCAAGACTTGCTGTCGTGCTTGGAACGATCGACTAGCTTTGAAGATACTGTTGATTTGCAAGCGTCTTTAGGCGCAATCGCCAGTAACCCTCAATTTAAGTACAGTCGCTTATTTGCGATCGGGTTGTTCTCGCTGTTAGAGACAGCCGATCCCGAATTGGTAAAAGACCAAGAAGCCCGAACCGATGCCTTCAAAAAAGTCAGTGCAGCCTTAAACCTGCCTGAAGACAAAGTTAGCAAAGACTTAGACCTGTACCGCAGCAATCTGGAAAAAATGGCCCAAGCACGAATAGTGCTTCAAGATGTCATCCAAGCGGAACGAAAAAAACGCGAAAAGCGAGAGAATCAAGCCAGCGCTAGCTCTGTGGGAGACAGTGAAAACAACAATTAGTCATTAGTCAGAAGTCAGCGGTCAAATAAATGACTGCTGACTTCTGACTGCTGAGTATTAAAGTCGTCTAGAAAGAGCTGTTGGGAGTTTGCTACTGTGGCTCAAAATTAGTGGCGTTAGCTTGCAGCCAAGTGCTTAGCTGGTCGAGAACCTCGCCCCCAGTAGACTTGCCCAAAGTTTTGATATTTGGAGTAACGGGCCTATCTAAGTTGCGGGCGATAGCTGCGTTGACTTCTTTGGAAATCAAATCGTGAAGTTGCTCTTTAGCTCTAGCCCTTTGAAAGTGAGCTCCTTCTTCAGTCGTAGCGTACAGAGGTGGCAGCCTATTTAAAGCATAGGCTGCAATATCTCCCACATCCAGACTCAGATCGCTGGTCGCCTCAATTTCTGCCACCCTGGCGATCGCATCGCTGAGAACCAACTCTTCCATCACGTTGATGAACTGTTTGCGCGGCAGAACCACAACTTCCCCGGTCAATAAAGCTCCCATCAGCCGATCGAGAGCCATATACTCTTCGATCGACAATTCCGAAGCCGTATTGCAGATCCGTCCCACCTCAGCTTCCATAGAGGGCGTTAAATAGCCATCCTGCAAAGCTTGTTCAACAATTTTTTCAATACTCATATATGCTTCCCGCTCAACGGCATCATTAATAGAGTTTTTTTGAAGACGCGATTGCTTGCGTCTTGAGATTGGAGTTTTGAGGTTGGAGTTGAGAATTTTAATACCAATCCTAACTCAATACCGATAACCAATTTCAGTTATCTATACGCCCCAGCCACAAACTTACCCCATAATTGACGGCTTTATGCGTCAAAATCCGTAAAAATTCCTACTCAACTCCCTGAAGTCGCCAAGGTACTGGATCGACCGCCTGCCCGTTTACGTAAAGTCCCCAGTGCAGGTGAGGGCCTGTCGCAGCCCCGGTTGACCCCAAAGCGCCAATTACTTGACCGGCTTGCACGAAATCGCCCTCCTTGACATCAATCCGGCTGAGGTGGAGCAAAATGCTAGCCACACCTTGACCGTGGTCAATGCCAACGACATTGCCGTGGATTTTGAACCCTTGAGATTCGCGTCCGACTAGAGAGACCCGACCGGCTGCTGGTGCAACGACAGGGGAACCGTAAGCACCAGCATAATCGACGCCACGGTGGTAGTAGTCTTGAGCAAATACCCCATTATAGTATCGTCGCACGCCGTAAATTGTGGTGATTTCGCCAGAGTTTGGCCGCAATAATGGGCCATTCCAAAACTTTTGGGGTGTCACGAGTGCTTTAAAGGCGTCTACTCGATCGAACTCCGCATCTGTACCTTCACTATCTTTACCGGGAGGTAGCCAAATAGATTGGGTGGGAAAATTTCGCGATCGAACTTGTACGCTCAACTTCTGCACTTGTCCATCACCAGCCACTTGGATTTGGCGGGTACCGGGTTTTTCTAGTGGGGTTGTCGGTAGCAGGGCGCGAAAGCGATTGTTTCCCATTGGAAAAGCAGGGTAGTTTTTTTGATGTACGGAAACTGTGGGAGTTCCGCTACTGTTGTTTACTTGAATGATTACTGATAGCGTATCTCCTAATTCTGGATTTGTCGGTGTCACCTGCACCTGCAAAGCTTGTACGGGCGATACCACACCTAGAATGCTGGCAATAATTCCCCCACTTACGATCGCCCTGTCCATGTTTGTTCTCAAAAGCCTACACTCCAAAATAGCACTCGCCACTATTTCCGCACTTTGCCGATAGTTGGCTTGATTCAAAGTCGTTGTCATCACCGATATCCTTAATTTTTCTACCTAATGTTACACAAAGTAGGTAAATCTAGCACGCTCTCGACCGAAAGAATAAATAAATATATAGAATTCAAAAAAATAATAATCCAGTAATTACACTCGATCGAACATAAATACGAATGACTACAAACTTGCTATATAAGCATTTTTTTTGTTATTATCAATTATGTTTTCCCCTCTTTTATAATTGCAGATTTACTTTCTAAAGCCTCAGAAACCAGTTGCAAATCCCGCAACAATTTTTCTCGATCGCCCGCAACTTTTACCGCAGTTTCCCAAGTAAAAGTAAAAGATTGAAAAGAATCAGAATCAATCCGATCTTCATCCAAATCCACAATCACCTGTTTAAAAATATCAAATAACTCTTCCTGCAACTGATCTATTTCATCCAAATTTTTTGCATGACGAATTTTTTCGATTAAACTTAAAATAGCCAAATTAAACTGATCTGCTTGATTTTTTTGTTTCTGCAAAAAGCGCGATCGCAACTGCCAAAGCCAAGACACCAAAAGAGTTGCGAGCGACAAATACAAACCCATAAGATCGGAATTTGCAGTCCAAAAATCCGGCTTTTCGCGATCGTAATAAGCTTGAGCGCCCTCATGTATGGGCAAAGCCAAACCCCCGCTTCCTCCCGGCTGAGTAATCATCGCCCCCAGCGAATTAGCAGCTACTAAATTGCGGCGGTACTCGAACAAAATCCGCGTAATTTCCTTCACGATTACCGGATCGACATCCTCCCGAACCAGCAAAGAAGCCTGCACCCCAACGCTGGGTAAATCCGCATCAGGAACAGCCGGATTTGCCTTGTAAGTACCCTTAGGAATCATATCAGCTTCCAGATAAGGCAATTTAATTCTCATCGCAGCTCCTTGGTCGATCGGCACCAACTTTCCCCGCGTATTTTGTAGTAAATCGCGAACCAAATTGCTTCCCGGAGGCAGCACCCGAAAAATAGCATCAACTTCGCCATTAGCAAACAATTTAGTCGCCTCAGTCCAAGAGCCTGGAGTAGACTGAAAATCGCTTCCTGTTAAACCGTAATGTTCGCTTACAAACCAAAAAGAACTATAAGAACCGCTGCCTTTAGCCATCAGCGCAATATGTTTTCCTTTTAAATCTGAAACATTTTGAATCCCCGATTCTTCGGCAACAATTAAGTGAAAAACCTCTTTAAACAAAGCAGCAACTACTCTCGCCGAAGGCACTGCCGCCGTATCATTCTGTACGATCGCTAACTGTACCTCATTTGCCTGAAGCCTGCGCATATTTTCCTCAGCACCTTGAGTCTCAACAACTTGAATGCGCAGCCGCGGATTTTGTTCAACAACTACCTCAGCAATTGCCTGTCCGAAAGGATAATAATTCCCCGTTTTTGTTCCTGTCGCCAGCTTTAATTCATAGACTCGCTGCTTGTCTTGGTGCAGATTCCAGCCAAAAGCTCCAATCAGGACAAAACTTAATAGAGCAATGGGCAGCAGAAATTTATTTTGCATTGGCGTTGAGACTCCATCGGTGACCTCCTCCCAACACCAAGCCTCCTGTCGTCGGCTATGGTGTGGGCTTCCATACCTCACAATATGGCATTTCTGGATCGGCACTTATCTAGATAGGATGGAGATCTACACCGCAGCCTAAAAGTCGATCGCCAATTTTAGATTAAAATTACTAATCAATTTAAAATCTGAAATCTGAAATCTGAAATCTAAAATCTAAAATTGCTCAATTCCCCATGTTACTATCCCTCAGAATAGAAAACTTTGCCCTAATTGACTGCCTCGACCTAGAATTTGGCCCGAGTTTGAACGTATTTACAGGCGAAACAGGGGCTGGCAAATCAATTATCCTAGATGCGATCGATGCAGTCTTGGGTGGCAAAGTTGATCGCCGAGTGATTCGCACAGGAGCAACGCGGGCAATATTAGAAGCTACCTTTGAATTGGACAAAACTGCCGCAAGCTGGCTCAGCGAACAAGAAATCGAACCTATAGATGGAAATTTAGCAGTTTGCAGCCGGGAAATTACCACATCTAGCGGTGCTCTGCGCAGTCGATCGCGCTTAAACGGAATTTTAGTCAACCGCCCGTTAATGGAGCAACTGCGCGATCGACTTGTCGAAATTACTGCCCAAGGCCAAACCGTCCACCTCGGACAAGAAACCCTCCAGCGGGAATGGCTCGATTTATACGGTGGCAAAACTCTCACTGAAGCGCGATCGACCGTCAACTCCGCGTGGCTAGCAACCAGCGAAGCCAAAACAGCCCTAAACCGCAGGCGCCAGTCAGAACAGCAACGCCTGCAAAGACTCGATTTGTTAGAATACCAAGTTCGAGAACTTGGCGAAGCACACATCGAAGACGCCGACGAATTGGAACACCTAGAACAAGAATCAATCAGGCTCAGTCACGTTGTCGAGTTGCAGCAACAGAGTTACCAAGTTTACCAAGCCCTTTACCAAAACGACGCCGACAGCGCATCTGCCGCCGACTTGTTGAGTCAAGCCGAAGCAATTTTAAGCGATATGGCAGTTTACGATGTCAACTTGCAACCTATCCTAGAAATGGTTAGCGATGCCGTAGCTCAAGCCACAGAAGCCAGCAGGCAAATTAGCAGCTACGGCGAACAATTAGAAGCAGATCCGCAAAGACTTGAAGAAGTAGACGATCGAATTCGGGAACTCAAACAAATTTGCCGCAAATACGGCCCGCTCAAAGAAGCGATCGCCTACTACCAAAACATCCAAAACGAACTAAACGAACTTTTAGAAGGCGGCGAGTCAATGGAAGCCTTAGAACTCGCATATCAGGCAGCTTTAGAGCAATTAAAAGACGTTTGCAGCCACCTCACCACCCTGCGGCGCGAAGCGGCCCTCAAACTCGAAACCAGCTTAGTAGCAGAACTCAAGCCTTTAGCAATGGAAAAAGTGCAATTTCAAGTCGAAATCGCAGCTTGTACCCCAACAGCCACAGGTGCAGACCAAATCGCCTTTTGTTTCAGCCCCAATCCAGGCGAACCCCTGCAACCCCTAGGAGCGATCGCCTCCGGGGGAGAAATGAGCCGCTTTTTGCTGGCCATCAAAGCCTGTTTTTCCCAAATAGAAAGCGCCGGCACTCTCGTATTCGACGAAATCGACGCCGGAGTCTCCGGGAAAGTCGCCAGCGCCATCGCCAAAAAACTCTACCAACTCTCTGACAAACACCAAGTTCTGTGCGTCACTCACCAGCCGCTAGTTGCTGCAATGGCAGACAGCCACTTTCGCGTGAACAAACAAACCATTGTCGCAGAACCAAATCTCAAAGAAAATGCAGACAATCCGGAACCTTCAGAACGCACAGTCGTGCGAGTTTCCACCCTCAACAGCCAGTTGTCTCGGCGCGAAGAACTTGCTCAACTTGCCAGCGGTCGATCGGAAACAGAAGCGATCGCCTTTGCCGAATCCCTACTCGTTCAAGCTGCCTCCCTGCGCCAAACTCAGCCCTCTCAGCAGCTCGCCGATCCTCAAATCTGACCGAAAGGTTGACCCCATTTTTCCGATAATTCGATCGGGGGGTGAGATGCGGATTTTTGAGGATCGGAGGTTACACTAAAAATACTTGTATATCGCTGAGGAAATTGACAAACTGGTTCCGATCCGGCACACTGCCATCAAAGCCCTAACTTCTGCATTGATTGCATGACGTGACCTCCTCCCAACACCAAGCCTCCTGTCGTCGGCTATGGTGTGGGCTTCCATACCTCACAATATGGCATTTCTGGATCGGCACTTATCTAGATCCGAAATCCCCGACAGTACGCCATTACCAGACAGTTTCCATTCCCCCAAGTCCTGGGGTACTACTGATTCCAATCCTCTCAACAAAACTACTCGAGCAGCAGCATGGTCGCGATGAGTTTGATATTGACATTCAGGACAAATATGCTCCCTCTCACTCAGAGGTTTAGCTACTGTTGCACCACATTCAGGACAAGTTTGGCTTGTCCCATAGGGATTGACCCGCTCAAAATACACTCCTCGCTTCCAACAAACCCACTCCAACAAAGACAAAAATGCTCCAAAAGAAGCATCGACACATTCTTTTCTCAACATTCCTCGGTTGAGTCCCACTGTGTTGAGGTCTTCGGCAAAGATGGTTTGTGCTTGGTCGCAAAGGTTATGGGCAGTGCAAAGATGAAAATTTTTACGGGTATTACCAATATGGTGATGCAGTCTGGCTACTTTGATTTGGGCTTTCTCCCAGTTATTAGAACGTTTCTGTTTTCTCGCTGCTCTGCGTTGCAGCACTTTCAGCCGACTTTGCAGAGATTTCAGAAATTTAGGACGTTCAACTGTCGTGCCCTGAGAAGTCGTCAGGAATTTTTCGAGTCCGAGGTCTATCCCAATCGCTCGCCCATGCACAGGGGCATCAGGAATCGACACATCACAAGCAATGGTAACAATAACGTACCATTTAGTATTTCTGCATCTTTAGGAATAATATACTCTCTACTCAGAGAACATCTATCTACCAAACACTTCCTAGACGCCAGCCAATCTTTCAACTCGCGCCAAGAGTGGTTGTAGACTTTGCGACAAGTTTCCAACCAATCGAGCATGAGTTGCTGTTGGGTAGAGTCAGGGTAGAGTCGGTAGGTGAAGTTCATCGTCAGCATATTTCTACTATAACATATGTTGACGGTAAATTTATTTTTGAAGGGCATCTAACCCTTCAAAAATACTTGGGGGATGTCCATGTATCCCGTCGCCAAATCGAAGATTATGGCGCGGGACTTATCGCCTCCCCCAAACCCCCACCATTAGGTTAAAGTTAATCATGCTTGCACCAGCCAGACTTACCGCAAGTGCAACCACATCCCTCCCAAAACAGGGAAGTCCTACCATCAGGTGAAGAATTTCACCTGCGGGCATTGTGGGTGGCAGGGTGATGCTGGCTCGAGCAGAGTGTTGAATATTCCTGCTTTTGGAGCCTCAGTAAATAGGCTCGGATGTTCGGAGTTGTCTTGCTCTTTGAGCGAACATCTCAGGGCTACTAAAAGCCCGCGCCATAGCTTAATACAGCTATGCGTTGGGTAGTTTACAGACAAACCCTTACGCTTAAGCTTCTGTAAAGGTCTATGAATTCTGCATCTCCCATTAATCTGTCAACTCTGGACAACGGGAACGTGATAGATGTCCCTGTTGTAGGTGAAAACCGTCAGGAACAACACTATTCTCCGCCTTCCTCTCCCTCTAGCAGTACCAGCAGTAGTAGTGCACTTGCCAAAAGTCAAGGAAACTTCTCTGGCTTTCTCGAACTCCTAAATAAAAACAGTTTTACAGGAGTAGTCAAGGAAGTAGAAGAAAAACTGAGGGTTGTCAATCAAACCCTGGGAATGCTGGATAATATCCTTGACAGCCAGGGATTTGACGCCATCCTCAACGAAATGTTGCAGTCAATTACCCTCAAAACAGGGGAATTGCTGAATGCCGATCGCAGCACGATATTTTTATTAGACGACGAAAAAAATGAACTCTGGGCAATAGTCGCTAAAGACGAAAATGGCAAAAGCCTAGAGATCAGAGTTCCTGCTCATGTGGGGATTGCTGGAGAAGTAGCCACTGAAAAAAAAGTGGTGAACATTCCTTACGATTTTTATAACGACGAGCGATCGACTAACGCCAAAAAAACTGACGAAAAAACAGGATATCGCACCTATACAATGCTGGCGATGCCTCTGGTTAATGAGGAAACAGACGAATTAGTAGCAGTCATTCAACTCATTAATAAACTCAAGCCTAACCACGAAAATTACGGCACTTTAGACCAACAAATTGACAAGGCAGGATTTACTCAAGAAGACGAACAAGTTTTTAAAGAATTTGCCCCGTCGATTCGCCTAATTCTAGAGTCGTCTAAATCTTTCTACGCAGCAACTCAGAGACAGCGGGCCGCTACTGCCCTGATGAATGCTGTCAACGCTCTTTCTCAAAGCAGTTTAGACTTAGAAGATACCCTCAAACGGGTGATGGATCAAGCCAAAGAACTGATGAATGCCGATCGCAGCACCCTCTGGCTGATTGACGAAGATCGAAATCAACTGTGGACGAAAATCCCGATCTCAGGCAACCTTCAAGAAATTCGCATACCCAGAACAGCGGGTTTTGCAGGTATAGTTGCCCAATCCGGCGAACCGCTGCTGATTCCCTTTGACGTGTATCACGATTCCCGCGCCAAAACTTCCATAGAAACAGACAAAAAAACCGGCTACCGCACTTGCAGTATGCTGTGTATGCCAGTGTTTAACGCCGACCACAAATTGATTGGAGTGACGCAATTAGTCAACAAAAAACGACAGGGAGAATTCCCCGCCTACAACCCAGAAAACTGGCCAGACGCTCCCGAACAGTGGAAAGCGAGTTTCAATCGCAACGACATGGAATTTATGAAGGCGTTTAACATCCAAGCAGGAGTTGCCCTGCAAAACGCCAAACTGTTTGACGAAGTCAAGCAGCAAGAACAAAGACAAAAAGATATGCTGCACGCGCTAACTAACGGCGTGATTTCTACCGATAAAAAAGGCAATATAGTAGCGACAAATCCTAGTGCTCAGAAATTGCTGGGAGTTAGCGATGCCGACTTAGCCGAAGGTCAATCTTTGCGCGAGTTAATTAAGTTAGAAAAAGGCGATTTTGCCAAATGGTTCGATCTGGCTTTGTCTCCCGAAGATGAGAAAGACCGTCAGCAGTATTATCCCGACCAAGTATTAGTCGCATCAGAAGGAGAATCGCAGAGTATCAACCTTTCAATTAACTCAATGACAGACGCTACCGACCCCAATAAAGTTAATGGGGCATTAGTTGTGATGGAAGATATCAGCAGCGCCAAGCAAGTCAAAAACTTGATGTACCGCTACATGACTCCAGAAGTAGCCGAAGCGCTTTTGGCTTCAGGAGATACAGGAATGGGAGGCAAGCGCAAACACGTTTCGGTGTTGTTCTCCGACATTCGTGGCTACACCACACTTACGGAAAAATTGAAAGCCGAAGAAGTGGTAGTCAT
This sequence comes from Microcoleus sp. CSU_2_2, assembly GCA_012035135.1. GTDB lineage: Bacteria > Cyanobacteriota > Cyanobacteriia > Cyanobacteriales > Microcoleaceae > Microcoleus. Next base: position 20,595 of record JAAUPI010000030.1, read on the forward strand.
GCTCAACAAATACTTTGAAGAGATGGTAGACATCGTGTTCGAGTATGGAGGCACTCTCGACAAATACATTGGCGATGCTTTGATGGCTGTTTTTGGCTCTCCAGCGCCCCTAGAAGATCATGCCTGGTGCGCGATGCAAACCGCAGTCAAAATGCGGCAAAAACTTGCCGATTTTAATGACGCTCGTATTGCTAATGGCGAATTGCCGATTAGTATCGGCATGGGTATCCATTCCGATGAAGTTGTCAGCGGTAATATTGGCTCGAGCAAACGGATGGAATTGACTTCGATCGGAGATGGGGTGAATCTCGCCTCTCGCTTAGAAGGTGCCAGCAAGCAGTACGGCACTGACTTAATCATCAGCGACAATACATACAGAGAATACAAAGAGTGGCTCTACGTGCGGGAACTCGACTTCATTACCGTCAAAGGCAAAAGCGAACCCGTAATCGTTTACGAACTCGTCGGTATCCATGAGGACAGCACATCACCCATTGGCGCTCCACTGACCGAAAAACAGCAACAAATCATCGAACATTACACCTGTGCGCGCGAACATTACAAGACACCAGTTACCCAAAGACTCTCAGAGGAAGAGGTGAGAAAATTATTAACTAATGTCGAGCAGATGGCGGAGGCAGAGCTGAAAAAACTTTCCTACAATGTCGATCAACAGTTAGAACACGAGCTGAAGCAGCTTTTGCATCAAGTGAAAAAGCGATCAGAGTACGATCCCAACAACCTGTCCGAAGCCGAGAAACCCTTACAGGTGTTGAATCCAGAAATCCAACTGCTGAAACTCGAAGGCATCAAAAACCTCTCCGAAGATGAAGCAAAACTGCTCCTGCAAGCAAAAGTCAAGCAGCTATCAGCAGAGGACATTAAGGACTTGCAAGATGGCGAAGTCAAGAAGCTTTTGGAAGCAGACATTAACTCTCCTTCAAATCCCAAAATCAAGAGACTGAAAGCCTCAGAGATCAGGCAGCTATTGCAGGCAAAGATTAAAAGTAGAGCCTCCGAGACAGTTGCAGAAATGTTAGATGAGGAGTTTGAAAATCTGGGACTCGATCGAGTCAAAAAGCTGTTGAGCGAAGTTAAGAAAGCCTTAGAACCAAAAGCTAAGCAAGCTTTTAAAGACGCCGAACGCGAGTTTAACGCCGTTTTACAAATCGATCCCAAAAACAAGGCAGCTAAATTGCACGTCGATCGCTGTATGTTATTTCAACATCGGTTTTCAGACGTACTCAACTGGGACGGCGTGTGGAACCTGACCGAAAAATAGCAAGCGTCGCAGCAACTGGTCCTAGAGGCAGGTGGCGGGTGGGTGCCGATCGAGGAGATACAGTTCCCTCGATCGCAATTAACCTTAATATCCTATGGAGGCAATTGCAAATAAGCTCTAACAGGTATGATGGTTAGATAACCGGATTAGACTTGCAGGCGAGATACCTGCGTTTCGCCCTACCTGTTTCGTTCGCGCTACCTACCGCAACAAACTGAGCACTTCTACTATTTGAAGCGCTGAAAAATAGTTACGAATTGCCGCAGCGTTACCCGGTTTCTGAGAACAATCTTGGATAAAGGCGATCGAACATCCGCTCAAAATCCGGGTTTCTCACCCCGTCCGCGTAAGTCTTAATAGCGTTAGTGGCTCCTAAAAAAAGCTGCCTTCGCCGATAGTCAATGTTCCTGTCTTAGGTATAGACAACTACTAGTATCAGTTATGAATAATTGGAATTCGCAATCAGGAGATATTGAGTGGGTAGATCAGGTTTACCAACTATTACTTGAGATTGCTCGTAGCTCCCTGTCAGATATCCCCAGAATCCCGGAAAACATCACTGTAAAGGCTATCCCTCTGATCCAGAAGGTACAAAGTATTCAACAAAGACCTGACGGGCAAGTGTTCAAATCAGGTTCCTTTTCGGTAAACGATCGAGAATGGGTCGATCGAGTCTGCCAACTATTGGTAGAACTAACCAGCGCGTGTTTGTCCGATCGACCCAAAATGCCGGAAAACCTTGCAGGCAGAGCTTTAGCCCTCGCCGATAAGGCGCAAAAAATCAAAGAAGACATCGAAGAAAATGCAACCCAAACTCCAGCAGATGAAGATGACAATCCCTTACAGTCTCCTGACGCGCTGCTGAACCTCTTGCACCATAGTTTAAAAATTCAGCGCGCTAAAAGCTACAATCCTGATGCTCCCGAATGGCAGCAAGTCTTGAGCCTGCTCGACGTAGTGCAGTCAGTTTACAAGCAAATCCGTTAATTCAAACTTCCATCAGGTGTGTCTTCATGGTGCGCGATCTCTGACACTTAAAATCGGTTGCTCTTTAACAGAAAAAGTTTTTGCGGTAGCGAGAATATTTTAGACGAAAATTTTAGTAACATTAGAAAGCCAGCGCTCACCTTAAGTAGATCGGATCCAAAAAACAATCATATTCGATCGGGAAGTGTAGATACCGTAGGGTGCGTCGCGATCGATAATCTGCAACTAAAATCTGGTAGCGACGCACCATATCAGATACGGTAGGGTGCGGATCCATCGACAATCTGCAACTAACATCAAAAATCTAGCAGCGATGCACCCTACTCAAACAATAAATCGTCTTAAACAAGCACAGACAATTGCAGTTTTGTCAACTAAACTAGGTTCAATCTCTTAAGTGGCAGGTGAACATGAGCGGACAAAACATCGGGAATTTGTCATCAGAAATATTAGCAAATCGATACAAGTGCGATCGGCGGCTCGGCAAGCAAGCCGGACGGCAAACTTTACTCGCCCGCGACTTAAAAACCCAACAGCAAGTAGTAGTCAAACTCCTCTCATTCAGCAGCGATTTCAACTGGGAAGACTTGAAACTATTTGAGAGAGAAGTCGAAACCTTAAAATCCCTATCCCATCCGGCAATTCCCCAATATCTCGACTCCTTTGAAATCGACACTCCCAGCCGCAAAGGATTCGCCCTAGTTCAGACTTACATCGCAGCCAAATCCCTCCAAGAATATCTTTCAGACGGCCGCACTTTCAGCGAAAGCGAAGTCAAACAATTAGCTACAGCATTATTAGACATCCTCGGATACCTGCACCAGCGACAGCCTCCGGTGATTCACCGCGACATTAAACCCAGCAATATTTTATTAAAGAATCGATCGGGCAACAGCGTCGGCGAAGTCTACCTAGTCGATTTCGGTGCAGTTCAAACCCTAGCGACGCAACAGGGAAAAACAGTTACAGTTGTCGGAACTTACGGCTATATGCCGCCCGAACAATTTGGCGGAAGAGCAGTTCCCGCTTCCGATTTGTACGGTTTGGGAGCAACATTAATCGCCTTAATTACCAAGCAGCATCCAGCCGATTTGCCGCAGCAAGATTTGCAGATTGAATTCGAGCAATTTACAAAATTAACTCCCGCTTTTACCAGTTGGTTGAAGTGGATGACAAATCCCAGTTTAGAGCGCCGTCCCGCCTCAGTCCAGATCGCAAAAGAAGTTCTCGAAAAACCACGGACAATCAATAAATATTCCCTGCCACTAAGACAGGGAATAAGGGTGAGTAGCTTTAGGTTGTTCTGGAATGCGATTTGGCGCAACTTTTTGCCAGGAACTGCAGGTGTGGTATTTTTTCAAATAGCTATTTGGATATTTATGTCTATTTTTGGTTCGATCCATCAGGTTTCAGTCAATGATATAACTATGTTTCTAACCATATTTGTTTTTATCGCCTTGCTTGGGTTAGGGAGTGGCATCATTGTAGGAATCGTGACGCGCTTGTGGTTTTTTCCCCTAACTAATCCCAAACTTCACCGACAAGTTTTAAATGCAATTAGTATCGCACTCTGTATTTCGATAAACATCTTCTTGGCGCAGTATAATATTTTATCGGGGCTTCTATCGTCGATAATTCTACTACTGTTAATGCAGGCAGCTAACAAGTATTTTGCCCGGTGGTATCAGCAAGAAAGTGAACTGTAATTTAAAATTCATATAAAGTAGGTTGGGCTGAGGTCACGAAACTAAACCTACATAACTTTGGATTTAACTCAAGTTAACATTAAGATAAAAAAATGACGGCGAAAGTATTAGCAGAACGCTATGAAGTGCAGCGGCAACTTGGCAAACAAACAGGCCGCCAAACCCTGCTGGCTCGTGATTTGCAAACTCAAAAATTAGTTGTCATCAAACAGCTATTCCTCGGTAGCGATTTTGAATGGCAAGATCTTAAGCTATTTGAACGGGAAGCGGAAACTTTAAAAGTACTTTCTCACCCAGCAATTCCTCGCTACCTCGATTACCTGGAAATTGATGAACCTAACAGCAAAGGATTTGCCTTGGTACAGACTTATGTAAAAGGAAAAACTTTGGAGGAGCATTTAAAAGCCGGACGTACTTTTAGTGAAACCGAGGTGAAAGAATTAGCTAAATCGCTGTTAGCAATTTTGAATTATTTGCACAAGCAAAATCCGCCTGTTATTCACCGCGATATCAAACCGAGCAATATTTTACTGCACAGCAGATCCGGAAATACTGTCGGACAAATTTATTTAGTTGATTTCGGTTCTGTGCAGAACCAAGCTGCAAAATTTGGCGGTACAATTACAGTAGTGGGAACTTATGGATATATGGCACCGGAACAATTTGGCGGGCGATCGGTTCCGGCTTCCGATCTTTACGGGTTAGGTGCAACTTTAATTTATTTGGTAACGGGTTTGCATCCTACAGAAATGTCACAGCAGGATTTGAAAATTAAATTTGCCGATCGCGCATCCCACCTAAATCCTAATTTAATTGATTGGCTGGAGTGGATGACAGAACCGAGTTTGTCCAAACGGTTATCTTCGGCTAAGGAAGCAGGGCGCGTCCTCAAAAATCCCCGCCCGATCGACAAAACTCCTATGTCAGTGCAGCAGCAAGGCAGCGATATTAAACTGACAAAAACTTCGGAGTTTATAGAAATTATAATTCCCCCACAGGGAGTCGGTTTTGGTTTGATTGCCCTCTTTGCAGGTTGGATTCCTGCGAATTTAGCATTATTGCTGCCGTTTATTGATAACGGGGCGGTATATCCGGTACTTAATATAATATCAATAATTTGGTTGGTTACGGTAGTAGTAATGTTTCTGTTTGCACTATTTCGGAAATTGCATTTCAGGATCGATCGCCAGCAAATCTCCTATACTAGCCATCTGCTGGGGTTCAGATGGAATCATTCTAAGCCAGCCTCCAGACAGGACATTCGCCAGTTAGAAATTGAACAAATTCGATACAAAGTTTCTGAGATTACTATTGAAGTCGGCAACCAAAAATATGGACTAGGAGGGAATCAAGGACTAACTGAATCAGAAATCGAGTGGTTATCAACAGAACTAATCCAGTGGTTGGGGTTGAAAATTAAAAGAACTTTGACAGACCCTAAACAGAATATATCGATTTGAAAATATCTGCCGATCGCCCAAACAAAGCATTCCCCCTCAACCTGTGGGATGGGCCTCCCGCCCGTCTGCTATATCTGCTGTGGGATGGGCGTCCCGCCCGTCCGGTATTCGCAGAAAGCGGGACACCCCACAAACATCATCCTCAAATTGTGCAGCGCCGATCGCCCCCGCTTTGTCTCAATCTCATGCAGCATCGATCCCGATCGCCCCTAAAATACTGTGAAAGGGGTTTGACAAATAGCACTCATCCCCGAAGATCTGTTAACTTGGAGATATTGTTGTGGACTTATCGCTAATTCCGGCACAGCCGAAACCAGGACTGCTCAACGTCCTCATCGAAATTACGGCCGGTAGCAAAAACAAGTACGAATTTGATAAAGACTTGCAAGCCTTTGCTCTCGATCGCGTGCTCTCTTCCTCAGTGCAATATCCGTGCGACTACGGCTTCATACCCAACACCTTAGCCGATGATGGCGACCCCCTCGACGGCATGGTGATGATGGATGAGCCCACATTTCCAGGGTGCATTATCGCGGCTCGTCCGATCGGAATGCTAGAAATGATTGATGGTGGCGATCGCGACGAGAAACTCTTGTGCGTTCCGGACAAAGACCCTCGTTACGCTCACTATAAGTCCCTCAAAGACGTAGCTCCCCACCGCTTGGATGAAATAGCCGAATTTTTTAGAACCTACAAAAATTTGGAGAAAAAAGTCACGGAAATTTTGGGCTGGCAAGATGTCGAGCAAGTAATGCCGTTAGTGGAAAAGTGTATCGCAGCCGATCGCAAATAAACCCCTAACCAGCAATCCTCGACTGCAACCAGACAAAAAAATTCAGTTATGTCGAACTTAACGCGACCACTGTACGTCTAAGGAATCCAGTCGAGGAGTCGATCGCCGGGTGTCAAATCAGTCCTAAATCCTGAGTTACAGCCAGAAGTTAGAAAGCATTCCGATCGTCATCTTGAAAAAAATATTATTTTTTGAGTAAGATTGAGCGCAAATTCTGTTGGCTGACCGGAATTAATCGGATACAAGCCCCGTCCTTTTAGGACGGCTTTAACTCCCTCTAAATCTTCCTCATAAAAGCCTTCTACCTTTGAGGAAATTTTATCCGATCGCTTACTGCAATCGCCTCAAATTAACGCTATCTTAATCTAAACGGATCGATCGGAACACAGAAAAAACTGAACCGCAAACAGGGTGGAGAGAATACTCTCTCAAGTCTAAAATCTAAACACTAAAAACTAAAATCTCAACTCCAAAGTTCCTGCGCGTATAGCTAAAAAAGATGCCTGATTCCGAACAGTCCCCCGCCAGCCAACAGCCTTCTGATAGCAAAACCACTATGGAAAATAGCCCTTTGACCGAGTTTGTCGTTCAGTTTTGGGGCGTGCGGGGTAGCATCGCCACCCCCGGCACCAAAACAATTCGCTACGGAGGAAACACCTCTTGCGTAGAAATGCGCTTGGGCGGAAAACGCCTGATCTTTGACGGCGGCACAGGCCTGCGAGTTCTGGGCTTAAACTTGCTGCGCCAAATGCCAGTTGAAGCCCATATGTTTTCAGCCACACCCACTGGGATCATATTCAAGGGTTCCCATTTTTTACTCCTGCCTTTATCCCAGGGAACTGCTTTCACATTTATGGGGCGATCGCACCCAACGGCACTACAATTAAACATCGTCTTGCTGACCAAATGCTTCATCCCAATTTTCCCGTCCCCATTCAGGTGATGCAGTCTGCCCTGAAATTCAACGATCTGACTCCGGGTGATATTGTCGAACTCGACGATGTTAAAGTCGAAACTGCCTTGCTGAATCATCCTAATACTGCAATTGGATATCGAGTCACCTGGCAGGGACACACGGCTGTCTACTGCACCGATACAGAGCACTTTCCCGATCGCTTGGACGAAAATGTCGTTCACCTGGCTCGCAACGCTGACGTGCTGATTTACGACGCCAATTACACCAACGAAGAATATTATGACTTCAAATCCCCGAAAGTCGGCTGGGGACACTCAACTTGGCAAGCAGGAGTAGAAGTAGCGAAAGCTGCTGGCGTCAAAAAGGTTGTGATGTTTCACCACGATCCCGGTCACGACGACAATTTTCTCGATCGCGTAGAAGCAGACGTACAGGCGGTTTTCGCCAATAGTTGCCTAGCCCGCGAAGGCATGAGCATACCAGTGATTTAGCAAAAAATTGAATCAGGATTTATGGAACAGGCAAAACCCCGCCAGCGTCGCAGAGTAGGCTGGCGGGGGCTTTACTCAACTTTGGTACTGCTGATTTTTATTTGCTGTACCTGTGGCGGATGGGTGGCAGCTCAGGCTGCCTACTCTCGCACCCCCGCGCGACTTGCTCAGGTATCTCCAATTGAGGATATCGGCACGGTCGATCGCATCCCCCCACGCTACGAACTCGGACAGCAACTATACTTAGAAAACTGCGCAACCTGTCACATTGGTTTACCGCCACAAGTTTTACCTACAGAAACTTGGCGCAGGTTGCTGCAAGATTCCCAGCACTACGGACAAACGCTCAAGCTTCTCGTAGACCCACCACGCCTGCTAGTGTGGAATTATTTACAAACTTTCTCTCGTCCCCAAGCAAAAGAGGAAGAGGTGCCTTACCGAATGAGCAATTCTCGCTATTTCAAAGCTCTGCACCCCAGAGTCAAACTGTCGCAACCGGCAAATATCAGCAGTTGCGTTACTTGTCATCCTGGTGTATCTCAATATAATTTCCGCAAGCTTACGGCTGAGTGGGAAAACTCTCCGTAGTCGATCGCAGGAATTATCTACAAACTATTGATTAGCGGGGTTATCAGAAAACTGGGTTTAAAACCCCGTCCTTCGCTTGACGGCTTTTCTTCTATTGGGTTGAACGAAGTGAAGCCTATTTAAATATAGATATTTAAACGTAAATTAAATGTAAACTATCTAGTAAAATTAACTTTAGAACATCCATAAAAAATATGAATGTTTTACATTTAACCGTAGTTTTGTCAACTTTGCTCCTCTCACCGATTGCGGTTCACCCTTTGCTAGCAGACTCTACAAATACAATTGCTCAAAACTCACCAATTGACGAGCCATTTTGCTACATGACAACTCCTGACGGCAAAATAGTAGACTTAGGGAAATTGTGCGAGAAACGGCCAGCTTCTGGAACTTCCCAAACTTGCATTCCCGGTTCCAACATTGCTGCAAAAGTGTCAATTACTAACGTAAATTATGATGGTAATTTCTTAAGTGGTCAAGTTGTCAATCAAGGCTGTAAAATTGTCAAGAATATCAAAGTAAATTATGAAGTTTTAGACGAATCAGGCAATCTCATAGACAATGGATTTATTGATGCTCAACCAGTTGCTATTGAACCGGGAAAGTCGGCTGCTTTTCGGGGCGCAGTCGTCGCGGGCGCTCAGGTACGGGCAACTCATGCAGACGGGCAAGAATGATTTTTGACAGTTAATAGTTAGACTGTATTAGTAAGGTGCGTCGCTTTGAGATTGTCGATCGGCATTGAAGATTGTAAATGGCGACGCACCCTACAACCACTATTGCATGAGTTTTGAGAATTAGTATTATTTGCCGATCGCTGTTATCATATTCTGACTCAGATATATATATAAACAGAACTTGCGAGGGCAAAATATCTTGAAAACGCGATCGACTTATTGGCAAATCCTACCCTACATCCAGCAGCAAAAACAAACCATCATTAAAGCATTAGTTTGTACCTTAGCATTTACGGTATTTTGGCCTGTCATAGCGTGGCTAATTGGCGAAACAGCTACCAAATTTGTAGGTAAAGGAGATTTAAAAGGATTCACTCAACTTGCTACTTTGAGTGCGGTTATATTTCTGGTGCGCGGTATAGTCCAGTACGGTCAAGATACGCTCATGGCAAAAGCTGCTTTGGCTATTGCTTTGGAAATCCGCAAAAAAGTTTACATCCACTTACAAAAATTGAATCTTGGCTACTTTGAAACTGCCAAAACCGGAGATTTATCCTATCGCTTAACAGAAGATATTGACCGGATTGGCGAAGTCATAAATAAATTTTTTCATCAGTTTATTCCTGGTGTTTTACAGCTAATTGTGGTCATGGGATATATGATTTATCTCAACTGGCAATTAACTTTAGGTGCATTAATAATTGCACCGCTGATGGCATTATTAATTAGCTGGTTTGGGCAGAAGTTGCTTGCTTACTCGCGAGAAAGTCAAAATCGCATCTCTGATTTATCTGCTTTGCTGACAGAAGTATTCAGTGGCATTCGTTTAATCAAAGCGTTTGTGGCTGAAGAATATGAAATTGCCCGCTTTGCAGAAGAAGCAGAAAAAAACCGCCGCGCTAAGTATTTATCAGAACAAATAAAAGCTCTTCAGTTCATCGTCATTGGCTTTCCAGAAGCGATTAGTGTGATTTTACTATTTTTACTTGGAGCTTGGCAAATCGATCGAGGTAATCTCACAGGCTCTCAATTTATCAGTTATATCGCAGGAGCAGCGCTGTTAATCGATCCGATCGCAATTACCACTGCTAATTACGGCGATTTCAAGCAGGGAGAGGCTTCTAGCGATCGCATTTTTGAACTATTAGCAATTCAACCAACAGTAGTCGAAAAGCCAGGGGCGATCGAACTTCCCCATGTTACCGGAAAAGTCGAATACCGCAACATTAATTTTGCCTACCCTTCTCAAACTTCCGTCGATAAAGGTGATAAGGAAGAACTTCAACCCTCCCTTAATAAGGTGGGGCTAGGGGGGGTTTCAGTTTTACAAAGTATGAGTTTACTAGCACTTCCCGGAGAAATGATTGCCCTTGTCGGCGCATCCGGTGCGGGAAAGACTACTTTAGTAAACTTGTTACCGAGATTTTACGATCCGCAAGCGGGACAGATTTTAATTGACGGTATTGATATTCAAGATGTGACATTAAATACGTTGCGTCGGCAAATCGGGATTGTACCGCAGGAAACGATTTTATTTTCGGGCACGATTGCTCAAAATATAGCTTTCGGTCAATCTTATTATGAACTCAAAGATGTGCAGAAAGCTGCGGAAATTGCGAACGCTCATCAATTCATTAGTGAGTTTCCCGACGGTTATCAAACTTGGGTGGGGGAAAGGGGAGTAAACTTATCTGGCGGACAAAAACAAAGAATTGCGATCGCCCGTGCAGTTCTGCTCGCTCCCAGAATTTTGATCCTCGATGAAGCGACATCGGCGCTAGATTCGGAATCGGAAGCTTTAGTGCAGGAAGCGTTGGAAAGATTGATGCGCGATCGCACTGTATTTATTATTGCACACCGCTTGGCTACTGTGCGGAAAGCTGACAGAATTTTGGTATTGGAAAAAGGTAGAGTGATGGAATCTGGAACTCATGAAGAGTTGCTAGAAAAGGGCGATCGATACGCTCGTTATTACGCTCAGCAATTTAGTCAGTAGGATATCCTAGAAACCGGGTTTTTGGCCTAATCTGCTGGACACAACGCGTCTTCTCAGAAAAAACCCGGTTTCTGACCACCCGTGCATACTAAAGCCCAAGAAACCGGGTTTTTGGCCGTTTTTACTGGTCTCAACGAAGTATTCTGAAAAAAACCCGGTTTCTGACCGTGCGTAAGCCCTTTGAGGAATGGTACAATAAATTATTCAACTGAATATTTACTGATTCCAGTTAAAAAGAAGAGGCCGTGCCAACATGATTCAAACCACAGTCAAACTACTAACCTTCGAGGAATTTATAGAGTGGTATCCCGATGGCAAAGGACGTTTCGAGCTACGAAATGGAGTAATAGTTGAGATGAATCCAAACGGCGACCATGAGGAAGTTACAAGTTTTCTCATCCGCAAAATTAACGTAGAAATCGATCGCCTCGATCTTTCTTACATAACACCATCAACCTATTTTGTCAAGCCTCTAGAAGCGACTACAGGATATCAGCCAGATATCATAGTATTAGACAAGCCAGCCTTGATTTCGGAGCCACTTTGGAAAAAATCATCGATTATTACCCAAGGTAAATCTGTTAAACTTGCGATCGAGGTAGTTAGCACCAACTGGCAAGATGATTACTTGGTTAAAGTGGCTGATTATGAAAGATTGGGTATCCCGGAATATTGGGTTGTGGATTATGCTGCTTTGGGTGGCAGACGCTTCATTGGCAATCCGAAACAACCTACAATCTCGGTTTATCAGTTGGTTGAGGGGGAGTATCAGGCTAGCCAGTTCCGAGAGGGCGATCGAATTTTGTCGTCTGCTTTTCCAGAACTAAATCTGACTGTTGAACAGGTTTTCGGATCTATTCAAAGGGAAGAATAGGATTGTTTTAGATATGGATATTTAGACGCACAATGTCAAATGTAGACCTTTATCGGCAGCACATCCAAAATCTGCTTTCCCAACACGCTAGTCTGGTGTGGGATGAGCGAATTCAGGCTCAAACTATCTTTGATATCAATCGCGATCATTATCAATTAGTATATGTGGGCTGGCGCAATCAGCAGCGAATTTATGGCCCGGTTTTGCACGTGGATATTATAGACACTAAAATCTGGATTCAGCAGGATGGTACCGAGGTGGGTATTGCTAACGAACTGGTGGAATTAGGAGTTCCCAAAGAAGACATTGTACTTGGTTTTGACCCACAGACTCTATCCGTTACAGGAAAATTGAGGACTTTGACACCAAAACTTGAGGGGGAAATTAGGTGCGAGTTGATATAAAATGGAAGGAGCTAGATTTAGAGGTCATCTGATGTCACAAATTAAACAGCGCCTTCTAGAAGCGATCGAGCGGACTCCTGAACCGCTTTTAGAACAAATCTTAGCCTTCCTAGAATTTTTGACCAGTCGGACACAAACCGCGATCGTCCCAGACTTCGACTCAGATTTTGACTCAGACACCGACTCCAACGACCAAATTCTCGCCGATCTGAAAGCTTCTCTGCACCAAGCCTCATCGGGACAAACCTTCCCCATATCAGAACTCTGGGACGGCATCTAATGTCCGATATGCCAGTCCAACTCAAATTCACGGCATTATTCAAACATCGCCTCAAAGGACTCGCTAAAAAGTATCGCCAAATTCAAACCGATATTCAGCCGATCTTCGATGAGATTATCCAAGGTAACTTCATCGGAAACCAGATTACAGGCACCCAATACATTGTTTACAAAGTCCGGGCTAAAAACACTGATGCCCAATCTGGCAAGAGTGGTGGTTATCGCTTGATTTATCAAGTTGAATCACCGAATCAAGTTGTTTTACACCTGATTTACTCTAAATCAGAACAAGCAAACGTTTCTGCCGAGGAAATCCAAACGGCGATCGCACAATACCAAGCAGACTCAGACGAATAAATTTTTCAAATCTCAACCCTTGTCCTTCTTGCTATTTAAAGCGATCGCGATACAATTAGCACTGGCTTAGAGTCACGATGGACAAACTTGCGCTAGTGGCAGTTCAGATGAATTTATCGGTAAATCCTATAATTAATTTTCCACAGCCCCTAAAGCTTTGAGCGTGCATTTTTCAACTTTCGTTAAACCCGTAATTCCCTCCATATTCATCCGATCGCCTATGATTAGGATGCCAAAACATCACTCAGGATAACAACAGATAGATTTGGAACATTACGAAATCCATTGTCATTGGTTAGAAATAGGGTACAGCCTTCACTGATAGCTGTCGCAGCATGAATAGCATCAGGGGTTTTGAGATTGGTATTAGCCCTTAAATTAGCTGCTGTTCTCAGTACAGATTGAGTTATGGGAACTAACTGTATCTCTGAGGATAATAAAAGTTGTTCGTAATCACGGACTAAGATAGTGTTAGAATTTTTTAGGGGGAAAACTAAGGTTTCCAGTAACGTCAATTCACTGGTCATAAGTTCAATTTCACCTGTTTGAAATTTCAACCACAAGGGTTGAAGAAGCGAATAGTAATTCTGGTTAGCTTCAACGGTGTAAATAATGACTTGTGTATCCAAGTAAATTGTAGCAGAGGATGGTAGGTTTAGCTGTCCCATGAGTTTCTTTCTTCTTCTAGTTCCTGGTCAATTTCTTCAACAGTTCTGGATACATGACGGCTGCGGATTTCCGCAAGCAATTCCAACACTTTACGTCGCCCACGTTGAGGCTTTTCTGGTATAATTACAAACACTTCAACTTCTTCACCCACAGAACCAGGCGGCACTTGAATTTCCAGCTTATCTCCTGCAAGAACTTTGGTGGTAATCCGTATTGCTGACTGCATACTTCCTCCTTTGCGACTATTAATTTTCCACAGCCCCTAAAGCTTTGAGGGTGGCTTTTTCAACTTCCGTTAAACCCGTAACACCCGTGATATTCATCTCCTCATAATGTCGATCGCTTTTCAGTATCTTGAGGCACTCACCAGTCTCAAAATCCCAAAGTCTAATTGTGCCATCCCGACTGCAAGCAGCAATGATTTTTCCATTTGAACTGAAGGCAACATAGTTAATTCTACTGGTATGACCTTGCAAAATTTTGAGACATTCACCTGTACTGATATCCCATAATCTTACCGTTCCATCGACACTTCCACTAACAACTATTTCACTAGAAGAACTAAAGGCAACTGA